>JBGQGH010000098.1:0-10082 GCA_041497315.1 Terriglobia bacterium | reverse complement strand
TATCGCGCCTATCATCCGGAGACGCCCGAAGAAACCGCCGATTATCAGGAATTGCTCAAGACGGGCATGCTCCGGCCGCGGCGTTTCGAACTTTTCGTCATGGACGCGGACGGATCACACAAAAAGCAGGTCACGCACAACGGAGCGGCCAATTTTGCCCCATTCTTCCATCCCGATGGCAAACGCATCATTTTCGCCTCAAACATGAACGACCCCGGTGGGAGGAATTTTGACCTCTACATCATCAATGAGGACGGAACCGGCCTCGAACGGATTACCTACCATCCGCTCTTTGACGCCTTCCCCATGTTTTCATCCGACGGGAAGAAACTGGTTTGGGCGTCGAATCGGAATCAGAAAGCCCAGGGCGAGACAAATATTTTTGTGGCCGACTGGGTGGACTAATTGCCCGGATTCAAACGACTCGACAAGCCTTCATCTATGCGCCCTTTTGCGCGGGCCTCAGCCACGCAAGTGCTCCCAGTACGCACAGGATCGGGAAGCACTCCACGACGTAGCGTGGCTCGGGAGATTCCACTTGGGTGAGGAACGCGGTGCGGAGGAGCAAATAGGCGATCAGGAGCGCAAGGCCAACTCGAAAGCTAGCATCCGTAGCTTTCCAGAGCCGCAGTGCCTGGCGGAGACCAAGAATTGCCAGGCTGACGTAGACGAGATTGATGAGCCCGAAAAACATGGTGACACAGAAATCCAGCCGATCCTCGTCCCACTGCTTGTAGAGCGGCCATAAGTGGCCGCTGAACGGCAGCAACTCGATGCGTGGCGTGAACCAGATCGCGAAACTCCGGCGAAGCGGCACCCAAAGATAGGTTCGCAGAGGTTGGCGCGCGGTGCGCTCGGCCGCAAGTTGCGCGAAAACTCGGTCAAACTCGGGCGTGGCAGTTACAATTTCGTTGTACTCCGTGAGCAGCGCAGCGACTCGTGCGCGCTCTTCGGGAGTGTCAAACGCGTAGGCTGGAAAGTTTTCGATCGCAAGCGGCTCTTCGTCATATTTCCAAAAAACAGCGTAGACGTCGCGGAATCGCCAGAGCCAGGTCTTCGTCCAGGAGTAAAACCCGGTGGGCACGAACTCTCCGGGCATTTGCGCATAGCGTGCGGCCAGGACCTGCAGGTGATGAAATCTCACCCAGTTGCGCGCGCCCCACGGAAGCAGAGGCAGAACCAACCCCACAGCTAGCAGTACGCCTGCGCGCACCAACTTCGGCCAATTCACTCGCCGACGCCAGTGAACGAGCAGGACAATTGCTGCCGCGACGAGGAGCAGAGGTGTTTCCGGCCGGACAAGGGTTCCCAGGCCCACCAGAATCCCGGCGACCAGCCAATGGATCCACGCGCGGCGGCGATGTTCCTGGAGGACTGCCTCTGAGTCCGAGGTGCGGATGGATTTGATCAGCCACAGCAAAGCGGCGGTGGTCAGGAAAGTGGTCAAGACCTCAGAGAGAGGCACTGCGCAATAGTTGGCGACGAACGGACACAAGGCGGCGAGCCACAGGGCCGGAACACCGATGCGAGAGCGCGACTCAGCGGGGACAAGGGCAGCGGCAAGCGCCGCCGTCAGCACGCAGGTGCCGAGATCGAGAACAACCTGAGCCAACAGTACGGCCTGCCATCCGCGTCCAAGAAAGAGGTAAACTAGAGCGAGGAACGCCGGATAGCCTGGCGTCCGGAGATCCGCAGGGGCTGCCTGCCCGTTGATCGTGAGGCCGTACACTCCGTGATCCAGCCAATTCCGCGCGAACTGAGCGTAGACGTCGGTATCTCCGGCGGTAGCGGGGAAGCGCCAAACGAAAAAGAGCCGCAGAGCAGCTCCGGCCAGCAGGGCCCAGGGGAGATGTTTGCGCAGGCGATCAGTGAGATAAAACATGTCGCGGGTCACATCATTGACACACACCAGCCGGGCGGCTAGCTTGGACTGAGGCCATGCAAGAACGCAAGCCCATTTTCTACGACGAAGGACGCAAACGCTGGTGGGTGACGCGCCGCGTGCTGGAGGTCAGCGGCGGCCTGTTCGCGGTGCTGCTGGTCACTTTCTTCATCAATGTAGTGAAGAAACCAAACCTGCCGGAAGTACTGCTGCCCGCGGCCAAGCCCACGGTTCACGCGCTGCGGCAGGACGCCCGCCCGAAGCTGCTGCCTGTGCGCAAGGGCCGCACGCGCCGAGTGGAGGCCTTGGGGAAAGTGCCGGAGAAATACGACCCCATTCGCGCGGGGTTTTTCGTGGCTTGGGACCCGGCCAGCATGGCCTCCCTCCAGCGGCACTACAAAGATCTCGATGTCCTCATGCCCGTGTCGCTCGGTGCGGTTTCCGCTGACGGCCGGCTGGACGAAGCCAACGACATCCAGAGACTCTACGCTTGGATGAAAGAGGTTCAAGCGCAAGCTTCGCACAAAGACAAACAATCGGAGCTCCCGGCCGTGATGTCCGTGGTGCAAAACTACGACGGCACCACCTGGCGCGTGCCGGAAATGGCGGAGATGCTGGCGCGGCCGGAATCCCGGGCGCGCTTGATTGACAGCCTGACGCGGTACGCGGTCGAGCATGATCAGGTCGGGATCGCTGTTGACTTCGAGTTAGTGCCCGACAAAAGTCAAAGGGATTTCCGCGAATTCATCGCCGAGTTGGGCGCAGGTACGCGAGGAGCTGGCATCAAGCTGATGGTGGCGCTCCCCGCCGCCGATTGGGTCTACGACTACGCCAGCATCGCCAAGAGTTGCGACGCCGTCATCCTGATGAATTACGACGAGCACTGGCAGAGTTCCAGGCCGGGCCCGATCGCCAGCCAGGACTGGTTCGTCCGCAATCTCGACAACATCTTGAAACTCGTGCCGCCGGATAAACTGATGATGGGGATTGCGAATTACGCGTACGACTGGACGGAAACTTCGAAGGGCTCGCCCCGAAGACTTGCGACCGAGTACACCACGCAACAGGCCTGGTTGACGGCTTATGAATCGGAAGCGCAGGTCGAATTCGACCTCGATTCTCTGAATCCCCACTACTCCTATTCCGACGAGCAAAACAGGATCCACCGCGTATGGATGCTGGATGGCGTCACTGCTTACAACCAACTCCGCGCCAGCGAGCGAGCGGGAGTGCGCGGCATGGCGGTTTGGCGCCTGGGCACGGCGGACGGCTCCATGTGGCCCATTTGGGACAGCATCAATGCCGATGACGCGGCGCGGGCAAAGCTCGAAGTGATTCCTCCAGGCCCCGACTTGATCACCGACGGCGCGGGAGACATCTGGCGGATCACCGCCACGCCCAAGAGCGGCCGCCGCACTTTCCGATACGATTCCGCGACCGACAGGATTGTTGATGAGAGCGTCCTCGAATACCCGCTGTCCTATCACATCGAGGCAATCGGAGCCCAGCCGCACAAGGTGGCGCTGACCTTCGACGACGGGCCCGATCCGCGCTGGACGTCTGCCATTCTTGACGTCTTGAAATCGAAGAACGCTCCCGCAACATTTTTTGTGGTAGGGGAGCAGGCCAACAAGCTGCCGGAAATCCTCAAACGGGAGTACGCCGACGGTCACGAAATCGGAAACCATACATTTACGCACCCTCACATCGACGACGTGGCTGGCGCCCGGCGCAATCTCGAACTCCAACTGAACTTGACTCAGCAGCTTTTCGAAAGCACGCTGGGCATTAAGACGCTCCTCTTCCGCCCGCCCTACGGCATCGACCATCAGCCGGAAACGGCCGACGAAGTGGCGCTGCTGCCGATTCCCCAGAGCCTGGGGTACATGCTGATCGGCGCGCAGATCGATCCGCACGACTGGGGAGAACCCGATGGCGCGCCGCCGGCTGCACCCCAAGTGCTCGCGGACCGCGTAGTGGAACAGGCCATCGCCGGCCGCGGCAATATCGTCCTTCTGCATGACGGTGGCGGCGACCGCCACCGCACCCTCGAAGCTCTGCCGGCGATCATCGATCGGCTGCGGGCGGCGGGATTTGAAATCGTGCCGGTTGCGGCGCTGGTGGGGCAGACGCGAACGCAGGTGATGCCGCCTCTCAATGGCCGCGAGCGATTTTTTGCCCGGGCGGACGGTTTCATCTTTGATCTTTCGCACTGGCTGCGCCTGGGCATCGCCTGGATCTTCATCGCTGGCATCATCTTGGTCAGCGGCCGCGCGTTGGTGATCGGACTGCTGGCGCTGATCGAAAAGCTGCGCTCCGCGCCGCACGATCATCCCGATTACCAGCCGGGCGTGAGCGTCCTGATCCCGGCCTATAACGAAGAAGACGTCATCATTGCGACAGTGAGTGCGGCGCTGGCCTCGGACTACCCGAAAATCGAGGTTGTTGTGGTGAACGACGGCTCCTCGGATGCAACAGGCGAACTGCTGGATCACCATTTCGGCGGCAACCCGCGCGTGCGGATCATCACGCAGCCAAACCGGGGCAAGCCCGCCGCTCTCGGCCGCGCCCTCATGGAAGCCGCGGGAGAAATTGTCGTCACCATCGACGCGGATACGGAGATCGAGCCGGATGCGGTCCGGAAGCTCGTCCGCCACTTCGCCGATTCGCGCGTCGGCGCCGTGGCCGGTAACATCAAAGTGGGCAACCGCGACCGGTGGCTGACGCGCTGGCAGGCGCTCGAGTACATCACCAGCCAGAATTTGGAGAAGCGCGCGTTTGACCTGCTGAACTGCATCATCGTGGTGCCCGGCGCCGTCAGCGCCTGGCGCGCCAAGGCCATTCACGATTGCGGAGGCTTCTCCGCGGATACAGTCGCGGAGGATACCGACCTCACCATCGCCATTCGCCGCGCGGGCTGGCGCATCCTCTACGACGAAGAGGCCATCGGCTACACACAGGCGCCGGAAACCGCGGCGGCATTGGTGCGGCAGCGTTTTCGCTGGACCTACGGCACCCTGCAATCAGTGTGGAAGCACCGCGACACGCTCGGTCGCCCTCGTTACGGCACGCTAGGCTGGATCGCGCTTCCAAACGTGTTCCTATTCCAAATCGTACTGCCGCTGGTCTCGCCGATCATCGACCTGATGTTCGTCGGGTCTCTCGCGATGTGGGGACTCACGCAGTTCCGAAGCACGCACTTCCTTCAGGTATGGACCGCGGAAGACGTGCAGCGCTCGCTGATCTTCTTCCTCGGCTTCATGCTGATTGATTTCCTGACTTGCATCATCGCCTTCGCGCTTGAGAAACACGAGGAATGGTCGCTGCTCTGGCCGCTCCTGATCCAGCGCTTCTACTATCGGCAGATGATGTACGTGGTGCTCTTCCGCGCGCTGACGTGGGCGATTCAGGGCCATCCGGTGGGATGGCAGGGAGTCGAGCCGCGAGTGCCTACGCCCGTGGCCCACGCCTGAACGCCGGGGACTCCGTGTCGTCTCGTGGGTTGATGCCGCTGAACGACTAAAACTCAATATTTACCCCGCTGTCTCCCTAATCTGCTACAATCGCGTTTGAAGGGCTGTATCCCGATGAATCGGGAACGGTACCGGAGGTGGTTATGAGCGCCGCACTTGGTGCGGGCAACGGCAAAGTAACCGTGCCCGACATCCGCAACCGCAAGTCCCGCTTGGCTTCGGAAACCGGAGTTACCTCGTCGAAGATCACGTGTCTCACGGCCTATGACTATCCCACCGCTCGCCTGCTCGATGAAGCGGGCGTGGAGATTCTATTGGTCGGCGATTCGCTCGGCATGGTTGTTCTTGGCTACGAGAACACCTTACCGGTGACCATGGAAGAGATGCTGCACCACACGCGCGCTGTGCACCGCGGCACGCGGCACGCGCTGGTCGTCGCGGACATGCCGTACGGCAGCTATCACACCGAGATCAGCGAGTCCCTGCGCCACGCCATCCGCTTCGTCAAGGAGGGCGGCGCGGCGGCCGTGAAGGTCGAAGGGGGCGAACGCCGGCTTGAGCTGATCGCGCGCCTCGTGGAAGCCGAAATCCCGGTCATGGGTCACGTCGGCCTGACGCCGCAGTCGCTCCATGCGCTCGGCGGATTCAAGGTTCAGGGGAAAACTCCGGACGCCGCGGAGCACCTGATGCGCGACGCGCGTGCCGTCGAGGCTGCCGGAGCATTCTCCATCGTGCTGGAATCGGTCCCGCGCGAAGTGGCTGCGCGCATCACGCAGGAACTGCGTATCCCCACGATCGGGATCGGAGCCGGACCGGATTGTGACGGCCAGGTGCTGGTCTTGCACGACATGCTTGGCCTGACGCAGGGAGCAACGCCGAAGTTCGCGCGGCGTTACGCCGATCTTTCCGCCGAGATCACGCGCGCGGTCACCGAATATTGCGACGACGTTCGCACCGGCCGCTTCCCGTCCGATGCCGAGTCGTATCACCTGCCGGCCGAGGCCCGCGATTCGCTGCGGGAGCGCGTCCGCCGCTGATCCTCGGGGTAAACCAACATTTTGTTCGCGAAAGAGGATTGTCTACGCGTGATTCGAGTGCACGAGGGGCCGAGATGAATCCCGAGTACTTCCGATTGCTCTTCGACTACAACACTTGGGCGAACCACCGCCTTTTGGATGCCTGCCAGGCGCTCTCCGCAGAACAATTCACGCGCGACCTTCGCTCGAGTTTTCCCTCCGTACGCGACACGCTTGCGCACATCGCCGGAGGAGAATGGTTGTATCTCGAACGGTTTCGAAACCGCTCGCCCGAAAAACTTCCGCCGAGCAACGAATACCCGGAGCTAGCCAGCCTCCGGGCAAAATGGGCACAGATTGAACGCGATCTATCGGATTTGATCGCAGGCCTCTTCCAGGCGGACCTCGACCGTGTGCTCGATTACCGCAACACGCGAGGCACGCCGTACTCGAATCGGATGTCGGAGTTGCTGCAGCACCTGGCGAATCACGGCACCTATCACCGCGGCCAGGTGACCACGATGCTGCGCCAACTCGGCGCGAAGGCCGCCACGCTCGATCTGATTTATTTCTACCGGGAGAAGGCTGACACATTCCCCGGTGCCCGCATCGATCCCGAAACCCTGCACTTGCTCTATGACTATGAGGAGTGGGCCAACCGCCGGATGTTCGATGCCTGCGCGCGCCTGAATCCGGAACAGTTCTCGCGCGACCTGGGCTCGAGTTTTCCTTCCGTGCAGGCCACCTTGACTCACATCTGTGCCGGGCAATGGGTCTGGCTGGAGCGATTCCACGGCCGCATGCCCAACGCGTTTCCTCCCGATTTGAACAATCTGGGAGTGCAGGAGCTTCGGGCGCGCAATGCGGGTTTGACCGAGGGATTGCAAAATTTTGTCGGCGGCTGTTCTTCGGATTCACTTCAGGGGCTGCATGAGTACCGCACCTTCGCCAGCCTGGGATGTTCCAATCCGCTCTGGGTGTCGCTCCGCCATCTGGTGAATCACGACACCTACCATCGCGGCCAGGTGAACACGATGCTGCGGCAATTGGGCGCGGAAACTTTTTCGAGCGACTTGACCTATTTCTTCCGCGAGCGCGCCGGCCTGCCGCTCATGTAGGGTGACATCCAGCGCCGCTCGGCCAAATGGAAACGATCCACACGATTGAATGGATGAAGCAGGTGACGCGCCAGGCGCGCGCCGAAGGCCGCTTGATTGGCTTCGTGCCCACCATGGGGGCGCTGCACGAGGGCCATCTCTCCCTTCTCCGCGCCGCGGCGCAGCAGTGCAGCCCTGTGGCCGTTTCAATTTTCGTGAACCCTAAACAATTCGGCCCGGGCGAGGATTTCCAGAAGTATCCCCGCACTCTTCAGGCCGACCGTGCACGACTGGAAGGCCTGGGCGTGGATTACGTTTTCGCGCCGCCTCCGGCGGAGATGTATCCCGATGGCTTCCGCACGTCAGTCGTTGTCGAGGGCCTGAGCGAGCGCCTCGAAGGGCGCTCGCGCCCGGGACATTTCAGCGGCGTCGCCACCGTGGTCGCCAAACTATTCGAAATCGTCCAGCCGCACTTCGCCTATTTCGGCCGGAAAGACGCGCAGCAGGCCCGCATCATCAAGCAGATGGCGCGGGACTTGAACTTCGATGCCGAGATCGTTGTGTGCCCCATCGTCCGAGAGGCCGATGGGCTGGCCCTGTCCTCTCGCAACGCCTACCTCTCTCCCGAAGAGCGCCGCGCCGCGACCGTGCTTTCCCGCGCGCTCGATGTCGCACGATCGAAAATTATCGCTGGCGAACGCGACGCGCTGCATCTCTCCGCGATGATGCGTCAGATCATCGCCGCGGAGACGCTGGCCTCGCTCGACTACGCGGAAATCGTGGATGCGGATACGTTCGAAGTCGTGACGCGCTTGCGGCGTTCGTGTCTCGCCTTGCTCGCGGTGTTTGTCGGCTCCACGCGCCTGATCGACAATCTGTTGATCGAGGAGGCGGCCTCCGGCGGCGGCGAGTTCCGGATCTCGCTCTGATATTTTCGCTTGCTGAGCGCCGGCACGCCTCTGATAAGATGACTTCAAGAGTCTTGGCCCAGCCAAAGGGAGGGAAGAGAATGCGCCGAAAGTCCTTAATGTTATTCGTGGTGTTCCTGGCGGCGAGCGCTGCCGTATCGCTCCACGCACAGACCGTGCCGGCGGAAACCGCGATCGTCGTCACCCTCGATCAGTCGGTGAGTTCGAAAGACACCCGTGTGGGGCAGTCCTTGCCCGGCAGCATCGCTGAAAATGTTGTTGTCGGCGGAAAAACCGTGATCCCGAAGGGATCGAAAGTCAAACTTTCGGTGGCCAGCGTTCAGGCTTCAGGAAGGCTTTCCACCCCCGCGAAACTTTGGCTGAAGATCGACTCCATCACAGCTAACGGGAAAACGGTCACCCCGAGCGCGCGCTGGTCCGGACAGACCGGAGGGTCGCACAACAAGCGCAACATCATCGCCATCGGCGGCGGCTCTGCTCTGGGCGCCGTGATCGGAGGCATTGCCGGAGGCGGAAAAGGCGCGGCCATCGGCGCGGCGGCTGGCGCGGGCGCCGGAACAGCGGGTGCTGCAGCGACGGGCAAGAAAGACATCACCTTTCCCGCGGAAACCAAGCTACGGTTTACGCTGAAGTCCGCTCTGACAGTGAAGTAGCGATTTCGGAGGAGTACTACGGAATGCGAAGGGGCGTCCAATACAGTGGACGCCCCTTCTTTTTTTTGGAAGACTGCGGTCTACGCGGCGTTCTGGATCGCTTCGAGCACCTGCGCCGCATGGCCTTTCGGGTTCACCTTGTCCCAGATCTTGCGGATCTTGCCGTCCGGCCCGATCAGGAACGTACTGCGCACAATTCCCAGGAAAGATTTCCCCAGAAAACTCTTCATTCGCCGCGCGCCGTAGGCTTCGATGGCCGTGAACTCAGGGTCGCTCAGCAGCGGAAAATTGATCTTGTGCTTGGCCGCGAACTTGGCCTGTGTCTCCACGCTGTCCGCGCTGAACCCCAGGATGACCGCGCCCGCCTTGTCGAATTTGGATTTCGCGTCACGAAACTCGGACGCTTCTGTCGTTCAACCCGGCGTCAGCGCCTTCGGAAAGAAATAAAGCACCACCCACTTGCCGCGTAGGTCGGCAAGCGCGATGGGCTTGCCATCCTGGGCGGGCAGGCGAAACTCCGGCGCTTTGTCGCCTTCTTTCAACGATGTCTCCCTCTTAAATCTGCGGTCTATTCTGCTGCCGGACCCAGTATTCCCGGAAGCGAAAAATGCGTTCGCCCCGAAGCTCAATCAACATGATGCCGCGGATCTCGATGCGGCCTTTGGCATCCAGTCGAGTGAACGTGCACGCCCACTCGATGAAGTGCAGCTTGCCGGAAGAGCCGGTGTGCTCCCATTGGAATTTGACGTCGCGGTGTGGCCCGGTGGCTTGTTTCCAATAATTCCGGATCGCCCCATGCCCGGCCATCGGTTCGCTGAACGGGTTCTCCTGATACGTGGCGTCCTCGGTGAAAACGGAGAGCACCAGATCAGCGTCGCGCGTTTCCCACGCCCGGCCGTACGTCTCCATGATGCGTTTCAGCAGTGAATCGGGCGTTTGAGATGGCATCAGAGCTAGGAGCGCTGCGTCAGGACAGCAGGCGCTTCAATGTGCCATTCACGGTTTGCGGGTTGGCTTGGCCGCGCGAGGCCC
>JBGQGH010000097.1:0-10311 GCA_041497315.1 Terriglobia bacterium | reverse complement strand
GTCGCAAACATCTTTCGCACCGGTCATGTCCAGGTAATCGCGCAGCGCGTCCAGCAGCGTCACGCGCGGCTCGAGCGTCACATTTTTTGCCGCGCCATTGATGCGCAGCGTGAGCGGTACGGGGCCCGGTCCAACCACTTTGCCCATGGGCACGCCCGCTGCCTGCGGCTCGGGCGTCTCGGCCAAAAGTTTCTCGCCGGACAGCACTCCGGCGGTGACGGCCGCGCCGGCACCGCCGACCAGCTTGACGAACGCGCGCCGGCCTATGCCGCGCTCACCTTTCTTCGTCAATTCGGGGTCTAGCCCCGCACCTTTGCGCTTTTCATCGCGCGGTTCATCGCGTTTGGCCATGCAGGCACCTCCGAGGCCTTCTCACATACTGCCGATAGATTGGTTCTTGACTGGGTGAAGAAATCGATTCGTGCGAGCCGGATGTTTTCCGTGCGGGGATCGGCGACATGGAAACCCCAACTTGATTGATCGAACGCAGGCCGATAATACTCCACTCCCCTTGCAAAAGAAAACCAGGGCCGCGGCCTCGCCGGACCCACAATTGGAAGACGCGACCATCGGTGGAATCGTTACACCCTGTGGCAAGCTATGCAGGCCTGTACCCCGCGTGCTAGCATCGCCGCGAGTTGGAAAAACAGAGAGGGAGGGGAGATTCGAGATGAGATTCCTGCTGAGTTTCGCTGTTTGCGCGGCTTTCGCATTTTCGGCACAAGCCGGCACAGGCGGACAACCACAGACTGCGCGCCCGTCGCAAACGTTTTCAACCTCCGCCGGTCCGGTCAAAATCACGCCGATCTGGCATGCCAGCTTGACCATTGAAGCCGGCGGCAAAACCATCTACGTGGACCCCGCCAAGCCGGGAAACTTCGCCGGACTCCCTCCCGCCGACCTCATCCTTATTACCGACGTCCACGGCGACCACATGGACTCGGCGACCATCGCCGCGGTGAGCAAGTCCGGCACTGAAATCTGGGCTCCGTCCGCCGTGGCCGCGACCGTGAGCACAGCCAACAAAATCTCCAACGGCGAAACCAAAACGTGGGGCGGCTGGACCATCGAAGCCATCCCCATGTACAACCTCACGCGCGGCCCAGCGCCGGGCAAGCTTTATCACGATAAGGGGCGCGGCAACGGCTACATCCTCACCTACGGCGGCAAGCGTTTCTATTTTTCCGGCGATACCGAGGGCGTCCCCGAAATGCGCGCCCTAAAAAATATCGACGTCGCCTTCGTGTGCATGAATTTGCCTTACACCATGCCGCCCGATGAAGCCGCCGACGCTGTGAAGGCCTTTCATCCCAAGGTAGTCATCCCCTACCACAATCGCGGCTCCGACCTCAGCGTGTTTGAAAAGGGCCTGGCAGGCACGGGGATCGAAGTGCGACTCCTGGAGTGGTACCCGAAGGCGCCGTAGCGCGTGCACCGGGCAACTTTCTAAACATCTCGCGCCGGCAACGCTCTACGGATTCGGCTTGGTCGCACTCGCAGGCTTTTCCGGCGTCGCAGCCGCGGGCTGAGCCGGCTTCGGAAATGAAGTTGGCTTGGACAGGCTCGGTGAATCGTAAATCGCGTTGAAAACCAGTTTGTAAGTGCCGTGCGATTGTCCGCGCCACTGCGGCTTGAAACCAAAAAGAAAAATGCGCCCATCGCCGTAGGACACTTCCATCGCCGCCGCTTTTCCCTGAATGCGCTCGGGATGCAGCAGATAACCGCTCTCCAGCGGATTGCGGTCCTCAGGATAAGTGGCCAGCACCTTCCCCACAAACCCCGGCTTGGCTTCGAACGCCGGCCCCAGCTCAAACATGGCCGCGGCTTCGCGCGGCATTCCCCAGAGCGCAGGCAAACTCAAATCACCTAAAGTGATGCGCAAGAGGGAGCCGGAACAATAGAACTCCTCGGGCTTGAGATTCGCGAGAACATTGTTCACCGGCAACTTGAACGCGTCGATGGCCATCAGCGAAGCATTGTTGAACGCAATCAGCGTGCCTCCGCTGCGGACGAACTCGCGCAACGCGTCCACTCCCGAATCACCGAGCCCGCCAGCGTATTCGCCGAGTATCGTGCCCGGCGCAAAACCGTTCAGAATCGTCCGCGGCGAGGAATCTGGAAAAATGATGGCGTCGAAGTGCTCGCGCAGGTGACCGGCCTGGATGTCGCCATTGCGCAAAGTCACCGGAGCGAACCCGTAGTTCTCCAGAATCCACCGCGTCCAGCCTTCATCAATCATCGGTACCCACGAGCGGTACAGACCCACGCGCGGCTTTTTTGTCGAGATCACTCCCTGCGGCGCGCTGGCCATGGCTCGCACGCTGAGTGAATTCTTCTTTGCGATTTCCGCCATTGGCCCGCGCTCGATTCCAGAGACGACGATTGCCCCCGCTTCGGTGCGGTCAGTCGCCGAAGCTTCCGCTCCCGCAAATCCAACTTGGCCTCCGGCCGACAAAACCTCATGGATGGCCTTGAAGCTGTTGTTCGCGCGATGGCTGATCACAAAAACAGAGCCCGTCCCTTCGATGCCGCCCGCCGGCGGCACGAACTGTTCGATTTGCCGCAGCCCGGCGCGCTGCGCCGCGCTCACCGGCTGGAGGACGGCGTCCGCTTCCACTCCCATCTGCATCGGCAGCGTCCAGCCCGCGACATCATACGGCCGGATGGGCGGCCCGTTCGGCGATTCGCGCAGTTCCGGATAGTGTTGCGGTTCGAATAGCTCTTTCACCAGCGGCGCGTACGGCTGCTCCATCAGGATCACCCAGGAACCCGCGGCATACTGGCGGCCGTTCGCCGCAAATGGCTGCGCGGCTTGGTGAACTTCAATGCCGTTGATGAGCAGCTTTTCGACCAGAGTCGCGGCGGTGGGCAAATCGCGCTGTTCGGAAGAGATCACATACGCGAAAGGCGGTTCTTTGCGGAACCGCTCCATATTGTCGCGCGCGGCCTGATAGCGGTTGTAGAGCAGCACTTCGCGGTATTTCGCCGAGGTATCCAGCACGGCCATCGAAGCACCCAGCATGTAGCGCACGGCATCGCCCAGCCGCCACCAGCCGCCCTTCCACGGGCTGCTGTAAAGATTCTCGGACCGCAGACCCTGCCGATCCTGGGGAAACTCGTTCACCGTGTAGAACCGTGGAGTCGCGTATTGATACAACGCGGTTTCCGTGAAAAAGGAAATGCTGTTGCGAAAAATGTGCGTGAAGTCGAGAAATCCCGGATACCAGTTGTCGAACCCCGTGCGATGAATCGCGCCGGGCATCTGGTGCTCGTCGAGGTACGCGGCCATATTGATGCCCAGCACGTTCAGCCAGCGCAGCATGAGCGGATTGATGTTCGAAGAAATCGGCTCCGTGAACGGCGGAATAAAAATGCGCGCGGGAAACGGCGCCGTCTGGTGATGGCAATAGAAAACAACCGGGGCCCACTCCAGTTCGGTCCGCGTCACTTCCTGCGACTCGAGCATGTTGTTCATGTAGCCGTCTCGGTTGTTGTCGTGGCCGACGTACTCCTGATACAGGTCCGGCAGCGGGCTGACTTCATACGACGTTCCCACATTTCGGCGGTACCAATTGGAAACTTCATCCTGCCCGTCGGGATTGAGCGTCGTCCACAGCATAAGGATGACGTTATCGAGGATGGCATCGACTTCGGGATCGCCCTGCGTGGCCACCAGTTTGTAAGCCAGTGCGATGGACTGCTGCGCTCCGGCCACTTCGGTGGAGTGCAAGCCGCCGTCAATGTGCACGATGGCTTTTCCTTCGTGCGCCAGCGCCTTGGCGGACGCATCGTCGAGGCCGCGGCCTAAAGCAAGCCGGTGCGAGATGTCTTTGTATTTATCGAGCTGCGCGAGATTCTGCGGAGAGGAGATCAGCGCGATTTCCCAGTCCAGGCCGCGCGTCGTCTTGCCTACATTGATGATCTTGATGCGATTCGAGGTGGCCGCCAGCTTGTGAAGGTAGTCGCGGGTTTCGGAGTAGCTGGCGAGATAAAAATCGTCGCCCGGTTTGTGGCCTAAGACGGATTCCGGCGTGGGGACCGTCTGTGCGACGGCCGAGCCCGCCCAAAGCAGCCATGCGAAAATAGCCACGACCGGAGCGAGAAGAATTATTTTTGCGCGCATGCGGCGGATGGTATCCACAAGGTGGGGGAATGTAAAGTTTTCGCGAAAAGGTCAGGACGTGCAACGCTGCCCGAGCCGCCCGGCGGGAAGCCCGCGCGCCATGCGCGGCGCATCTAACCAGGAAGAGTGGCGTGCGTGCCATCAAGATTGAGGTCGGCTATGATGGACCCCAGATCTGAGGCCCGCGCCTCCTGTTGAACTGATACTTGACCTGAAACGCACAACGCCCTTCATGCCTCCTGAATCTCCAAAGTCGCCGGCCGAAGTTGGACGCGGGATGGAATCGCTCCTCTCGGCGAGCGAACCGCTCGTGGCCCGGCTCTACGTCCGCGCCGGAGCCGATCGCTGGTCGCTCGCCCCCGAGTGCTTTGCCAGGACGCTGCGGCGCAGCGCGGCCAGCCGCTTTCGGAGCGGCCTTCCCTCGCCGGAAAATTTGGCGCGCTATCTGGAATCGCTCCACCTTGAGGACTTGGCGCTGGCCTGTGCCTGCAGCGAAGGTGCCGAACCTGCGTGGGAATTTTTCATGGCGCAGTACCGCGAAGAACTCTATCGCGCCGCGCGCGCTATGGTCGGTAGCCGCGGGGGAGAGGCCCGGGCGCGCGAGCTCGCCGATTCGCTGTACGCCGACCTCTACGGACTAAGCGAATCGGCCGCCGGGCGCCGTTCGCTCTTCAATTATTTCCATGGGCGCAGCAAACTCACCACCTGGCTGCGCGCGGTGCTGGCGCAGCGGCATGTGGACGCCATCCGCGCAGCGCGCCGCACCGATTCTCTCGACGAAACTACAAATGGCCGCGGGCCGCGCGAAATCCCGGCAAATCGCGGCCCGAATACGCCCGAGCCGCTCGATCCCGATCGCGCGCGCTATCTGGCCCTGCTCGAAGCGGCGCTCCACGATTCCCTGGCCGCCCTTGAGCCCCGCGATCGCCTGCGGCTCTCTTACTACTACTTCCACCAGCGCACACTGGCGGAAATCGGTCGTATCCTAGGCGAGCACGAGGCCACGGTCTCGCGCCACCTCGAACGCATTCGCCGGGCCTTGCGCGAAGCTACCGTGAAACGCCTGCGCGCTGGTAGCGCGGCCCACGACGGCGCGGCGGCGCGCGGATTGAGCGACGCGCAAATCGATCTGTGCTTCTCCTACGCGCTTGGAGATTGGCCGCTCGATTTGACTCAAGCCCTGGGCGTTCGTGAGCCCGGAAAAGCAGAGGAGCAATCACCTCGCAGGATGCGGGAGAAGAAATGAAAAGAAAAGCGGCTGGCGCGAAAGAACTTCGCTGTGAATGCAAGAATTGTGGGCGAATCCGTTCTAACTTAGGAGAGTAGCGGCCATGGACGCACAAGACCGGGAAAAGGTCCAGCAGCAAGCGATCGAGAAGATGCTCGGCCAGGCACTGCGCCGAACCAGCCGGCCCGGCGGTGAGGCTTGCCCTGCGCCGGATCTGCACGCGGCGTACCTGGAGCAAACTCTCAGTCTAGTGGAAAAGGAAAATTTCGAAGCGCACCTCTCCGAGTGCGCGCCCTGCCAGGAAGTGCTGGCTGCGCTCGCGGCGACAGCGCTCGAACCGGCGCTCGCAGAAGAATTTGTGATGGCCGCCGCGTCTGCCATGCCTGCGGCGAGACCTCACGCGGCGAGAGACCTCGAAACCGCGAGAGCGCCTGCACTGCACGCTCCAGCAGCAACGACAGCCGCGAGAACGTCCTGGTTCACACTCCACTGGCGATGGTTCACTCCTGCAGTCAGCCTCGCCGCCGTTGCGGCGCTGTGGTTCGCCATCGGCCAGCCATTCCACCGGCCGGAAGCGGTGCGCGTGGCTCAATCAAATCCCACGACCTCCGCCCCATTACCACCAGCGCCCGAGACTCCTCCGAGGGTCGAGGCGGATCGCATCGCGAAAAACCTTGAAGTGCCGCCTCCCCGCAGCAGAGAGCGTTCTCAAATTTTACAGAGGAAAACGACGGCACTCGACGCCCTCGCTAACGCACCAGCCAACTCGTCCAAGTCACATTCGGCAGGCCACGCTGTAGGGGGAGCGGCGGCCTCAAGCGCCCCGCCTCCCAAGCCCGGCCCTGTTTCACCTGCGTCCGCCGAGCCTCCTCGAGTCTTGTCTTCGGAGCGTGACGAGGCGAGAAAGCCTGCGGAAGAAAAAAAGGAATCGCAGGGGACGCCATCCGGCATGGTCGGCGCCGCTGCCAACACAGTTGTTGTCGCGCCCACGCCGCAAGGGACCCCTTCTGCCGATCAGAAAATGAAACAGGCCCCGGCAGAATCTTCGCAAACGGTACAAGTGGTAGAACCGGCGAGCGGGATGGCGGGCGGACTGGCTTTGCGCGAGAGGGCGGCCGCGTCACAAACTTTCCGGAAGGCAGCGCTGTTCACCCCCCACACCATCGCGACGCCCGATCCGCTGATTCTCTGGCGCGCCGGTCTCACCGGAAAGATCGAGCGCTCGGAGGACGGAGGCAAGACATGGCAGACGCAATCGAGCGGCGTCACGGCCAACCTGACATCCGGTTCGGCGCCGTCGGCGAAAGTCTGCTGGGTCGCCGGAGCCGTGGGCGTGATCCTGCGCACGACCGATGGTGAGCATTGGGAGAAAATTGCGTCGCCCGGCCTGTTCAACTGGACCCGGATCGTCGCCGAAGACGCCCAGCGCGCGATCATTACCTCCGCAGACCAGAAGCAGTACGTCACCACCGATGGGGGAAAGACCTGGATGCCTCAGTAGGGCGCGCAGTGCGTCCCGGCAGTGCGTGCCAATGGTGAGCTACAAGAAATGATGAGCTGCAAGAAAACGCTCGCGCCCCGTTCTAAGTGCCGGATGTAATGTTGAGGAGGAACGCCATGCGCACCTCGTCGCTCGGTAGGATCTTTTGGACCGCGGCCATCGCTGCCTGTTTGATTGTTGCGCCCGCGCTGCTGCAACGCCCGGGCTCGGTCTTTGCTTCACAGGAACAGTCCGCTGCTTCGAAGGCCGGCGACGATCAGCCCGGCACGACCGCGGCGGACCAGACCGACCTCGCCGTCACGGTCTATAACTCCAACATCGCCCTAGTGCGCGACACCCGGCAACTCACATTGCCCACCGGGCAATTTCGGCTGCGCTTCATGGACATCGCCGCGACCGTGAACCCCGCCACAGTCCATTTCCGCTCGCTCACTGAGCCTTCGAAGCTCAGTGTGCTCGAGCAGAATTACGAATACGACCTTCTCGATCCGCAAAAACTCCTGCAGAAATACGTCGGGCGCGAAATCACACTCGTTCGCGGCCGCCAGGAGAACGGCACGACCAAGTGGGACGAAGTGAAGGCCACGCTGCTCGCCTACAACAATGGCCCGGTGTGGAAAATCGGAAACGAGATCGTCACGGGAATGTCCTACGACAGCATGCGCTTTCCCGAGCTCCCCGAGAATCTCTACAGCCACCCGACGCTGCTGTGGATGCTCGATAATTCCGGCGCGCGGCGCCAGCGCGTCGAAGCCTCGTACCTCGCCAGCAATCTTTCCTGGAACGCCGATTACGTCCTGACCGTGGGCCGCGACGATAAGGCCGCCGACCTCGATGGTTGGGTCACGCTCGTCAACAACAGCGGCACCGCCTTCAAAAACGCGAAGCTGCAGCTCGTTGCCGGCGATCTCAATCGCATCAGGCAGGAACTGGACTCAATGGAAATTAGCCGCAAGGCGATGAACGCTCCCGCGGCTGCGGGCGGATTCGTTCAGGAAAACTTCTCCGAGTATCACCTCTACTCTCTCGGCCGACGCACCAGCATCTTCGACAAGGAGACCAAGCAGATCAACCTGCTGAACGGGACGGGGATTCCGGTGCAGAAAGTGTACGAAGTGGACGGCCAGCAGTATTACTACCACAACGCGCAGCGCCCCGGCGTGCCCCTGAGAGATCCCGTCCGCGTGTTTTACAAATTCAAGAACGAAGAGAAATCCGGTCTGGGCATGCCCATGCCCGCAGGCAACGTGCGCGTCTATCAGGCCGATTCCAAGGGCGGCGTGCTCTTCGCCGGCGAAGACCGCATCGGACACACGCCCAAGGACGAAACGATCAGCCTCCAGATCGGCACGGCCTTCGACGTCATCGCCGAGCGCAAGCAGACCGACTACAAGGTGATTTCCTCGCGCGTGATCGAAACGGAGTACGAAATCACCTTGCGCAACCACAAGGACGTGCCCATCAGTGTGGAAGTGAACGAACCCATCGGCGGCGATTGGGAGATGCTGCAGTCCAGTTACAAGTTTGAGAAGACCGCCGCATTTGCCGCGAAGTTCGTCGTGCCAGTGGAAAAGAACGGCACTTCGGTTCTGAAGTACCGAGTCCGAGTGAGGTGGTGAAAACCAGGGGCTCCGCCCCTGGTTTTCATCGAGAGAACCGGTGCATCAAACCGGCCCGAAGGATTTCAATTGTCGAGTTTCTCAAACTACTACTGCAAATTCTCCATGAAAACCATTTCGCGCGATTGAAGAAGTGCACGTGCGCCGGGAGATCGCGCCTATGCCTCTCGGACGGCTCAGCAGGGGGAGATGTACATGTCCCGGGTTACTTCTAGATGCCCACCACCGCCTGCGACCTTGACTGAGCCCGTGCTCACGCGCGAACATAGTTATCCCCTTCCGTAAACTGTGCGGGCTTCGGTCTGACCGCTCTCTCAGCCTGTGCTTCCCGCGTCTTTTCTCGTGAGATGACATGCGCCCGATGACCTTCAAAACCAAGCTCATCGCAACCTTCGGTACCGCGCTCATGATTCTGGTCTGCCTCACTGTGCTCTCTTACCGGCGCCTGCACCAGAGGATGGAGGACCAGGGGCGCGTCGCGCACACGTATCTCGTTATCGAGAAACTGGACGCGCTGCTCACCGATTTGGTCAACGTCGAGACCAATCAACGAGGCTACGTCATCACGGGGAAAGAAGCCTATCTCGAATCCTACCAGTCTGCAGTTCACCGCACGCATGACAATATGGAGCAGGTCCGCAGGCTGACAGCCGATAATCCCCAGCAGGAACGAACACTCGAGGGACTCCACCCCGTCGTTGAAAAAAGGTTGGCCGATTTACAAGGGTGGATCGAGATTCGCAGGCGGGAGGGATTGAAAGCCGCAGCGGCCGCGATACAGGCAGGCAAGGGAAAAGAAATGATGGATCAAATCCGCGGGGTGATCGCGGAGATGCAAGGGGAAGAGCAACGCCTTCTGCTAGCGCGCACGAGTGCCGCGAGCGCCAGCTCACGAAGAGTAAGGGCCATCGTCGGGATCGGAAACCTTCTGTTCTTCATTTCCCTGATTGCGGCAGGCATCTTCATCTACCGGGAGATGAAGAAACGCAAGCGAGCCGAGGAGAAATTCAAAGGCCTGATGGAGTCGGCCCCGGACGCCCTCCTGATTGTCAATCGTGAAGGCTCCATCGTCCTGGTCAACTCGCAAACTGAGAGGCTGTTCGGCTACGGCCGTTCAGAATTGTTGAATCAAAAGGTCGAGATGCTCCTGCCGGAACGGTTCCGTGCCATGCACCCGGGCCACCGGGGCCACTTTTTTGGAGATCCCAAGGTGAGACACATGGGCGCAAGCCTCGAGCTGTTCGGCGTGCGCAAAGATGGCACTGAATTCCCCGTGGAAATCAGCCTCGGCCCCATTCAAACGGAGGAAGGCGTGCTGGTCTCAGCCACCATCCTCGATATCACCCAGCGGAAAAAAGTTGAGATGGCGCTCAAGGAGAACAAGGAGAGGCTGCAACTGGCGGTGGAATCGGCCCAGTTGGGGGTTTGGGACCTGGACCTCATCACTGACGTCGCTGTGCGATCTTTTCGACACGACCAGATCTTCGGTTTCTCCTCCCTCCAGCCTCACTGGGGCGTGGAGATTGCCCTCACTCACATTCATCCAGATGACCGGGCCATTCTCCGGAAGCGAATTGAAGAAGCGCGCGCAACCGGAGGCTTCCGTCTCGAATGCCGGGTCATCTGGCCCGACCAATCGATTCATTGGATCAATGCTGAGGGTCATGTGTTTCAAAACGAAAAGGGCGAGCCCGTTCGGATGATGGGCGTCGTTGCCGACATCACCGATCGCAAGCTCGCGGAGGAGATGGTGGAACGTCACCGCAGCGAGTTGGCGCGGTCCAACGCGGAACTCGAAGCCGCAAACAAAGAGCTCGAGGCCTTCAGTTACTCGGTCTCG
>JBGQGH010000096.1:0-10464 GCA_041497315.1 Terriglobia bacterium | reverse complement strand
GTTGGCATCGGCGTGTCCACCTACGTGGAAATCTGCGCGATGGGTCCTTCAAGCGCGATGCCCGCGGGCGGATGGGAAAGCGCGACGGTGCGGGTCGAGCCCAGCGGCAAAGTGACGGTGTTAACGGGCGCTTCTCCGCACGGGCAAGGGCAGGAGACCAGCTTCGCGCAGATGGGCGCAGACATTCTGGGCCTCGAACCCGAGGACGTGCGCGTGGTGCACGGCGACACGGCCATCGTGCCCTACGGCATCGGCACATTCGGCAGCCGCGGCACCGCAGTCGGCGGAACGGCGGTTTACAACGCGCTCGTCAAGCTGCGGGACAAAATCGCCAAGATTGCCGGGCACGTGATGGACGAAGATCCCGGAGAGCTGGTTCTCGAGGGTAAGAAGGTCGTCTCAAAGGCCAGCAAGAAGTCCATTTCGTTCGCAGAAGCGGTGGGCGCGGCGTATGTGGCGAAGTCATTGCCGGCGGGTGTGGAGCCGGGACTTGATTCGACGAGCTTTTTCGAGCCGACGAATTTCACGTTTCCCTTTGGCACCCACATCTGCACGGTGGAGATTGATCGAGATACCGGCGACGTCCGCCTGACGAAGTACGTCGCCGTGGACGACTGCGGCAACGTGCTGAACCCCTTGCTCGTGGACGGACAGGTGCACGGCGGAATCGTGCAGGCGGTGGGGCAGGCCATGCTCGAGGAAGCGGTGTACGACGAGCAGGGGCAACTCATCACCGGCGAATTGATGGACTACGCGATTCCGCGCGCGACCGATATTCCGTGGATGGAGACGGACCGCACGGTGACGCCGTCGCCCGTGAATCCGCTTGGCCTCAAGGGCGTGGGTGAAGCGGGCACGATCGGCGCGACGCCGGCGTTGGTGAATGCGGTCGTGGACGCGCTGGCTCCCTTCGGCGTACGCCACGTGGACATGCCCATGAAGCGCGAACGGATCTGGCGGCTGATTCGTCGCGCGCCGGTGCGAGTCGCGCACGCTCCCGCGAAGAAAGCCGCAAAGGCCAAACCAAAGTCCAAGGCGAAACCGAAACCGAAAGCGAAGCCGAAACCAAAGGGCAAGACCAAAGGCAAGGGAAGGAGGGCACGATGATTCCCGCGCCATTCGAATACCACGCGCCGAAGACGCTTGAGGAGGCGCTGCGTTTGGTCGAGCGCCACGGCGACGAGGCCAAAATCCTCGCCGGGGGCCACAGTTTGCTGCCGCTGATGAAGCTGCGCCTGGCGACCCCGCGCTTCATCGTGGATATCGGGCGCTTGCGCGGAATGAGTTACATACGCGAGGAAGGCGGGCACATCGTCATCGGCGCACTGACGACGCACGTGGAGGTCGAGCACTCGGAGTTGCTGCAGAAAAAATGCGCGGTGCTGGCGGAGACGGCGGGAAACATCGGCGATGTGCAAGTGCGGAACCGCGGCACGATCGGGGGCAGTTTGGCCCACGCAGACCCCGCGGCGGATTATCCCGCGACGATACTCGCACTGGATGCGGAGATGGTGGTGGCGAGTTCTTCCGGCACGCGGACAATACCCGCGCGTGACTTCTTCGTGGACATGCTGACCACGCAACTCCGGCCTGGCGAAATTTTGACCCAGGTGCGCGTGCCGATCCTGCCGCCTCGGGCTGGCTCGGCGTATTGCAAGCTGCACCAGCCCGCTTCGGGCTTTGCAATTGTTGGTGCGGCAGCGCGGCTGGACGTGGAGCGCAGCTGGAAGATCACCGCCGCCGCAGTCGGACTCACCGGGCTCAGTCCAAAGGCGTTTCGTGCGGCCGCGGTCGAAAAAGCGCTGGTGGGCAAGAAAGCATCGGAGAAGCTGCTGGCTGATGCGGCCCGGCATGCGGCACAGGGAATCGAGCCGCTCGCGGATCTGCACGCTTCGGCGGAGTATCGGCGCGAGATGGCGAGCGTGTTCACGCGGCGCGCGCTCGAACGGGCGCTGGCCCGCGCGTTGGGCAAATCGGCGTGAAGCTGAGCGGGAGTTACATTCTTCCTGCCACTCCGGAGCAGGTCTGGGCCCTGTTGAATGATCCGGTGCGTCTGGCGAAGCTCCTGCCGGGATGCGAGCGGCTGGATGCGGACGGCACGGATCGCTGGAAGGCCGCGGTGAAGTTTGCGATCGCGGCAATCTCCGGGAAGTATGCGGGGTCTCTGCAAATCACGGAGAAAAAGCCGCCCAAGTCGCTGCGGATCCACATCGATGGGAAAGGCGTACCCGGATTCATGAAGGGCGAGGGGCTGCTGGAGCTTGCAGCAAAGCACGGCGAGACGGAAGTAAAATACTCCGGCGAGGCGCAGGTGGGCGGAATGGTCGCTGCAGTGGGCCAGCGGATGATCGAGATGGCGGCGAGGAAGATCGTGCAGCAGTTCTTCGAGGGTGCGGCAAAGGAATTGAAAGCATCTTCGGGCTGAGGGGAAATCATGGATCAGGACTTGCGATATCCGGTAGGAAGATTTTCCTGGGACGCGCCCGATCCCTCGGCGGCGGAGCGCGCGAGGTTGATTGCCGAAATCGAAGCGACGCCGGCGAAAATGCGCGCGGCCGTCGCGGGCCTTTCGAAAAAGCAATTGGTTACTCCCTATCGTCCCGAAGGCTGGACGGTGTGGCAGGTGACCCACCACGTGCCCGACAGCCACATGAACGCGTACATCCGCTTCAAGCTGGCGTTGACGGAGGATGTGCCGACGATCAAGCCATACATGGAAGACCGCTGGGCCAAGCTGGCGGATACTCCGGCGACGCCGGTCGAGACTTCGCTCGCGCTGCTCGAGTCGCTACACCAGAGATGGGCGCGGTTGCTGCGTTCGATGTCGGACGCGGAATTTGCCCGGACGTACTTCCACCCGGAGAAGGGTGCCCCGCTGACACTCGGCAAGACGTTGGCGCTCTACGCGTGGCACGGGCGGCACCATGTCGCGCACATCACGGCGCTGCGCGAGCGGATGGGCTGGAAGGCGCGAGCGGGGCGTTCCACTGCGAAGAGGCCAGCGAAGCGATCGCGGGCCAAGGCCCGCAAGCGCTGAGGCTACATCCGCAGCGCCATCGCGGCCCGCACTCGGCAGCACGTTCGAGAATAGAGAATGATCCTCAGCGCCCTGCGTTTCTACTGGATAGCCTCAAGAGGATTCCGACTGCGTCCTTGGAAAAGTCCTTACCTGCGCTGGCGGATGGAAACATTCTTCGGGTGTCACGCGGAGACGCTGGACGCTCACACTTTCTTCCGCCTACTCTGGAAAGAGCGCGTGCGGATGGCGAGTTTTCTCCGTTGGGCCGAGGAGCGCCGCCGCGAGCAGCGCCGCCACTCAAGAATCAGCTAACCCGGTGTCTTGACACGATTTCCCCAGTACTCCACCAGGCGAGCTTTCCCAGGGTGGTATAATGTTCTCAAGGGGAATTCTTCTGCAGCTTGGCAGGCCACCTGTGCAAGAACTCAAGGTACTCCAAAAAACCGAGAAGTTGCACGAAGGCCGCTGGTGGGAACCCGAGCCGGGCAATCGAGTGCACTGCTATCTCTGTCCGCGGCATTGCCACATCGGAGAAGGGCAGACCGGGTTCTGTTTCATCCGCGTGAATCAGGGCGGGCGGCTCTATAGCCTGGGGTACGCCTCGCCGGCGGCGCTCCAGATCGATCCCGTCGAAAAAAAACCGCTAAATCATTTTTTGCCCGGCACGAAGATTTTTTCGTTGGGCACAGCGGGCTGCAATATGGGATGTTTCTTCTGCCAGAACTGGGACATCTCGAAATCGAAATCGGATCAGGTGAACTCGACGTACCTCCCGCCGGAGGACGTCGCGTTGGTGGCGATCCAGCGCGGCTGCCCGTCGCTGGCGTTCACGTACAACGAGCCGACGATTTGGGGCGAATACGTGATCGACATTTGCGCGGCGGCGAAGGAGCACGGGCTCAACACCGTGATGGTGACAAACGGCTACGTGACGTACGAGGCGTTCCACGACATCTACGACCACATTGACGCCGCCAATGTGGACCTGAAGTCATTCACTGAGAATTTCTACGGCAAAATCACGCTGACTCACCTCCAGCCGGTGCTGGAGACTCTCGAGTGGCTGAAGAATGAAACCAACGTCTGGTTTGAGATCACCAACCTGATCATCCCGTCGCTTAACGACGATCCCAAAGAGCTGCGCAAACTATCTGAATGGGTGCTGGAGCACCTGGGTCCGGAGGTGCCGCTGCACTTCACCGCGTTTCATCCGGACTTCAAGCTGCGCGACAAGCCGAACACCCCGCCGGAGACTTTGCACATGGCGCGGAAGATCGCGCGCGAGGTGGGACTGCACTACGTCTATGAAGGGAATATCTATAGCGAAGGTGCGAATACCTATTGCCCGGGCTGCGGACAGGTGCTGATCCGCCGCTCGTGGCACGATGTGCTGGACAGCAAGTTAATCTCTGCGGCCGGCAAATTAGCGGGAACGAAAGCCTGCCCGAATTGTGGCCACATCATCCCCGGCCGCTGGACGAACCCACACGGCAGGACTCCGCCCAAGTCCTTCGAGAAGGCGCAAGCCGCGGCGCGGAAGTACGACGCGCTGAATCTCTAATCGATCCTCGGTCGCCTCACGGCAGCACTTGATAGCGCGCGATCATCCCTCCATCCATGTGGTCGCTGACGTGGCAGTGGAAGAGCCAGATGCCCGGGTCGTCGGGGACCATGTCCACGGTGACCATTTGTGCGGGTGAGAGCGCGATGACGTCCGTGCGCTTGCCGTCATGAAGTACAACGTTTCCGTGCCAGTGCGGCGTGTGGAAGTTAAAAGCGAATCCGATGGTGACGAGGTACCAGCGGACGCGGTCGCCCTTCTTCATGGTCATCATCGGGAGGTTGGCGTATTGCATTCCATTGATTGTCATCCGAAGATTTGCGCCGACAAACCCGGTGGCGCCGACGAGATTGAACCGGCCCTCCGCATCGAGGGGAATCAACTCGTCCTTCTTGGTGCCCGCGGGGTCGTCGGTGTGTTTCTTGATGTTGTCGTCGAGGAACCAACTCATGTTTTCGTCGTAGATGACGAACGACGCCACAAACTCCTTGTCCACATCCTTGGGCCGGCCGTCGGGCAAAGCCATCCCCCGTCGCGTGATGACCATTGCCCCGATCAACCCGGAGTGAACATCCACCATCTCATTTACGTGCGAGTGATAAAGCCACACAAGTGAGCTGGGGTCGTTTGGGCCCGGCCCCGCGCGTTCCGGCACCTCCCAAATGTAAGTGTGAGTCTCGCCGGGCGGAACGTTACCGCCATGCTTCGCGGCGGCGTCGCTGTTGTCGTTATACGCGGTGCCCTCCGAGGCCTTTTCATAGAAAACGCCATGGGGGTGCATGCTGTAGGGGTGTGTGCCGTTGTTCTTGAACAGGATCTTGATGGTGTCCCCGACCTCGGCGCGAAGGATTGGGCCGAGACTTCCCGCGTGCTCCCACTCGGGCGGGCGGGGCTTGAGTTTGGTAAACGTGGCATCGGTGTACTCCCGGAAGATCGCTTTTTTGTAGACGTGGCCGATGCGGTGCGGCCCGTGTTCCATGTAGGATTTGGCGACGCTCTCGAACGGCATTGCCATCATCTGGTCCCTGCCGCTCGGCGCGTAATCCCAATCCAGTTCATCGGCGGCGATGTAATACTGCCGGACCTTGCCTTGCGCCGGCGCACTCCCGCTTTTTTGCTGCGCGGCGAGAGGAAGGACGCAAAGTCCAAAGATGACCAGCGCAAGACCGACTCCTTTGAACAAGCTAACTTTCGGATACCAATTCATTGTTTCCCCTTTCGTTGCGCAAGAGTTCTGACGGCCAAGAAGCTCCCGGAACATAGATGTGTATCGCGTCGAAGACGTTATAAACCAATTCGATTTGAGAGCGTATGGGAGCCCGACCACGGATGCCGCGCAATGTATAGCCATCGAAGATGCGTGTCAAGGCGATCGTCGCGAGGATGTTACGGCGTCAGCGCTGCAAGGCGGCGCATCGAGTCCAGTACCTCTTCACGGGAAAGTGAAGTCGGCTGAAAGAAGATGTCGAGGTCGAAGTCGGGAACACCGCGTCTGGTGAGCGTGGCGGGCAATTGTTCGCGAACGACGGCAGGATCGTTGCTGGGAATCGCCTGCAGGGCCTCGAAGAAGACCTGATGGAGTGGCGCGGCAAAGCGATACCCCGCCAGAATCTGTCGTCCTTCGTGCAGAAGTGATTGACCCGCGGTTTTTTGGCACATGGCACGGAGGATGGCGAGCTCCATTTCGCTGCACGATTGCGTATCCCCGGGGCGCGACATGCGCAACAGGATAGCACTCGCGAGGCAAGTTGCAGCCCCACTCGCAGGCCGATAGAATCGAACGATGCCGCGCCGGGCTGATCACGGGCTGCCACTCATTTTTCCCGCCACGCTCAGAGGTATGAGCCGATGAAAGGGGCGCTGGTCACCCTGCTCCTGCTTCTGGCAACTACTTCCGCGCAAGTACCCATCTCCGACGTGCCGCGCGAGACGAAGTTGCGCCTCGTCGAGATCATCAACCAGGATCGCGCCCAGGCCGGACTTTCTCCCGTGGAGTACTCCCAGGAGCTTTCCCGGCTCGCCGACGAACACTGCAACGAGATGGTTCGCGAGGGGTACACCAACCACTGGAATCGCGCCGGCTGGAAACCTTACCTGCGCTACGCAGCGGCCGGCCTCTCCGCGTACACCTCGGAGAACATCAGCGCTGTGTGGGAAACGTCATTTGCCACGGACAAAACGAACGTCTGGGGAAACATTCTTTACGCGCATCGATCGTTCCTGGCGGAGAAGCCCCCCAACGACGGCCACCGGCGGAGCATCCTGGACCCGCGCAACATGCTCGCGGGAATCGGCATTGCTTACAACAATCATGGAATGCGGCTCATCGAGGTGTTTGCCACAAAGAATGCCGAGCTGGAGCCATTGGCGCTACGCGCCAGCCTGCGGGATCATCTTCGAATCCGCGGACGGATTCGCGACGCCGGACTCACGCTCCTGAGCATCTCCGTTTACTACGAGCCGCTGCCGAAACCCATGACCGTGAACGAACTACGCGGGACCTCCGCCTACAGTTTGCCCGAGGAAGAGGGCCGGGAGCGGCCGATCCTTCCGCCGGGCGTGCTCTACGCCGACGGTGTGGCGGGAACGATCGAAGTGGACCCGCGTGGTGTGTTTAGCGCGCCGCTGGTCTTCTGGAAAGGCCAGCCGGGCGTCTACACCGTAGCGGTGTGGTTACGGCGGGGGCGGGAGCGGGCATTTATCGGTGCGCTGACCCCTATTGTTGTGGATTCCCGCTGAACGAATCGGAGCCGCGAAGGTCTGCCGGGCGGACTTCGGCGAGGATGTACTTTTCCACGCGCTGCCAGACATCGTGGTCGAACGCGAGTTTGGCGTGGGCGCCGCCGAAGAAGCCTTCCATCCAGTGCAACCCTGAATGCGGGACTTCGGATTTTCTGCCATCCATCTCGATCCGGAAATTCCCCAGAATGGCGGTTCGGGCGGGATCTTCCGCGTGAATACGGCGGCCTCTCAAGAATATGGAATTCCGCTGATAGAAATTGACGGCGCGCGCGACGTTGGCGGGAACTTCGGCTCCGTCCAGGCCGATGCTGTCCACCTCCACGGTGAGGACGACCGGAATGCCACGCTCCTTCAACTCGCGCGCGAGCTTCACCACGGCGGCGCCTCCAAAACTGTGACCGTAGAGAATAATCCGCGCCGCGGCACATTCCGCCGGGTCGAGAGTGCCGTCGCCATTGCGGTCAAACGCATTTTCCACGAGTTTCATGGCCAGCGAGCGGCGACGGTTCTCGACCGTTTCGACGTGGACTCCCGGGAGGTTTTGCGTGCGAAATCTAGCGCGAGCTTGCGCACCGGGCGCACTTTGTTGTCCCAACGCTCGGCGCTTCCGAGGAACCCGATAATCAGCCAGGAGTCACGCGGCAGCGGAGCCGGAGTCGTAAAGCTCTTGTAGCGCTGCGGCACGATCAGGGCGCAACCCCCCGCCAGAGCCGCGCACACAATCAGGGATGCGGTGAACAGAACGGGCTGCAGCCCCCGTCTGCGCTCGGGAAGAGCGGTGTTCGAGACCGGGCTGGATTCTCTATGTAAGGTGACTGGGCTCTAGGGTCGTTGAGGCAAAGATGTTAGTGACTGCCAGACAGGAAATCAACGGCCTCGTTTGGGACACTCAAGTCTGTGAAAGCGGCGGCCCTTCTGCCAGAATGATCCGGCCTGAGGAATGGCCCGGCGGAAAAGCGCCGGTGAACAAGACTGAAGGAGCATTCTTAATGGACTATCGTCCCGCGCCAATCGAGACCTCGAAAATCACGCTGCCGCCGGAGATCCGTGAACTCACCGAGCGGCTGGCGGAGAATGCTCACGACATCTGGGCCGAACAGCGCATGGCAGAAGGCTGGCGCCTCGGCGCGAAGCGCGACGACGCGCGCAAAGAGCACCCCTGCCTGGTGCCCTACGCCGATTTGCCGGAGTCCGAGAAGGAGTACGATCGCCGTTCCGCCATGGAGACGCTCAAAGCGATCCTCGCGCTCGGATACCGGATCGTGAAGCCTTGACAGGAATATTCGCGAGAGGCAAGATTCGCCGCGCGCGCCATTTTTTCACTGATTCCATTTTTCAGATGCATTCTTGAGTTGTAATCTGCGCGAGAACCGCGATCATGAACGACCCAGCCAAAGCGCCACCCTCCGAAGACCCCAAAGCCCTCGGCACTGAGGACATGCACGACACGCCGGGTGATTTCATTGCCGCCGATCCCATCCTGCGATTCGCTCTGGAGGAGTGCCGCGAGGTCGAGCGGGTGTACGCGGCGGCCGATTACGACGCCGGGAAGCACCAGAAGTCGTACCAGATCCAGGCCAAGATTGCAGCCTACCTGGGCGTGACCGCCGTCTTGCTGGCGATTGCCACGCTCGCTCTCGAACGCGCGGCGGGGATCCAATGGGTGGAGAAGCTGATCCTCATACTGACCCTCGTCGAGAGCGCTTCCGCTCTGGCCGTGGGTTTTATTGTCCTTCGGGGACGCACCGACGATAACAAGGAAAACTGGTTGGTGGGTCGCCACCGCGCGGAACGCTGCCGCCTACTGAAATTCAGATTCCTGACCTACCCGTTGCTTTGGACCGGACGCGAGCCGGACCGCAGGCGTTGGAAAGGCGGCCTCGACGCCGAGCTCCATGAAATCGACACGCTCACGTTCGAGGAACTTAAGGTCTGGCTGGGGGAAGATGTGCCTCCGGAAGTGCGTGCGCCGAGCCTGGCGCGATGGCCGGACGAAAAAGCGAGAAACGCTCTCGTCGACTACTCCGAAGAAAACGGCTGAACAATCAGCGGGACTATTTCGCCCGCAAGGCCAAGCAGCATTCGGCGAGCGACCGAAGCACGAAGCCCTGGCCCTCCTGGCTTTTCTACGGCAGCGTGACCGCGGTCCTGATCCATTTGCTCTTCGACGGAATCTATCTCCTTCTTCATCGCAATGGCCAATTGGAGGCCGGCGAGCTAATCAAGACCTGGAGCGCGGTCTTCGTTTACCTCGCGGCCGCTCTCCCCACCATCGGCGCCGGCGTGCGCACCTACAGAACGGCCCATGAGTTCGCGCGCAACACGAGCCGTTTTCAGGCCAAGCACCATGCCCTATGCGAACTCGAGCGCCGGCTGAGCGAAGTGCTGAACGAAGGTCCGAGCGCTGCGCACGCCGCCACTCCCAATCCACTGCACGATGCGGATGCGCTCCTGCGCGAACTTGGATTCTGCGAGCACGTCCTGGAATCGGACCATCGCGAGTGGCTGCGACTGATGGTGGAGGCCGAGTGGTTTGGCTAGGATGGAGGACCGACGGGCCGCAAAGGGCGCGAAACTCTTTTCAGAGAGTTTGCATCCAACACCTTATGCGAAACAGGACGAATACGATTTGGTTTTTCGGCGCGGCCTGCCTCACCGCCGCCCTGATACTGTTCCCGACACCCCGTTCAGCCGCGCGGCCGCGATCCGCCTCCGCGGAACAGCCGGCACAGACTGCTCCGAGCACGCAGGCCCAACCCGCGTCGGCCACGACTCCCGCGGTGCCGGTGGAAGAGATCATCAAGAAATTTGCCGCCAAAGAAGGGGAGTTCCGCGAAGCCCGGAACAATTTTACGTACACACAGTCCTTTCTGGTGCAGGAGTACACACCGGGTGGAAGCCGTGGCGGCGAATACCGCATGAACAGCGACATTATTTTCACGCCCGATGGGAAACGAACTGAGAAGATTACTTACAGCCCGCAACCAACACTGGAACTCATCTCAATGTCGCAAGAGGATCTCCGCGACCTGCAGGGCATTCAGCCGTTTGTGCTCACGACCGAGGACCTGCCCAAATACAATCTGGAATATGCAGGCCGCGAGCATGTGGACGAGATCGGCACCTACGTTTTCCATGTCGC
>JBGQGH010000095.1:0-10576 GCA_041497315.1 Terriglobia bacterium | reverse complement strand
TCGCAGATCAGCAGGTCGTATTCCTCGCGTTCCGCTAGAGCCAGACCTTCGCGGCTGTCGAGCACTTTGTCCACCCGGTGGCCCTCTTGGCGGAGCACGTCGGTAATCAACTGCGCCACGGTCGGCTCGTCTTCGATCACCAGGACGCGGTCGCCGACCGGGGATCCCGCCGCCCGCGCCGGGAGCGATCCCGAGGGCGAGGGAAAACTCCTGGTGGCAGGATCGCGTTTCGTGGCACCAGCGGCTTCCCGGTCCGCAACCGGTAGCTCGATCGTGAATGTAGCGCCGCGGCCCGGCTCGCTCTGGAGAGAAACCTCCCCGCCGTGGTCGTGCACGATTCCGTACACGATGGAGAGGCCCAGCCCAGTGCCCGAGCCCTCCGGCTTGGTGGTAAAGAACGGATCGAAGACGCGCGAAGCGAGCTCGGGGGGAATGCCCGGCCCATCGTCCGAGATTTCGAGTTTCAATCGTTCGCGGCCCGATCGCGCCGTGCGCACGCGGATGCGTCCTGTGCCATGTCCCTGCTGGATGGCTTGTTCGGAGTTCAACAGCAGGTTCAGGATCGCCTGCTGCATTTGAAGGGCATCGGCGAGCGTCTCCGGCAGATTCGGATCCAGGTCCAACCAGACGGAAATGTTCTCCAGCTTCAGTGCATTGCGACGCAGGGCCAGAGCGCGCTCGACGATTTCATTCAGGTTTACCACCGCGCGCGAGGGCTGGGTCTCGCGGGCAAAGAGCAGGAGGTTCTTGACGATGCGCCCGGCGCGCTCCGCCTCCTCATAGATGGTCCGCGCGTCCGAGGCGAGTTCGGGCGGCATCCGCTGGCCGAGGAGGAGTTGCGCATAGCCCATGATGCTCGTGAGCGGATTATTCAGCTCGTGAGCGATCCCGGAGATGAGTTTCCCGATGGCGGCCATTTTTTCCGTCTGGAGCAAACGGGTGTGCAGTTGCCACTGCGCGCTGATATCCCGATAGACTTCGATCCATCCGGCCCGCCGCCCCGCTGCGTCCCAGACCGGCCGGGAGTTTCGTTCGATCAGTTTGTGGTTCGGTTGCAGCATCTCCAGTTCTTCCCGGAGTGTTTGTTCGCATCCCGCATGGCGAGATCGCCACTCGGTGCCGAACGCTTGCGGTTCCACGAATCGTCCGCCGAGCGCCTCCGCATGTCGTTCAAACCGATGCAAGTCGTCCAGCGCCGCGGCGGAGAGGGCCAGCAATTGCCTAAACCGGTCATTCGCCATTCTCAGTTGGCCGGCTGCATCGAAAACCAGTACGCCGCTCTCGACCGCATCGAGGACAGCTCGCAATTGCGCTTGGGCTGTTCCAAACTTCGTGTCGTCCATGCTCCCAGTCATCACGCAATCGTTCTTCCCGGGGCCTCTTCGCGCGTGGAAGAACGGCCGGAGTGGCTCCTCCCGTCGCGCCTACCACCTTATCTCTAGAATCAAATAGCTGAACAGCAAGGCGGTCCCAATGACCGCGACCCATTCGAGTGCTTGCCGCACGCGGCGCGGCACATAGATCGTTTTTCGGTAGCGACTCAGTTTGACTTCGTCAGACATGGTGGGAAGTGGCGGATGGTGCTCCTCCTTTTTAGTTGTGCCGTGCCGTGTTGAGAGTCGCCGCTGTGCCATGCAGGGCGATTGACGCCACAAACGTCCACCAATATCGCTTGTCGCCGCCGATGTGCTTCCCCGCATCGCCCTTCCGAAGATAGGCAGCGCAGAGCCACGTCACCCCGGTAATCGAGAACTTGATGCCGTACTGTTGCGCCCGAGTGTTGCCCATGATGGGATTGATTTCTCGGCAGGTATGCGCCGCGATGCAAGGCTTTCGCAAAGTGCTTTCCGTGTCCGCCACGTTCGCGGCGACATCGAGGGCGAGCAGCGTCAGAATCTTCTTGTTGAATAGCGCCCGTTTGAAGGACATCGGCGCTAAACAGTCTGTGCAGGAGCCGATTTCCCGTTGCCGCCACCACGTCCCATCGCCGCGATGCTTGTAGGGTGCCCAGACCATTCCGGGTGTGATGGCCTCGCCGCCCTGGAGCCACGGGCGCTCCATGACGTTCTCTGAGGGCGGAGGGGCGGGCCGATGCTTCAAGTCTTGTGCCGCTAGGGGCGCGGCGAATAGCAGCATTAGGGCCAGTTTTTTCATGGTTTGTCTCCTCGCATTCCGATCTCAAAGTCCGTCACTATTCGTTTTTCTGTAATACATACCCAACCCCCCGCCGTAGGCATTGCAAAACGACGACCGTCAGAAGGCTCCCGCAAATTGCTTGTTTTCAGCAGGCTGTGTCGTTTACTAACTCGCGGACCCGAGTTCATTCCCTTTCCGAAACCTTCTTCGTACGGCGATTCCCCGATTGGGAGTGCAGCGGCTTGGGGCACAACCAATCAGTTAAGTGCGCTGCGGATTTCAGGAACGAATACGCCCGAAGGACCCCCAACTCTAATTAGGCGGTTTTTCGGAGTCGTACTGCTTGAGCTTGCGGTAGAGCGTGGTCTTCCCGATTCCCAGCAGTCGCGCCGCGGCCAGTTTGTCCCACGTGGTCTCATTGAGGGCGTGGAAAATGGCGCGGCGCTCCATCTCGTAAATGGGCACGACTGCAACGCTCCCCGCGGTGGGAACAGGCGAAGAGATCTGAAGATTGGAAGGGAGATCTCCAACGTGCAGAATGGGCCCGGAACCCAGCGCGACAGCGCGCTCGATGGCGTTTTCGAGTTCGCGGACGTTTCCGGGCCAGTCATAGGCCAGCAACCGCCGCATGGCGTCTTCGGAGATAGTGCGGGGCGCACGCTCCGGGTCGCCGAACTTCTCAAGGAACGAATGGACCAGCATGGGAATGTCGCTTTTGCGCTCGCGCAGTGGCGGCAGTTTCACCTGCACCACGTTCAGTCGGAAATAGAGGTCCTGGCGGAAGCTGCCGTTGTTGATCGCCGCCTCGAGATCGCGGTTTGTCGCGGCAATCACCCGGATGTCGATCGAACGCCGGTCCGTCGAGCCCACCGGCTTGATCTCCCGTTCCTGCAGGACGCGCAGCAGCTTGGCCTGCATCTCTACCGGCAGATCTCCAATCTCATCCAGAAAAAGTGTGCCGCCGTTGGCCGCTTCAATGAGGCCCCGTTTGGTCTGCACGGCGCCGGTGAATGCTCCTTTGACGTACCCGAACAGTTCCGATTCAATCAGCGTGGGCACCAGAGAGGAACAGTCCACCGGCACAAAGGGTTCCTTGCTGCGCGGGCCGGAAAAATGGATCGACCGCGCAACTAGCTCTTTTCCGGTCCCGCTTTCTCCCAGGATGAGCACCGGGTATTTGTGCTGGCTGACTTTTTCGATCAGCTTGTACACTTTTTGCATCTTGGGAGAGACCCCGATCAGACCGCCGAAACCCGGCCGGGTGCGCAACTGCTCCCGCAGGATGCGGTTCTCCTGATCCAGGGCCGCCGCGTGAACCACTCTCTCCAGCTTGGCGCGGAAGTCTTCGACGTGGAACGGTTTGGTCACGTAGTCCGCGGCACCGAGGCGCATGGCCTCCACCGCGTTCTCGATGGTGCCGAACTGCGTCAGCACCATTAGGTGCACATGTGGGTGCCTGGCACGGATTTGCTTCAGCAGCTCCAGCCCGCCCATGCGGGGAACTTTCAGGTCCGTCACCACCACATCCACGGGCGCCGTTTCCATAATTTCCAGCGCGCCCTCCGTCGTATCCGCCGTGCGGACTCGGAGTCCAATCGAGTTGGCGATGCTGCGGCAGAGTTCACGCGTCGTGGATTCATCGTCCACCACCAAAAGCGTGGTGTCGGATAGATGAGTCGACTCAGTTCGGGGATCGCGGGATTCTTCCACTTGAGTAATCATCTCCCGAATTGAAAGCACTAGCGGTGCCAATTCAGGAGAGAACTTTCAGGCCTCTCAGAGCAAAGGAGTTGAGGAGAAACAACCGGATGTGCTCGCGGGCACGATATTCCCAATCCGGGAAGTATGTCAATGCTAAAATATCATAAACAGTAAACAAGTCACGTGTTGTCAAATAAATGCAGAAATGGGATGGTGGCGGGTTCCAATCTGGGAAAGGGGGCTACGAAATCGGACCGCTCAGAGAGTTTGCTGGGCGGCCAAGGGTGGCCGCCCAGCCCTCAATTACTTATCCCTTGACGGTCACGGAGACAGCCTGTTTGAGATGAAAAGTGATCCGAGTTTCGGCAGGGATGGATACATCTTTCTTGCCGGTGATGGCCGCTCCGGCAGTTCCTGCTCCCGCACCCGCCGCAGCACCAATCGCGGCGCCCTTCCCGTGGCCGGCGATGGCTCCAATGATGGCGCCGCCGGCGGCGCTTCCGCCAATGATCCCGAGGTTGCGGTTCTTGTGGCTACCACCCTTGCGCGAGACGCTATCGGTTGAGATATCGTAGCTCTTGCCCTCAACCTCTACGGAACTCAGGGCCACGGTCAATGAGCCGGGGTGCTGTAGCCTTCCCGAGGCGCTCGCTTCCACGACGCGTCCCGTCACTTTGGCTCTCTTGGGGATCACTGTCTTGCCCTCGATCACGACGGGTTCTGCCACCGAAGCGTCGAACGAGTCTCCGCTGTGGCTCTGCTCGCTGGACAGCGTCTGATCCACCGTGACGCTCATGGACGTGCCCTCGGGTAGGACGATCGTTTTCTCGGTGAGCTTGCTCAATAGCCCACCGGAAGCGGGCTTCGCACCGCCCGAAGTTGCGCTCTGGTCTGTGCTTGAAGGCGCTGAGGAACAGCCCAAGAAAATGAGCGCCATCACCAGCACAGCAAATGGACTCGCCGGGAAAATCCTGCTGTTCTGCATGAAAACACCTCCGTCGATTGGATGCACTACCAGGATGCAATCACATCTCCATCAGGTCGCGAGACTCAAGTTCAATGCAGAGAAGACTATACGTAATCTGTCCACGGAAACAAGTATGTAAAAATTTCCAAGTGGGTCGGCCTAATGGTTTCTAGGTTCAGATCGGGACGTAGTCGCGCCGAGATCTACGGCGTATAAACCTTCGGTCGCGGAGGCGGCGAAAACGGTGCCGCCACCGTCACGGGCAGTAACTACCGGGAAGAAACCCTCGGCGAGAGTTCCTTCGATCCGTGTCCAGTTGCGCCCCGTGTCGTACGAGATGTAGAGACCGCCGGTCTGCATGGAAGCCAGCAGGATCGGTCCAGCGATGGCCAAGTCCTGCACCGGCACCTGAGGTAGGCCGGAGGCCGCGGGCCGCCAGTGCTGCCCTAAATCGTGTGAGAGATAAAGCCCGTTGCCCGCTCCGGCCACGAGGGTTTCTTCGGGAGTGCCCGCGAGTGCCACATCGAGCCACTGCGCGCCGCCGGCGTCGAGGGGAAGATCGCGCCAGTTCCACGATGCTCCGCCGTCGTGCGAGAAGACCAGGCCGCGCAGGGTGACGACGCGGATGTTCAGCGCGTCTGCGGAAACGCGGACGGAGCGCACGGGCAGCGTGGTCATGGGTCCGACCGGAAAAATCGCCCAGGTCGCACCGCGGTCGCGTGATGCGAGTAGTCCGTTCTCGGTCGCAGCGAACCAGACGTCACGTCCGAAGGCCATGTCGTTGATGATGTGCTCAAGCGGTCGGTCTCCTCGCACTTGAGCGAAAGTGCGCGGGCGTTTCGCGCCGAGCGCCGATTCTTGCGGCAACTGCGCTGCTTCACCGACTGCTCGTCCGGCAGGCATCCAGGTTCGTTTGCCCGCGTCGTAACGCATCAAGCCGCCACGTTCGAGCGCGGCCCACCAGCCATCGGGTGATGCGTACAGATGTCTCAAGGTCCCCGTCTTGAGACCCGGCCCAAGAGGCGCCCAGGTGCGCCCATTGTCCTCGGTGGAAAGGATAGGCTCCGGCGCATTGGCCAGGACGGCGAGGACGCGTGTGGGGTTTTCGCGATCCAAGGCCAGGGCCACAATCTGCCGGTGGAAGAATCCATCGTTCGCCGCGCGGAAGTGCTCCCCGCCATCGTCGCTGACCAGCACGCCCAGGCGCTCCGTGCCGATGACCAGATGGGATTTTGATTCGCGCGAAAGGACCAGCGCGTTGATGACCCAGTCGTGCGGCGTGATGCGCAGCCACGTGGCGCCTCCATTGGGCGACTTCCACAAACCCTCGGTGGTCGCCGCGTAAATGACCGCGTGATCGAGCGGATCCTGCTCAATCACGTGCGTGCGCCGCGCCTCAAACGGGATGCCTTGAATTTTTTTCCAGATTCCTGCGGAGTTGTCGCTGCGATAGATGCCGGAGCACGCGCTGGCGAAAATACGGTGCGGATTCGTGCGGTCCACCAGGATGCTCATGACGTCCGAATCGTCAATCATCCCTTCGTGGATCGGAATCCAGCGCCGCCCGCTGTCGGTGGTCTTCCAGGGAAGGTGAAACGTTCCCGCATAAATGATCTGCGGGTCTTTCGGATCGATGGCGATGGAATCGAGGTTGCGCAATTCCTCGTGGCCTTCCGGCGAAATGCGCTCCCACGTTTTCCCGGCATCAGCGCTTCGGAACACGCCATCGAGCGCACCCGCCACCAGTAGATCCGGCTGAGAAGAAGACTGGGCGAGAGCGCGAACGGCGTGCCCGCTGAGCCCCGAAGGCTTCCAGGTGGCGCCGCCGTCTTCGCTGAGAAAGAAGCCGCCACCCACCGCGGGGTCCTGCGTCCACGTCGCGGCGAAGAGAATTCGCGCGTTGCGCGGGTCCACCACGATGGCGGCTACCACTCCATCCCGGCGGCTCCCCGCCCGGCCCAAGAGTTGCCAGTGTACGCCCGCGTCACTCGAGCCGAACACGTGCCCATCCGACGTGCCCAGGTAAATGCGGCGTGTGTCGTTCGGGTCGGCGCTGAGGGATCGCACGTCGCCGCCCGGCGGGCCCATGGGCCGCCAGATCTGAGCGGCCGCAGGCAACGACGCGAACAGCAGAACACCCGGAAGGAATCGAACGAGCCGTTTGCGCACAGAACTCATTCTAGTGGTGCGGCCGCGCGCGAACAACGCGCCGCCGCAGAAAAACGACGGGCTCCAGTAAACTCCGCGCACCTGCGCTGAATCTCCGGAGCCCGTATTTGGAGACTTGCAAGTTCCTAGTACGTAGCGCCTTCGGGGACCCAGACCACGTCCACGCGGCGGTTCTGTTTGTCCGCCCCCTTCTGGCCTCCCGCCCCACGCACCGTGATCCGGCTCCCGTCCACTCCCTTGCTGGCGATGTACTCTTTCACGTTCGCGCCTCGCTTCTGTGCCAAGGCCTCCGGCTTCCGCTCTTTCGGGTCTGCATACCCGATTAGCACCACCGTCGCCTTCGGCTCGTTCTTCAGCCGCAGCGCCACATCATCCAGCACCCGCTTGCACACGTTGTCCACCCGCGCGATTTCCGCTTTGTTGAACAGGCACTCGTTGATCTTGCTCGCCTGCGGCGGTGGCGGTGGCGCCTGCACTTCCACTCCTACCGTGCAGTCCGCTGCTCCCCCCTTCCCGTCATCCACTCGCCCTGTCACCGTGTATCTCCCCGGCGCCACTCCGGATGTATCCAGGTCCACCGAGGCGCCCGAGCCGATTACCTGCCCTCCATTCGTCCGCCACGTGTACGTCAGCGGGTCCCCATCCGCATCGCTCCCCTGCCCCAGGATCTTCACTCGCTCCCCCACCAGCACCGTGCTCCGGTCCGCCGAACAACTCAGCACCGGCGCCCGGTTCGGCTTCACTTCCACGCGAATGTCTGCGCTGCAGCTGGCTGTCCCGCCTTTCCCATCATCCACCCGCGCCGTCACCGTGTACGTACCCGGAGCCAGCCCTGCCGAATTCCACCGCGCGTCGCTCCCCGTGCCATCCACGCTCCCGCCCGAGGCGCTCCACGCATAACTCAGCGAATCATTGTCCGGATCACTGGCCTGCGCTCGCACTCCCACCACATCCCCAGAGCCCGCATACACCATGCTCCGCTCCGCCGAACAAGACGCCACGGGCGGACGGTTCGGGGGAGGTGGCGGGGCGTTCTCCTTCCAGTCGGCGCCACCGATCTTCACCACAAAGCCGCTACGGTCATTAACGTCCCTCATGTTCAGCATGTAGCGATAGCCGAAGTCGAAGGCCACGCTCTTCCACGGATAGAGTCGCAAGCCCCACACGCCGTCGATGGGATCCCGCGCGCCGAAAGTAGTGTTCGGCGTCGCCGTGCCTTTAAAGACGACCCCGGTGTACTCCATCATCGGCTGAATCCTTCTATCCGGCAGAAAGAGCATGCCCACGCCAAAGCGCCATTGATCGGCCTGGTTCATTTCGACCACGCCGAGCGAACGGGGATCGCGTGTGAAGCGGTAGCCCACGTTGGCCGCCAGCATCGCGGCGTTGCCGAACGTCTTGCTCATCGAGAGCGTGACCAGATCGTTGAAGGCGCCGCTCTGGCTGCTGTTATTGATCAGATCGGTCAGCTTTGTGCGCGTCGGGATGACGAAGGTGTTCCCGATCGCGAGGCTGAAGGGATTGCCCTTTTTCTCCGAGAGCAGCCCGAACTTCAGTCCGATGGTCACTTCACCAAAGCCGCCGTTATTTGCGTTCGCCAGGGGATAGTCTTCGACATAAGCGGGATTCAGCCCCGGTCCCAGCCGCCGGTAGATCGTGCTGTCGAACTGCGGATTGTTCAGGGGCGTCCTCAAGCTCAATTGCGCCGGCGAGCCGAGGTGGAGGTGGCGATAGGGTTCCCACCCAGCATAGACCGTGAACCGATCCCAGAACGCGTAGCCGATATTGAAGCCCAAATTCAAGATCGAGACACTGCCAGGGTTGCGTGAAAACTTGTTGACGTACGCGGAGGTCGAAAAACTTCCTTGCGGCAGCGTCTCACCCGATTCGACGGTGAAAAGACCGAGAGCGCCGCTGGTCGCGGGTACCGGAGTGAACCTCGGCGCCTCGCGCTGTGCGCTCATTCTGCTGCTGGGTTTTGTTTTCTTCGATGCCGAGGACGACTGGGCGGCACGCGAACGCCGGCCGCGGGCGCGCGATTTCGATTTGCCGGCTGCGCTGGCCGCGGAAGCGGAGATGGGCTTCGAAGAATCCGGCTGCTTCGCGTCCCGCGCGGCGTCGTCCGCAAACGCCGCGGGCACCAGGAACAGAACCAGAGCCAGAACGATCGCGTATTGCCGCATGGTTTTCATGGTCACCTCTCGAGATAAACCCCGCTTGTACCGCGCAGTTGCGCGGGCCACTCCGGAGAGTGGCGTACCTTCTAAGAGAGAATCCCCCCACAAGAACAGCGGCATTATAGTGCACACGGAATCCGAAGCAGAAGAAGTTTTCCGGCGGTTTCTTTTCCTGACACTATTTTGCAAACCCACTCGACACTGCGGAGTGCTGCGGCGACGCCGAATTCAGGCCGGTGGCAAGGCATCCCGATCGGCCGTAGATTCGCCTGACTCCTTGACAGTTACGGAGGCCACCTCTGAGCCATTGCGGCCATCTGAGTTAGAGGAACGTGGCCCGCCGGTGCCTCACCCGGCTGACAGCGGCGGCACGTGACCCGAATTTCGCTCCCGGATCGGAGCGAACGGAGGAAGAATATGGACCGCAGCACAATGGCTAATTCTGAGTACTCGACAGTCGGGCGACCCCTATCGCGCCGAACCAAGTGGCTGAGTTCTGCTCTCATCGGCGGGGCACTCGCCGCCACGTTTTTCTTCATCGCCACCTCTCTTGCGGCACAAACCCAGCATGGCAATTCCCCGACCACAGCCTCCCCGATGCCTGCCACAGTTCCCAGCGGTACGCGCTTTCTGGTGCGCCTGGAGGACGAGCTGCGCACCGACAAAATCAAGATGAACAAGAAATTCAAAGCCCGCACGCTCGAGCCATTGCAAACCTCCGACGGCACCGTGCTCCCGCCCAATGCGGAAATCCGCGGCCACGTGAGCCGCATCGAGCCCGCAGGTATCACGGGTCGCGCGCGGCTCTGGCTGACCTTTGACGATATCAAGACGCGGGAAGGCCGGCGGCCGCTCGTGGCCGACGTGATCAGCGTGCCCGGCGACCACAGCGTTCGCCAGGGCGAGAGCAAGGAAGGCGAAATCGAATCGCGCACCAGCAAAGGCCGCACGGAAATTGAAGCGGCCGCCGCGGGCGCCGCGATCGGAGCCGCAGCCGGCGCCGCTGCGCACGGCGGCAAGGGCGCTGGAATCGGCGCTGCAAGTGGCGCCGCCGCGGGATTCCTGATCTCGTCGGGGATGGGCCAAGAGCTGGATCTGCCCAAAGGCTCCAAGCTCGAACTCGAGCTGACCCGCCCGCTCTATCTCGCCAGGGAATAGGAAAACCTTCGCGCGCAGGCGCTGGGCCCTTGCACTATCGTGAGGCCGCCGCTTCTGGCGGCCTCGCGCTTTCCAGCGGCCTGAGAGAAACGCAAAGAAGTCGGCCGCGCCGCTTGGCTTTCGATTCTCCTGCTGGTAGATTCACAGGGAAGGCGCACCCAGCCCGTCCTTCTTCGCTCACTCATGGCCGACGACTACAAGTCATCGCATCGAAACCAGTCTTCCCCGGCGCCCGGCCGTCCGGAGGGCGAGCCGGCGGATCGCGTCC
>JBGQGH010000094.1:0-10719 GCA_041497315.1 Terriglobia bacterium | reverse complement strand
TGCTCGAATTCCTGATCCGTGTACGCCCAATAGCGCGACCACCAGGTGCCAAACGCGAAGCGCGGCGGCAACGGAATCTTCCCGGCCACGCGCGTGTAATCGAGCATCGCCGATTTGTAATCGTGGCCGTATCCGAAGAAACACCAGTCCTGGCGATTGCCCGGCGGACGCGGCATGGCCCAGTTCCAGTCGCTGCCGTCGAAGAGCGGCCGGTCACTGTCATCCACCACCACCCAGCCGTCGCGGGAGATCAGTCCGGTGCCGAGCGGCGTAGAACCGCGGACACCGTCGAGCGTTCGAATCGTGCCCTGCAGGTTGCTTTTGTCTTCGGTGCCGGGCGTCCAAGAGATTTTTGTGCCGTTGAGATCGAACTCGACTCGGAGATTGTCTTTCGCGAATGCCCCGCTGCCTTCCTTGTAGCGCAGGAGCAGTTTGTCCGTGCGCAACACGAGCCAGCCGTTCTCCGACTCGCGCTGAAATCGCGGTACGGGCAGGCGGCGATTGATGAAAACGAAAGAAGCGTGGTCCTCGAATTGGCCGTTTTCGGCCCACTCCATGCGAATTAACCGCGGCGTGAGAACCGTGAAGCGCGCCTGGCCCGTCACGACAATCGCTTTCGAGTCTGCGAGCGGATTGTCGGCCGGGCTTTGCGCTAATGTCAGGATCGGCGCCGCGAGCAGGAGAAGAAGCGCCGCGCACCATAGGCGAAGAGGTCGAGATCGAGACTTGAACATGGTTATCCTTTCACAGGCCGGGCTGAAATCAGAGGCTATGGGCAGCGTGAAGATGTGTCAACGGGATTGTTGGGCGCCCTCGCCTGATTCCCAGCCGAGAAGAGATGAGAGGCGCTTGCGAGACGGCAAGCCTCGGCCCCAAAATGGGGGTGGAGCTGGATTCGAAATGAAAGCCTGCGTTTTACGCACCCCTGCTGCAATTGATCACAATCCGCTGCAGTACGCGGACGTTGAAATTCCTGAGCCGAAGGCGGACGAACTTCTGGTCCGCGTGCGCGCTTGCGGAGTTTGCCGGACGGACCTGCACGTCGTGGAAGGCGAGCTGCCGCCGAAAAAGTCGCCGGTGATTCCCGGCCATCAAGTTGTCGGCACCGTCGAACGGGTGGGCGCCGCGGCAAAACGATTCCGTGCCGGAGACCGAGTCGGAGTTGCGTGGCTGAACCGCACGGACGGCGTGTGCGAGTTCTGCCGGAGTGGGAGAGAAAACCTCTGCGAGAAAGCTGAGTTCACGGGCTACACGGTGGACGGCGGATTCGCCGAATTCATCTGCGCGCCGGAGGCGTTCGTCTATTCCCTGCCTGCCGGATTCAGCGACCTCGATGCGGCGCCACTGCTCTGCGCGGGAATCATCGGCTTTCGCTGCCTTCGTCAGGCTGAACTCCACGCCGGCCAGGCGCTTGGGCTCTACGGATTCGGAGCGGCCGCGCACGTGGCCATCCAGGTGGCGCGACACTGGGGCGTGCGAGTCTTTGCTCTGACGCGGGATGCCCGGCATCGCGAGCTTGCGCTAGAACTTGGCGCGGCGTGGGCCGGCCACGCGGGCGAGCATCCACCGGAGAAGCTGGACGCGGCGATCATCTTCGCGCCAGCAGGCGAACTCGTTCCTGCGGCTCTCGACGCTTCGAAAAAGGGCGGCCGCATCGTCCTCGGCGGAATTTACATGAGCCCGATTCCGCAAATGGAGTACCGCCTGCTCTATCACGAACGTGTCATCCGGAGCGTGACAAACAGTACCCGACAAGACGGGGAAGATTTCCTTCGCGTGGCCGCGGAGATTCCAATCCGGACCACGGTGCAAATGTTTCCACTGGCGGAAGCGAATGCCGCCCTTGCAGCGCTGAAACACGACGCAGTGCGCGGCGCAGCGGTGCTGGAAGTCTCTTGAATTAGATAAGCCACGAACGCAGAATTAGGCTCAGAAAGGAGGTCTGAACATGGGGGCCACGGGGACAAGAACGAGCAAGAAATCGCTCTACAGCATGCATCCGTCGTATGACTACGAAGAAGCAGGATTGAGGAACATCAAAGAGCGGACCGGCAAGACGCTGGAACAGTGGATCCAAATCGTGAAGAAGCAAGGGCCGGCCGACGAAAAGGTTCGCCCTGCGTGGCTGAAAAAGCAGGGCCTCACGACGAACTACGCGGGCTGGGTGGCGTCGCGCGCTTCCGGCCGCGGCGGCCGCGAGAACTATGACCCGGAAGGGTTGGTCGAGGCCATGCTCGCAGGGCCGAAGTCGGCGCTGCGGCCGATTTACGACCGCCTGCTCAAACTCGGACTTTCAATCGCGCATGAAGTCAAGGCGTGTCCCTGCCAGACGATTGTGCCGCTCTATCGCAATCACGTCATCGCGCAAATCAAGCCCACGACCCAGACGCGAATTGACATGGGTTTCGCGCTGGGCGGGATGAAGGCGACGGGGCGCTTGATTGACACGGGCGGCTTCGCGAAGAAAGATCGAATCACTCACCGCATCCCCATCACTTCCCTTTCCGAAATTAATGAAGTAGTGAAGCGCTGGCTGAAAAAGGCCTACGAGTTGGATGCCTAGCGCGCGAGACAGAGCGCCGCGGCGCCGGCGACGCCGGAGTCTTCGTTGTACTTCGCGGGGAGCAGAGGAATTTCCCGGGCGCGCGAGTTGATGGACCACGACGGCAACTGCTCGCGGATATAGTCAAACCATTCGGCCATCAGCGCGCCCATGCCACCGCCGAAAATGATCACGTGCGGCTCGAGCAGATCAATGACGTTGCCGAGCCAGATGGCCAGATAATCCGCCGTCTCCTTCAATACATCCTTCGCCAGCGGATCTCCGGCGTGAAAGGCCGCTCCCACGATTTCGCCGGTCACGGCCTGGAGGACCCCGCCGGCGAGTTGAAGCATCTTCGCTCCCGCGGCTGCATTCTCCGTGATTCTCTTTCGCGCCCGCGCACCCACGGCCGGCCCCGAAGCGAGCGCTTCGATGCAGCCGCGCTTTCCACAGCCGCACGGCGGACCGCGATGATCGATGGTGACGTGACCGCCTTCGCCCGCGGCTCCCGTGCGGCCGTAGAAAATCTTGCCGCCAAAAACGATCCCGGTGCCTATTCCCGTGCCCAGCGTCGCGTAAAAAACCGTTTCATAGCCGCGCCCCGCGCCCCAAATGGCTTCCGCCAGGCCGCCGGCGTTCGCGTCGTTATCCACTTTCGCGGGGAGGCGAAATTCCCTGGTCACACTTTCCGCCAACGGAAAATTGCGCCAGCAGGGCAGATTGGGCGGATTGATGACGATCCCGGTGCGCGGGTCCAGCGGTCCGGGCGAGGTGATTCCGATTGCGCGCACGGACGCGCGCGCGTCGGGCCGGAGAGCGAGCGCGGCTCCGATGGCATCCCGCACGGACCCGAAGCCCGCGGCGGCATCTCCGCGGCTGACCATGGGCACGCGCGTCTTGCCCAGAATCTCGCCCGCGGCAGTGACCAGCCCCGCGGCGACCTTCGTGCCGCCGATGTCCACGCCTAGATAAAGTATTTCCGGGCTCATCGAATTTCCCCGATGCGCTTATCCCGTGGTTTCGCGTGAACTACTGCACCCACTGTCCCGCCATATTCAGTACGATCACGGCAAGAATCAGCACGACGACGCCGCTCAACTGGATGCGTAGCGGCGTGGTGCCCGCGCCCTTCCATTCACCGGTGCGGATGCCGTGCACGCTCGCGGTGATCACGATCAGTGACATGAACATTGGCCACGCGATAGAGGTGCCCCACGAATCAACGGAAAGGTAATCCTTTGCGATCCCGTACATCAGTGTGCTGCCAAACCAGCAAATCGCCATGACAAATGCGAGAAACCAGTAGTTGCCTGTCGAGCTTGCAGAGAATTTGCCGCCGGTCTTGTTCTTGTTGATCAGATAGAGGCAATACAGCAAGTTCGGAATGCCGCCGGCAACCATGAGCGGCAGCCACGCAACCATCGGCGCCCAGATTGGATTGCCATGAAAGGCTATGCTTTGTCTTGCGAGCGGCTGGCCTGCATCGAAGCCGATGGCAACGAGGGCCGAGCCGAGGCCGCTGATCAAACAATAAAAAAGTCCGCGGCCGATGGACGCTTTGCCGACCCGCGGGCCCGTGCCGAGCGCGGCTTCGCGCTTGCGGCCTGCGACGGCGCAAATTCCCACTCCGAGGATGACGAGAGCGACGCCGCCAATGACGCCGAGGCCGCCCGCCGTGAAAATCTTGTCCGCATGGTCGCGCAGGAGAGGCATCAGGCCGCCGACGGCAGCCGCGATTCCGAGGATTACGGAGAACGCGAGTGCAATGCCGACGGAATCTACAGCTAAGCCAAAGAAAATTTGTGAGATTCCCCAGCCCGCGCCACATGCGGCGACGGTCAGAATCGGCGCCATGCCCATCTGCGCGTACACTTCGCGCACCTGCGGCAGCGTGATGAAGGTCACAGCGGGCGGCAGAACGAAGAGCGCGAAGAGTGTCCACGCAAGCCAGGTATTCTCCCAGGCCCAGCGCTTGGTGAATTTCATCGGCAGAGTAAAACTGCCGTTCATAGCTCCGGCGACGATCAGAAGAACGAGGCCCAGCGCAGCATTGTTCATGATCGCTCCTCGCACAGGGCCGCGGGGAGAGGGCGAGCGGCCGTGGCCGGGAGACTATCACAAGCCAGGAGCGTGGCAAGACGTTCCCGAGGAGAATTGGAGGCGGCAGGAAATCGCCGATGAAAACCGAATGCCGCGTCTAGGGCTGGCGGCTGCGAATTACGCGGATCGCGTCCGAAATACCCGAATCGACGGCGCCAGCTCCGCCGCCATTTTCCGCAGCGGGCTCGACGACATTCCCTTCGCCTTCGCCCGGCGCGAGGAAAAGGTTTTCTTCCAATCCGTGCTGCTTGGTATAAAGCTCGTAGTAGCGTCCGCCGGCGGTGTAAAGCGACTCGTGCGTCCCGCTTTCGATGAGGCGCCCACCTTCGACGACAAGAATCTGATCGGCGCGGCGAATCGTGGAGAGCCGGTGCGCGATGACGAACGTGGTCCTCCCGCGCATGAGATAGCCCAAGCCTTCCTGGATGAGCGCCTCGGATTCGGAATCGAGGCTGGAGGTGGCTTCGTCCAGAATCAGGATGCGCGGATCGGCCAGGATGGCGCGGGCGATCGAGACGCGCTGCTTCTGCCCGCCGGAGAGGCGCACGCCGCGCTCGCCAACGATCGTGTCGTACTTTTTCTCGAACCCCTCGGCAAATTCATCCACGCGCGCGATGCGGCACGCGGCAAGGATTTCTTCCTCGCTCGCGTCGGGCCGGCCAAACGCCACATTTTCGCGGATGCTGCCGTCGAAGAGAAACGTCTCCTGCAACACGACGCCGAGCTGCGTGCGGTAGGAATCGAGCTTCACCTCGGCGAGATTGTTTCCATCAACCAGCACGCGTCCGATGGTTGGCGTGTAAAACGCCGCGATCAAACCAATCAGCGTGGACTTCCCCGCCCCTGATGGCCCCACAAACGCCGTTACCGTCCCCGGGCGCGCTTCGAAGCGCACCTCGTAAAGCACGGGCTTGCGGATATCGTAGCCGAAGCCCACGTTTTCAAATACCAGGTGCCCCTGCACGCGCTCGAGGGCGATCCTGCGCGCGGGATCTTCATCTTCCGGCTTCTCGTTCAGGATTTCGCGCGTCCGCTCGAGGCCGGTGATAGCCTCAGTGAGCTGCGTGCCGATGGCTACGATCTGAAAAGCCGGCGCGATGAGGAAGGCGAGGAATGCCGTAAACGTAAAGAATTCACCCAGGGTCATCGTTCCAACAATAATCTTCCGCGCGCCGAGGAGCATGATGGCGGTCGAGACGAGTCCCATCAGCGCCGTTGCCGAGAGGCTCATGAACGAAGTCGCGGTCAGCGTCTTGAGCACGTTGTCCAGCAGCCGCTGCACGCCGCTGGCGAAGACTTTCTCCTCGCGCTCCTCGGCGTGATATCCCTTCACCACGCGGACGCCACCGAGGGATTCGGTCAGCCGCCCGGTGACTTCTGCGGTGATCTTCGGCCGCGCGCGGAAGATCGGTCGAATCGTTTTGAACGCCCAGTTCAAGCCTGCGGTGAAGACCAACAGAACTCCGAACGCAACAGCCGTCATCGCCGGGCTGATGCGAAGAAGGACGACAAGAGCGATGACCGCGGTCATGAGCCCGCCCACAAATTCCACCAGGCCGGTGCCGATGAGGTTCCGCACGCCTTCGACGTCGCTCATGATGCGTGAGACAAGCGCGCCGGTCTTGTTCGCGTCGTAAAACGACACGGGCAGCCGCCCGATATGCGCCTGAACGCGTCGGCGCAGTTCCGCAATCATCTTCTGCGCCGACTTCGACAACAACTGTGTCAGCGTGAACGAAGTCGTCCCCTGGACAATCGTAGCTCCGAGGACTGCAAGGACCAGCGGCGCGAGCAGATCCGACTGGCGCTTGAGCACCACGTTGTCCACGAAATATTTCATCGACCCCGGTAGGACCAGCCCAGCGATGCGATTGATGGCCATCAGGACGAAGCCCATCGCCAGCAGGCCGCGGCGCGGCTTGATCAGCGCCAGTACGTCTGGCAGCAGCGCCCAGGAACTTTTCTTCTTCGCGGGTTTGGACGCGCTACCGGAGCTGTCTTCAGTGGCCATCGTTACCTGACTGGAGCGAAACTATCTCTCTTAAATGTAGGGGGAAGCGAAACGGATACACACTCAAGAGTACACGGTGCGCGCGGTTCATGCCACCGATGCGCGTCGCTTTCCTGAAGGCCACAGCTTCTCGAGTTCGAGGACGCTGCCGAGAACGGCGACCGCTTTCTGCGCGCGCAGACTTGCAGCGCGGTGGCGCCGCGCGATGCTTCGCATCGGCAAGACGCCGATAAACGGCACGCCAGCCTGGCGCGCGGAAAGCGCGTCGTCAATGTTGTCCCCGAGATAGAGGGCCGAGCGTGGATCCGCCCCATTGAGGATCCGCAGCAAACCATCCGGATCGGGCTTTGGCCGCACAACATCGTTCGCGGTGATGATGGTGGGAAAAAACCGTTCCACGCGAAAGCGATCGAGCGTGTGCTGCAACTCCTCGCGCGTGCGGCCGGTGAAGAGCGCCAGTTTCGCGCGCCGCGACCATTTTCTCAATCGGGCCGACGGCACGAGCCAGCGCTCGAACCTTACATTGCCGTCGCCATTGCGGCCCGGACCCCAGTAAAACTCCTCGAATCGCCGTTTTACCTCCGCATATGGCACGCGATGGCCAAGCTCCGCGAGCCACGCGGTCGTCAGTTTCCAGTCGTCGTTATAACCGGGGCGATCCTTCCAGCGATGCACGTCCGCATAGGTGACCCGGCGACCCGAGTAGTGATGGATAGTTTGCAAGATGCTGCGGTGAAAAGAGCGGGTAACGTCCACCAGCACGCCGTCCACATCAAAGATCACAATCCGCGGGGAGAGCATCACCATAGTTTGGCAATGGCGCGAAGCAGCCGGCGGGTTTGCGCGCGCGTCCCGATGGTGATTCGAACGTAGCCGGGGCGGCCGAAGTCGCTTGTGCGGTCGCGCAGGAGAATGCCCTGGCTCGCGAGGCGGCGAAGGATGGCCGGGGCGCGCGGGCCAAAATCCGCGAGGAGAAAATTCGCGGCGCTTGGATAGGTGAGAATGCCGAGCTTGGCGAGGCCCCGTTCGAGTTCTTCCCTGCTGCAGCGAATCTCGCGAACGTAATTCCGCACGAACGCGCGGTCGCGGCAGGCGGCATCCGCGGCCACAAGTGCGGCGGTATTCACCGGAAATGGCGAGCTGGCTTTCTGCAACGTGGCAATCACTTCGCAATTTGCGAACAGGCAGCCGAGCCGGAGGCTGGCAAGTCCCATGGCCTTCGAAAAAGTCCGCGCCACGACGAGATTCGGGTACCGGTGGATCCACGGCAGGACAGTGACACCGGAAAATTCAAAATACGCCTCGTCGATGAGCACGAGCGTGCGCGGCGCGGCCTCCAGAATCTGCCGCAGCGCCGCGGGTGCCACCAGAGAGCCCGTCGGATTATTCGGATTGGCCAGGAAGAAAGCCCGCGGAGGGCGTGAGTGTCGCTTACTGCCGCGAAGAGCCTGCAGAACATCGGCCAAAGGAAATCGCATCTCGCGGTCATAGCGCAGAGAAGTCACGCGCGCGCCCGCGATGTTCGAGTAAAAGCGGTACATGTCAAACGTCGGCTCGACCACCAGCACCGCATCGCGTGGATCAATGTAGGCATCCACGATGAGCCGCAAGCCGTCATCGATGCCGTTGGTGAGCAAGAGTTCGGCGGGCTGCACCCCGAAATGCCGCGCGAGTCGCGCAGTAGCAGTCCGATACTCCGGGTACATCGCCAGCCGCTCCGAAGTGAGCCGCGCGAGCGCACGGACGACCTCCGGAGAGCACCCGACTGTGTTTTCGTTGAAATCGAGGCGGAGCATGCCGGCACGGCCTTCGGGGAGCGGCCGAGAAGCACCGAGCTTTGCGACCGTCCGCGCCGTTGGGATGGTGGGTTTCATCAGCGCGGTTCCCCGGCGCGGAATGGAAATGCAGGTTTCGTGTTCGGCAAGTGGAAAACGCTGTGGCTGCGTAGCATGAAGTTGGCAGGCTAGATTAGCGCGACTCGCACTTGCGCGCCACCCATGCAGGCGCTTCGATGATTGCGCAATAGTCGGGGATCAGAGTGGGAGCGATCGATCAGGTTTCTCTATCTTCGGTGAGCGCTTCGCGTATCTTCTTCGCCAGGGCCGAGCGCGTGAATGGCTTTGCGAGGTGAAGCCCGGTTGGCAAGGATTCGTCGTTCGTGTGGCGGGCGTATTCGGTGTAACCGGACATATAAATGAGTTTCATCCCCGGCCGGAGAGAACCGAGGCGCGAAGCGAGGTCGCGGCCGCCCATTCCAGGCATGACCATATCGGTCAGCAGGAGATGGATCTCGGCCGCATGTTGATCGGCTACTTTGACGGCATCGATCCCGTCTCTTGCTTCCAGCACGGTATAGCCGCACTCGCGGAGAAATTCGGCGGCTACTTCACGAACCTCCATTTCATCCTCGACGAGCAAAATCGTTTCGGTTCCTCGCGGCAGCTCTTTCGATGAACTCTTCCGGCGCGCCACCTCGGCGGGCTTTTCCACGCGGGGCAAGTAGATCTTGAACGTGGTTCCCTGCTCCGGTTCGCTATAGAGCCAGATATATCCGCCGCTCTGCTTCACGACGCCGTAGACGGTGGCGAGTCCAAGTCCGGTGCCTTTGCCTTTCTCCTTGGTCGTGAAGAACGGTTCGAAGACATGCGCCTGGGTTTCCGCGTCCATGCCGATCCCGGTGTCCGACACGGAGAGCAAAACGTAGGAGCCCGGGACCATAGATGGGTGTTTGCGCGAGTAAGAGTCGTCCAGCTCCGCATTCGCCGTTTCGATTACCAACTTGCCCCCGTTGGGCATGGCGTCGCGCGCATTCACCGCCAGGTTCACCAGGACTTGCTCGATCTCCGAAGGATCCGCTTTGATATTTCCGAGCTTTTCGCCACACACGATCTGCAATTCGATATCTTCGCCCACCAGGCGCGGCAGGAGCTTGCTCATGTCCGAGATCACGGTGTTGAGGTCCACGATCTTCGGTTCGAGGACCTGCATCCGGCTGAAGGCCAGCAATTGCCGCGTCAGGGTCGCCGCGCGATCCGCGGCTTTCTGGATGTTCTCCACCTTGCGGATGAGCCGTTCTTCCTGCGGAATTGCGTCGAGCAGGAGTTCGGAGTGTCCCTTGATCACCATCAGGAGGTTGTTGAAGTCGTGCGCGACGCCGCCCGCCAGCCGCCCCACCGCCTCCATCTTTTGCGCCTGGCGGAACTGCTGCTCGAGCGCACGCTGTTCCGTGATATCGAGCGCGAAGACGATGATGCCGATAATGTTTCCGTCCTGGTCCCGGTAAGGAATTTTGTCCGTGCGCACCCAACGCATCCCGCCCGCGGGCGTACGATACGGCTCGATGATGCCCAGCTTCGGTTGGCCGGTCTCGATGACCTCCAGGTCATCGCGGTAATACTGCGCGGCATCCTCGGGGTACAAATCGAAAGTGGATTTCCCTTCGATTTCCTTCACGGACATGCCGATGGATTCCGCTACCGCGCGATTGGCGCGGAGAATTCGGTTCTCCTTATCTTTGTAAAAAATCATCCCGGGAGCAGAATGGAAGATCACTTCCTGCTCCTGTTGCTGCTTGCGGAGAGTGTCGTCCGCTACCTTCCGCTCGATGGCCACGGCGATGTGCCCGCCGACCGAGGTCAGGAATTCGAGATCGCGCTCCGAATAGGCATTCCCGTCCTCGTAGTGCTGCAACACCATGACGCCGATCGTCTCCCGCGGAGTCCGGAGAGGAACGCCCAGCCAGGTCGGAGATGAAGTGCCGACGAGTTCGACTTCGCCCTCCTCCACCAGCCGGTCGAACACTTTCTGCGTGATGAGCATCGGGCGGCCGGTGCGAAAAACGAAGGCGGTACAGCTCCGGCCCATGCGCTGCGGCGCCGGGGCGGAATCGTAGCGGTCCACAAAAAACGGAAAATGGAAGAGGCCGCTGGCGGGATCGAGCAGGGCCACAAAACAGTTATCCGCCGAAACCACCTTTTTCAGCGCGGAGTGAATGAGCGGGAGCAATTCATCGAGCCCGGATGTGACATTGACCGCATGGATGATCTCGATGATCGCCTCTCGCTCT
>JBGQGH010000093.1:0-10816 GCA_041497315.1 Terriglobia bacterium | reverse complement strand
GCCGTGGCCTGTTGAGGCGGCGTCCCCAAGACTTTGGCTTCACTGACTCTTTCGACCGAGTAGGCGATGTGGCAGTCGATTTCGCAGAAGTATTTTTTCCCATCGGAGGTGAGAATCTTTTCCTCGCTGACGACGGACGCTCCGAACAACAACACGAAGTAGACGCCCGCGACAGCACATGCTCCGAGCGCAGCGTACTTTGAAATTTTCCATTTCCGGAGCAACAGGCTGACGATTAGCACGAGCCCGGTCACGGCGAGCAGGAAGCAGGTCCCCAGGAACCCCAGGACCACAAAGGGCGCAAACTGCGGCATGAATTGAGGGTTCATCACACTTCTCCTATCCAAAGAGTCTCAAATACTCTTGTGCTCAGCTTGCCACGCGGCCGGAGACGCGGCCGAAGCGGCGTTCGCGCGCGCGGAATTCCGCCAGCGCCGCAGCCAGATCCTCCTCCGAAAACTCGGGCCACATCCGCGGAGTGAAATAGAGTTCGGCGTAGGCGCTTTCCCACAAGAGGAAGTCGCTCAAACGCTGTTCGCCGCCGGTGCGGATCAACAGATCCACGTCCTGCGCGCCATCGTGATTCACTTCGGCCAGGACTGCGGCGAAGGACTGCGCGGACAGCTCGGTGGCTTTGTAGAAGCGGCTGGCGGCGCGGAAGATGGCCTCGCGCGCGGAATAATCCACGGCGAAACGCAGATGCAGGGCGCGGCCGGCGGCGGTGGCGGCTTCGGCGCCCTCGATGGCGTCGCGCAAGGTGCGCGTCAGGCGGTCGCGGCGGCCGATGACGCTCAAGCGGATGCCGTGGTCCACGCAGGAATTGGTTTCGGTGAGGAGATACTCGTGCAGCAGGCGCATCAAGGTGGAGATTTCGAGGCGCGGCCGCTGCCAATTGTCCGAAGAAAATGCGTAGAGGGTCAGTGTGCCGACGCCGAGGCGCGCTGCCGCGGCCACAACGTGCCGGACGTTTTCTGCGCCGGCGCGATGGCCGGCGGCGCGGGGCAGGCCGCGTGCTTCGGCCCAGCGGCCGTTGCCGTCCATGATGATGGCGAGGTGGAGCTGGGGCTGCTCGAGCTTGTCCATGAGGTGTGCGCCTTTCGATCGGTTGTCGTAAATTACTTTGTTATACAAAGTAACAAGTCAAAAATTTTTGCCCGCTTCCCTACCGCTCTCGAGTCGCGCGGATCAGCGCTTCCATGTGGTTCAGGTACCGCTCGAGGGCGCGGCGTCCCGCAGCCGTCAGCCGGTATTCCGTTTTCGGCAGACGCCCGTCGAACGATTTCGTGCAGGCGATGTAGGCGGCCTCTTCGAGCTTGCGCGCGTGCACGCTCAGGTTGCCGTCGGTAGTCTTCAGCAGCGCCTTTAGTTCGCCGAAGGTGAGCGAATCATTGACCGCCAGGGAACTTACGATGCCCAAACGCATGCGCTCGTGAATCAGGCGGTCGAGCGACGGAGGAACGGATTCTACCGCGCGGCCGTGCAGCGAATGCAGCGCGCCGCCACGTCCCTTGGACGATTTCTGCGTTTCCCTTTCTTGAGCCAGTGCTCCGGACTTTGCCATTTGAGGACCCCCTTTTTTCTTAACCGCCGTACCGCTTGGCGATGATCAGGCCAAAAACAATTTGCAGGCCGCCGAAACCCGCGGCCATAAACATATTGCCCCAGGAAGCGGGCGCGAAAATCGCCGCCGCGCCGAGAACCAGGAAACATGTTCCCATCACCGGGACCACGCGGACGGAAAACGCGCCGCCGGTGACCACCGCGGTGCCGTAGAGGAGCAACCAGGTGGCGGGCAGAATGGCGGCTGCGCCGGACCGATAGAGCGCGACGGTCAAGAGCGCTCCGGCGGCGAGCGGCGGTACAAAACTGAGAGCAAATTTGCGGCCGGGGCCGGAGAGCAGCGGCATGCGGGCCTGGCGTGCCTTGTACGCCGCGGCCCCGCCGGCGATGGCGACGGCCAGAGCGGCCTCGACGAGCCAGGTGATCAGCCAGCGAGACGGTGAGGCCTGGCGCGCGGCGACGCCGGTGGCTGCGAGCGCGGTGAGGCCCATGGCCACGCCGCCCCAGCCGGGGACGGCGGTGAAGGCCGCGGCACGCTCCATGGTTTCGCGGATAAAGCGGAGATTATCGGCGGCGTGAGCGTCGATGGCGAGGGGCTGACGAGGGTGCAGTGGTCCCAGGGAAGCCATACGCGGAAGGATACCCACCTGCCGCATTTCTGTCAAGTACTTTGTGATGTAAAGTTAATCCCCTACTTTGCTGGGATAATTCGCGGGTACCGGCCCAGAAGCCAGTTCCAGCGGATCAGCAAAAGTTCGCCGAACATCCCCAGGCTGTCGCGGAGGACGTGCACCTTGGTCTGCGGATCGTGCGCCCAGCGCACGGGAATTTCGACGGCGCGCAGGCCGTGCCGTTTGGCCAGGAACAGAATCTCGGGATCGAAGCCGAAGCCTTCGATGCGCTGTTGCTCGAAAATAATCCGCGACGGCGCCCACACGAAGGCCTTGAAGCCGCACTGGGTATCGACAAAGTTGAGGCCAGTCACGACACGGACAAATAGATTGAAGATGATCCCAGCCAGCTCGCGCAGGCGCGACTGATGGACCTCAATGAGGCTGCGGTCAATGGCGCGCGAACCGATAGCCACATCAGCGTTAGCGAGCGCGGCCAGGAGCTTATCGGCTTCTTCAATCGGCGCAGAGAGATCCGCATCGGTAAAGAGCACCACGCGGCCGCGGGCCTCGAGCATGCCGTGGCGCACGCTGAAACCTTTGCCGTAATTGCGACCGTTGGAGACGAGGAGGATGCCGGGAAGCGTGAGGCGGGCCACGGCAACAACGTCCGGCGTGCCGTCTGTAGAGCCATCGTCCACCACGATCACTTCCGCGGAAATGGCACGCTTTTCGAGGAACGCGCGAATGCGTCGCAGGGCCTCGGGAAGACGCCGCTCTTCATTGTAAGCGGGGATGACGATGGAAAGTTCGGGCGCGGGTGAGTTCATTCGCAGTTTGCGCCCGGCCAGCCGTGCCGCCCAACGAGCGGAACAAAACGGCAGTAGTGGAGTGTGCGCGACGCGGTCTGGCCACCGTGTTTGCGAATCTGGAACAGTTGTTGTTCGTCCGCGGAGCCCACAGGGATCACCAGGCGGCCGCCTTCGGCGAGTTGCTCTAAGAGCGGTGGGGGAAGATCCGGCGCGGCGGCGGACACCAGGATGGCGTCAAACGGGGCGCAATCCGGCAGGCCGAGCGTTCCATCGCCGCAATGGACGTGCACGTTGGAGTAGCCGAGACGCTCGAGCCGCGCTTGCGCTGCAAGGGCGAGCGCCGGGTGGCTTTCGACGCTATACACGAGCGCGGCAAGGTGCGACAGAACCGCAGCCTGATAGCCGGAGCCGGTGCCGACTTCGAGCACGCGTTCGCCGCCGGTGAGCTCGAGCGCTTCGGTCATCGCTGCCACCATGAACGGCTGAGAGATGGTCTGCCCTTCCCCAATGGGGAGCGGTTCGTCGGCATAGGCGCGTTGACGGAATTCGGGGGGAACGAATTCGTGGCGCGGAACGTCGAGCATGGCTTCGAGGACTCGCGGCGAAGCGATTTCCCGATCGCGGATCTGCTCTTCGACCATGCGGCGGCGCGCGCGGGCAAACGGATCCGCCTCCGCGGCGCGCGGGCCTGACGGCACGCGGCCGGCTACAGCGGGCTTGCTCATTACCCCGTCACTCCCCTTTCTCCACAGCTTCAAGTTGTCACCGCTTCTTCCGTTCGTCAAGCTCACTCAGAAGTTCCTTCACTGCGGCATCGAGCTGGGAGTCACGTCCGGCGTAACTTTCGCCCACGGGACGCACGACGGGAAAATCCACCGGGCGCGGATGCATCTCCATGGGCTGGCCATCGGCCGTGGTGATGCGGAGGATCGATTGGCGCGGCTAGCGGCGCTGGAAAATGCTTCATGGGCTGAAACGCCGGGGATCATAGCATCCGCTCAGGCGGGCTGCAGGTGGCGCTCCCAGGCGCGCGTGGCCAGGATTTCCTCGATCTGGGCCAGCGCGAAATCGATTTCTTCATCGCGATTGTAGAAGTGCGGCGAGAGCCGTACTCCGGCGCGGGGGCGGTAATCCACCAGGATGTCGCGCGCGAGGAGTTCACGGGTGACTTCGGGCGCGTGCGGGCAATCCACTGAAACGGTGCCGGCGCGCTGCGCCGGATCGAGCGGCGTATTCACGCGCCACCCGCGGCCCAGCGCGCCTTCGATCAAGCGCTGCGTGAAGCGCATGGACTTCGCGCGAATGCGTTCGATGCCCACTTGATTCAGGATTTCGAGGCCGGGCTGGCAGGCATAGAGCGCCGGGATGTGCGGCGTGCCGTTGAGAAAGCGGAATGAATCCTCGCGGCGGTCCACCGGACCGACTTCGAAACCGAATGGGCGCTTGTGCGCGAGCCAGCCGGTGAGCGCGGGCCGCAGCTTTGCGCGGAGATCTTCACGGACGTAGAGGTAGGCCACACCTGGGCCGCCGCAAAGCCACTTGAGCACGCCGCCGACGGCGAAATCGGCGCCCAGCGCGCGAACGTCCACCGGAACCGTGCCGGCGGCCTGAAAAAGATCGAGGACGACGTGCGCGCCGACTTTGTGCGCACGCTCGATGATGGCGCGAGCATCCACGATGCACGAACTGCGGAAGAGGACGTAGGAAATGGGAACGAGAAGAGTGGTTTCGTCAATCGCGGCGAGGAGTTTTTCGAGCGGAATGGTGATTCCGTCTTCGCTCTTGACGATTTCGACGCGCGCGCCGTGGCGCTGCTGCTCCTGATAGAAGTAAAGGATGGACGGGAACTCCATATCCACCATGACGACTTTGTTTCGCGGGCCGTGGAAATCGAAGCACGACGCCACCACGGCCTCGGTGAGCGTGACGTTTTGGTGCAGCGAGATCTCTCCCGGTGCGGCGCCGATCAGCGAGCCGATGCCGTCACCGATGCGCACGGCCATGTCCCACCAGCCCTCTTCCCAGGCGCGCACGCCGCGTAGCGCCCACGAATCGGCATAGTCCTTCAGGCGGTCATACACGGCGCGGGGCATGGCCCCGAGAGAATTGCTGATCATGTAGGTGGTGCGCTCGAGGATCGGAAACTCCGAGCGCCACTTCAGCAAGTCATCGGTCATTGTTCTGCTCCCCGCTTTTCTCGACAGCCACCGGTTGAGCGTGATTGGTTCTCGACCAAACAAAGTAGCACAGTGTGATGAACGCGAGCCACGGCAAACCGCCGACCAGCGTGATGCGCATCCCGGGAATCCACCAGGTCGAGGCCAGCACGGCGAGGAGCGCGGCGAGCCCAGCAAGCGAACTCCACGGCCCCGGCGGAGCGAAGCGTCGCACACGCGGATTCGCGGCGTTGCGTCGGCGGAAAGCGAGATGCGTCACGAAAATCATGATCCAGGCGAAAATTCCCCCAAAAAACGCCGCGCCCAGCATGTACACGTACGCTTTTTCGTGAAAACGATAGTCGAGGGCGAGCGCTGCGAACATGCCGCCGCTGGAAACGAGCAGGGCGCGCACCGGCGTGCCGCGCCGGCTGAGTCCACCGAGCGCCGCAGGCGCGTAGCCCCCACGCGCGAGCGAAAAAATCATTCGCGATGTCAGGTAGAGGTTGCAATTCACGCTGGAGAGCGCGGCGGTGAGCACGACGAAATTCATCACTGCCGCGGCCGCGGGAATTCCGACCGACTGAAAGACGCGCACGAACGGACTCTCGGCGAGCCCGGCCTGCGTCCACGGCAGCACGCCGACCAGCACGGCCATGCCGCCGATGTAGAAGATGGCCAGGCGTAACAGTGTTTGCCGCATGGCGCGGGGCACGGCGATTTCGGGGTGTTCGGATTCGCCGGAAGTGACAGCGACAATTTCCAGGCCGAGATAACTGAAGATGGCCATGGCTACGCCGAGTCCTACGCCGAGCCAACCGTTGGGGAGAAAGCCGCCGTGCGCGGTGTAGTTTGCGGCGCCGATGGGCTTGCCGATGACGCCGAAGAGCAGCGCGCCGCCCAGCAACAGGAACGCGACGATGGTCACAACCTTGATCATCGCGAACCAGTACTCGAACGAGCCGAAACTCGCGACGCTGCGCGCGTTCACGTAAATGAGCGAAATGGAAAACAAGGCGATCCAGATCCACGCGGGCACGCCCGGAAACCAGAGGCGGCAATAAATGGACGCGGCGACCACTTCGCTGCCGATGGCCACCACCTGCGCGAGCCAGTAGGAATAGCGCACGGCAAAGCCGGCCCAGGGATGCAGGTACATCTCGGCGTACACGCCGAAGGAGCCCGCCACGGGATGGGCGACGGCCATCTCCGCGAGGGCCCACATCAGCGCGAGTGCGATCGCGGCGCCTGCTGCGTAGCTCAGGATCACTGCCGGCCCGGCCAAACGGATGGAAAGCGCGCTGCCTAGGAAGAGGCCGGTGCCGATCGCTCCGCCGAGCGCGATCATGGAGAGTTGCCGTGGAGTGAGCTGGCGGCGCAGGCCGGCTTCGCGGCCCAAGATCGCGGCGTGCGCGGCGTCCGGCGCGAGTCCGGCGGCGGAATCGTTCATTGGGGGCGCGTCCATGCGGTGAATGGGCCGCCATCCTAGCAGAAACGCAGCGCACCCTGCCGAATTTCACTCCGCCCAACGCGGATGGCCCATTCGCACACGAGTACGAGGCGCGAATTGATTCGCCGATTGCGCTAGTCTAGGATGCAAAGCGGTTTTGGGGATCGTGCGAGTTTCCAGGAGAAATTCATGAATTGCAGCGTGCTTTTCGCACTCATTCTAACCACCAGCGTCCCCGCGCTGGCGCAGACGCCGCCGCAAGCCGCTCCGCCAGCCGCAACGCCCGCCGTGGTTGTTCCGGCTCCGAAGATCGACCCCGTCAAAGAAGCCGACATCCGCAAGCTCCTGGAAATCTCCGGCAACGCGAAGCTGGCCGAGGACATGGTGGCGACGTCCGCGGAGCAGTTGCGCACAAGCCTCCTGAAGTCTCTGCCCGAGGGGGAGCGCAGCCAGAAGATCCTGGAGTCTTTCTTGCGCCGTTACAAAGCGCGATTCACCAGCGAGCAGCTCACGGCCTTGATCATTCCCATCTACGACAAGAATTTGAGCGATGAAGACATCAAAGGGCTGATCGAGTTTTATCAATCGCCACTAGGGCAGCGGGCCGTCAAGGCGCTCCCGTTGATCGCGCGCGAATCGCAACAGGCGGGATTTGAATTTGGCCAGAAAGTGGTGCAGCAGGTGATCAAAGAGGTGCAGGACGAATTCCCGGAGTTGAAGCAGGGCCAGCCGCCGGAAAGACCGTAGAAACAAATCCCCAGTTTCAAACACTCAAGAAAGAGAGATTCCTCGCTTCGCTCCGAATGACAGTTCCCCTACTTGAATCGTTTTTTGAATTTGATGTCGAGGCCGAAGGTGCCGTTCTGATCGCGCAGGGCGATGATGGAGATGTCGCGGTTGACGGAATACTCCACCTGAATCACCTGCTGCTGGGTGGAGGTGACGTTGGTGATGTAAGTGATCACGAGGTCGCGGGTGATCTGCTGTTCGATGGTGACGCGCGCGGCCGCGTTCTGCTGGTTTCCGGCGCCGGCCAGGAACGGGTCCACGCGGAAGCGGCTGATGCCGAAGAGGCGCTCGATGCGCCCGCCCAACTGGCTGGAGATGGCTTCCGAAAGCAGCGAACTGGCGCCGAGTCCAGGTGTCTGCACGGCGGTGGAGCCGCGCAATTCGGTGGACTCGGTGGCGCCTCCGAGCGCGAGCAGGGCGATGATGTCGCTCGCGGGCAGCGGAGGATCGGAACGGTAAGCTAGCGTGAGTTTGCTGGCCGGCCCGGAAAAATCGAGCGTGATTTCGTACTGCCGGATGGTGGTGGCGGCTTCCACGTTGAGCACGGGATCGAGCCGGAAGGGATTCGAAAAGTTCAGCTCGCCGCGCGTCAGGCGGTAACGATTCCCGCGGAACGTCATTTCTCCATTCAAAAGGTGGACATGGCCGAGCAGTACGGGATGCTCCCAGGTGCCGCGAATGCGCAGGCTGGCTTCACTCTCAAAATGCGCTCCGGTCCATTCCACGCGCGCCTCCGGGCCGGAGACTCCTTCGATATCGAACTGGAGGTTGCGCAGGTACGGCGAAGAAGTGGTCGGCGCGCGCAAGGCATCCTTGGACGCGACCATCATCGAAGCGAGGTCGAAGCCCTGGGTCATGAATAGCCGCTCCAGCACGACGCGGCCGGAGAGCAGCCCGGAATCGCGCGTTCCGGAAAGACGCAGCGTGCCGCCTGCGAGCCAGCTCATTCCTTCGGGATAGCGGATGCGCACGCTTTGCGCGCGGGCGGTGATGTCGTAGCGGAGGGGGCCCGCGCCGTAGGTGAGCGTGCCGCCGAGCGTGAGCGTGCCGCCGCCGGATTGCGCGGTGACGTTTTCGAACAGCAGCCGCGTTGTATCGAACACGAAATCTCCGGTCACTTGGCTCAGGCCCGTGGGAAAATCCTTGTACGTAGCGGACGTGTTCTCAAGGTGCGCGCGGCCGGTGATCCGCGGACTGGAGAATGTTCCCTCAATTGCGGCGTTCACGCGCGCGACGCCGCGAGAATCGAGGCCGGGCACAAAACCTCCGGCCAGCCGCATATTCAGCGTGCCGGCCAGGTTGAGGCCGAGCCTGCGATCGCCGGTGAAGCGGGCAAAACCGGAGATTTTCAGATCGGTATCCACACCACGCAGGTTGGCCTGCTCGATGCGCACTTCATCGTGTCCGTAGGTAAATCGCGCCGGGCCGGCATTTTCGAGTTTCACAAATTCGTAATCGAAGACCACGCGGGAAAGATCAGCCTGGAGGGTCAGCGTCTCCGGGTGAGCCAGCGCGCCATGCAATTGGATGCGGCCGTCCACACTGCTGTGGCCGGTGAGCGCTCGGAGGCGCAATGAAGCGATGATGAAGGGATCGAGGTCGAGCCGTTCGAAGGAGAGATCGGCCTGGATCGGATAGTCGCCGCCGAGTGTGACGTTCACCTTGCCTTCCAGTCGCCCCGTGGTCATGGCCGAGCGCAGTCCGAGCGACACGCGGCGGCCGTCGGAATCGAGCTTGCCTTCGAAGCTGCCGATCACTTCATTTCCGGCACGCAAATCGACCAGGCGCAGCGTGCCTTGCGAAACAAGCTCGCGCAGTGGACCTTTACCTTTCAATTGAAGATTCAGCTCGCCACCCATGGGCAGGCTGGCCGTCTGGAGTCGCGAAATGTTTTCGAGGCGGATGCCGGCGCCGGCCAGATCGAATTCCACGTACTGATCCGCGAATCGATAAGAGAAATTGCCGGTGATCAAGCTGGGAGGCGATGCGTGGCCGCCATTCGCCGGCGGCACGCTGGAGGGCGTGGCGCGCAGCTCCGCATCGGAGATGCGCAGCCCTTCGTGATTTACCGTCAAGCGTCCGCGGAAGCGATCCACGGGATAGCCCCACGCGTTCGCCTGAGTAAGATCGAACAAGCCCGTGATTTCCGGCTGCGCTCGCGTGCCGCGACCATGAAATTCTCCGGTCAGCAATCCGCGCGCGGGATACGACCGGCCGAAGAGTTGCTGCAAGCCTTCGGTGTCCGTGCGGTCCAGGCTGGCATCGAGAGTCCACTGATTCTCCGGGCGGAAAGACCAGCGGGAGAGTTTCAGCTCGAGATCGAGGTGCGCGAAGGAATTTCCGTGGCGCGCCTGTCCCTTGGTGAACCTAAAGACATCGGGCGAATAGAGCATGTCGCCTTCCAGTTCATCCCAGGAAAACGTGGCGTAGCGCGCCTGCCAGGCTTTGACGTGCCCGAGGAACTCGGGCCCATCGAGCGGGCCCAGCACGCGGCCGTGCCATTCCGCGCGCCCGGCGACTTGCTGAGGCTCGGCATCCTCGCCGCGGAGACGGTTGATGAAGTCGTCCCAAGGCAGCAGATCGCCCGCGGTGAAGTTGACGTCGAGATCGGAATCGCTCCCGCCGAGAGAGCCGGACACATCGATTCGGCTCGTCGGCGTCGAGAGAGTACTTTGACCGAGCTCGATGGCGCGACGATCCTCGTTATAGTGGTAGTCGAAGCGCGCGGTCACAGGAATTTCGCCGGGGCCGGGTTCGAGGGCCGGCTCCCAGAGGGAAACGCCGCGCGAGTCCACGTGCTTGAAGTCTTTGGTCCACGAAGTGACGGCATCCACCGCCAGAGTGCCCGCCCAGTGCAGCGAGGTGACGGGGAAATTTTCGTGTTCGACGGCGGCAAACGCGCTCGAGAGCTGCATGCCGCGCGCGTGGGATTCGACACGGAATGTCAGGGCGGGAAAATCTGCGTGAACGCGCCCCTGCATGCTTCCGCCGAGGACGCGCGCTTCGAAATCGGGAACGTCGATCCCGTGCTGATTGGCGACATAGCTGCCGCGGCTGGACATCCCCTTCGTGTGGAACCACGGGAAGTTCATGGCGACGTCGTTGGCTGCGTAGCGGCCGCGGACATTCATCTGCGACGCCGCGTAGCTGCCTTCGCCGGAGAATTCGACGCGGCCCGTGGGGCTGTGCGGCTTACGGAAAATCGAGCGGACATCCTCGAGGTTGAGCTGGCCGCGGTATTTGAATGTCCACACTGGATTCACAAAGCTTGCCAGCCCGGCTTCCGCGTCAAGATAGGAGTGCGGCAAATTCCAGCGCAGTTGGTTGAGCTCGAAGCGATCGCGCGCAAGCGTGAACTTGGCCGACACGTCGGACGGGAACGGCAGATAGCGGCGCGCGGTAAGGATCATCTGCTGCCAATTGGCCTGGCCCACATAG
>JBGQGH010000092.1:0-10978 GCA_041497315.1 Terriglobia bacterium | reverse complement strand
CGCCTCGAAGTCGGCCCCACTCCCGCGCGCTACACTCGCTAGTGCGCAACTCTCGTTCCGCTCTCTCGCCTTGCGCCCTCTCCCTCGCTGCGATATAACTTGTGCTCCTTGATGCTCTCAACTTTCATCCCGGATCGTTCACCCCGCACCGCAAATGGAACTTCGTAAAGATCCCATCACTCGCAGTTGGGTGGTCCAGGGTCACCCGGAGAATCCTCCCTCCACGGGTGATGGCTGCCCCCTCTGCCCCGGCCACGAAGCGGACCGGCCAACTCTACTCGCGCTGCCGCCCGAAGGCTCATGGCAGGTCCGCGTCACGCCGCATCTCGATCCCCTCTACCGCATCGAGGGCGAGCCCGGCCGCCAGGCGGACGGCATGTACGACAAGATGCGCCCCGTCGGTGCGCACGAAGTCATCGTGGAGACGCCCGACCACAATCTTCAGCTCCCGCAGATGAGCGACGCACAGCTCGAGTTGGTCCTGCAGGCCTACTGCTCGCGCATCCAGGACCTCAAGCGCGACCCGCGCTTCAAGTACGTCACGGTATTCAAGAACCACGGCGCGCTCGCCGGCGAGGAGTGGCCGCACTCGCACTCGCTTCTCACCGCCACCACGTTTGTGCCGCGCCGCATCCTCTACGAGTTGCGCGCCGCCAAGGAGTGGCACGCCGAGAAGGAGCGCTGCGTCTTCTGCGACATCGTCCGCCAGGAAGAGAAGCAGGGCCGCCGCGTCGTGGACACGCAGGGCGACTACGTCGCGCTGTGTCCTTACGCTTCGCGCGTCCCTTACGAAGTCTGGATCCTGGCGCGCAAGCACAACCATCTCTTCGAACAGCCGCGGCCCGCGGCGAACCGCCACAACCTCGCCATTCTTCTCGGCCGCACGCTGCGGCGCATCGAGAAAATTTCAGAGGCGTACCACCTGGCGGTACACACTTCGCCGAATACTTCGCTCAAGGGGGGAGAGTTCCGCGGCTTCTGGAAGACGATCGTCGACGATTACCACTGGCACATCGAAATCCTGCCCATCGTCGAAAAGCGCAGCAAATCGTACAGCATCAAGGAAGTTTATTTCAACGCGCTGATGCCCGAAGACGCGGCGGAAAAGCTTCGCCAGACCGATCCCAGCGTGTAGATGAGATGAAGCCAATGAACTCGCGCGAACGCGGCGGCATTTTTTTCCGGCTCATTTTCCTGGCCGCCTTTCTCGGACTGCTGTTCGTCCTCTACCTGGTCCGCGCCCCCGTCCTGCGCCTCGCCGGCGAATTCTGGGTGGTGGACGACGGCGCGCGCAACTCCGACGCCATCATCGTCCTCGGCAACGACGACTTCTCCGCCCCCCGCGCCGCGCACGCCGCCGAACTCTTCCGCGCGGGCTGGGCGCCGCGAATCGTGGCCAGCGGCCCCATGCTGCGGCCCTACGCCAGCATCGCCGAACTGATGGAGCGCGACCTCACCGACCGCGGCGTGCCGCGCGAAGCGGTCGTCCGCTTCGCGCACTCGGCCTCGAACACCACCGATGAAGCCATGGCGCTCGAGCGCTTCGTGGTCGCGCGCGGCTGGCATCGCATTCTCGTCGTTACCTCGAACTACCACACGCGCCGCTCGCGCTTCATCTTCCGGCGCGTGTTTCCATCTTCCGTCGAAGTGCGCGTGGTGCCCGCGCCAGATCCCGCTTACGATCCGCGGAATTGGTGGCACACGCGCACGGGCAAAAAGGTTTTTCTATATGAACTCGCGGCGGACTGCGTGGCCCATTGGGAATTGCGAAATGCGGGCGCCCACTGAAGTTTTCTTTCGTAGAGGCGCTGCCCGCCCGCCGCGGGCGTGCTTGCTGCGGCCTGCGCTCGTCAAAGGTGAAACGATGAAAAAACTTCTCTTGCTCATCGCGCTCTCACTGGCGATGACGGGCACCGCAGCCGCTCAGGGCACGCGCACGCGCTACGGCACGCTCGACGTCGACAACGACGTGCTCACCTTCAAAGGCCGACCGGTGAAGCCCGAGGTCAAAGGCAGCGCCGGGCTGAGCCTGCTCGACAAATTCCGCATGGGCGCGACCGATGTGGTGCTGGTCCGCGACAACGGCGGCACCGCCTGCCCCGCGCGCTCTTACTTCGTCACCGTTTCCGCCGACGGCGCGAAGGTCACTCACTCGTTCGGCACGTGCAGCGATCACGCCGAAGCCTTTCGCAGGGGCGAAACGATCACCGTCACCATGCCCGGGTATCAGGGGCCCTTCAATACCGCTGCGGAACGCGCCAAAGCCGCGAAGGAGAAGCACGTCTTCGTCCTCCGCGACGGCGCCGTCACCGAAAACGGCAAGCCGGCGAAGTAGGCAGTGGCCCGATTCCCAGTAGCGCCGACACTTTTGTCGGCGCGCGCTTGTCCGACAAGGATGTAACCCGCACAGTCAGGAGTGACTGTGCTACTCCATTCATTCACCCAGGGCGCAGCAATGGTTTGCCTGTGCGCGCCACGAGACAGCGCCCCTACAGGATCAGAATCACACAGGCTCGGCGACTTCATCTTCTTCGACCTCCTCCTCTTCTTGTTCTTCGTCGTCGGGAAGTTTTTCAGTCGAAGGGTCGAAAGCCTAAGTGTTGGAGATTGAACGGATTGCGAATTGGTGAGGCATACCCCCCCTCTCCGCCAGGAGCGGAGTCTGCGACCCCGAATGCCGCCGGGATCTCCGACCCCCCCTCCCCCCTCAGTGATGTAAGTGCGCATTCTAAAGAGTTTAGCGCGAGGGTGAGACACAAAGTGTGACGTAAGTGTTGAAGGCAGAAGAGTTAGAGTGGAGACAGGAGTGAGCAGGAATCCATGTGCCGCGGCTCGGACGGACTGCCGAGAGAGAATTAAAGAGCGAAAATGGAGAATTGGTGAAGCTCGGCGCATGGCCAAACCTCGATTCACAGACAAAAGTTAAATCTCAGAGGGGAGCCCCTGGGGCAGGAGCGGCTGCAGAGGTCGAGGGATCAAGGGCGATCAGCTCTGGACTACATGTTACTACGGGGATGAAGAGAAGTCAAGAGTGACGGTAATTAGGGGGTAATTCGAACGAGGAAGTGGCATAGTCCGCATTCCGAGCACCGATCGACTTTTGATGTTCAGAAAAGGAGGCGGCATAGTGCTGTTTGATCGGCTGAACGATGAACAGCGGGACAGGCTGGCAGAGCTTCTCAGTGAGTTCTTGCGGAAAGATGTTCACATTCGTGCTCGCAGGGGCTACGATTGTTGTGGTGGCAGCATTAGTGGTCTGGAGCTTGATTATAGATGTTCGGAGAAAGAGTTTGAGATGACGGGGCTTGAGCTAGTGCCGGTTCTGTTTCTGGGCCTGATCGCAGGTATCGTGGGAATCTATGTGACACGACAGCCTTCGCAGGAAAAGCGTCCGGCAGAGAATCCGCGTCCGGCAATCGGTGGAGCAATCTCCAAATCGAGCCACGTTTAACGCTTCCGTAGTAACCCAACTATTCTGAAGACGCCAAGGGCTATTCCCGCCTGCCGTTGCCCTTCTCTATTGTGGCCCAAACCTGCGGTGGTCAAGAGTGACAGTAATGATGGGGCAATTCGAGTGGACGGATCGAAATCCTCACCTTAGCTGCGCAGACGATCGGTCACACGACTCAGCTGGTTGTCATGCGGGCGCCGCAACAGCTCTTGCAAGTACTAGATCGTATGTGACGGCGTCGCCTAATTTCTCGACGAGGAACTCGACCCAAGCCGGCGTATAGATGTAGTCTTTATGAACCACATCAAAGTAACAGTATCGATTGTCACAGATTTCTGGGGTAGCGTTTTTTGAGGGCGGACGCGTGTTGTAATGTCTCCAGCACCTCTGATGACTGTATTGGGTGAACTTTCTGTCCAGGCCCTCCGCCACTTGCTCCACAACCTGACTCGCTTTGAGTCCGTTAAGGTTGGCGACTGAAACTTGCTTTGGCTTGATTAGAGCAACAAGCCGCTCGTACTGCTTCATCTCCTGAGGTTTGCTGGGGTCGTAGCGAACGAATTCAACCGCGACATCGGATGACTTAGCGTGTGTACCCACCTTCGGGATCAGGAAGACCTTGAAACTGTAGGTTTCATCGGAGCGGACATCGTCACTGAGGGCAGATCGGAAGGCGGCGACGAAATTCCGAACGGATTGGAAATGCTGTTTTGCCGCTCCTCGCATGGCTTTCTGTTGGGCTGGTATGATGCTTTTAGAAAACTGAAGTGCGTACGGCAATCCGGTTATCAGCGCCTGTTTGTCTCCGAGCTCTGTTGCCAGCATGGATTCGAAATTCATCAGCATTGCTTGACACTCGCCAAAGATCTCGATGTCGAGTTCTGGGAGGAACCGATGCTCGATCTTATTACGGAGCTCAACGAAGAACTCCAGATTCTTTCTGGGTGCAGAGTTTTGGTCTTGATAGAACTGTCTTAGGCATTCGTCGAGCTCCCATGTCTTGTAGTCCCCGCCCACTCGGACGAACTGCCTGGAGCCACGTTTGCGGTAGTAGGGTCTTGTCTTCCGCTTGAAAAAGACCGCGTGGAAGAGACCAGTCCATGCCACGACCATGAGCATGATGTAACCCGCCGATCGGAATGCCGTCGCAGGTCTGTTGTATGTTTCGACGGCAAGCAGCGCTGCGTCGCGCGCCTTCCGGAGATTCGCCGCCACCTCTGTGGGCAATCTGGGCATCGCAATTTCTGTGAGGCTTCGACCTAAAGTGCCGAGTATTATTCCTTAAGGAAATTAATGCAAGCTCACTTGGAGCGAGATCATAGAGAATGAAGGCGTCAATCGCCAATGATGAATTCCTCGGAGCTGGAGAACTACCCTTGATGGCGATTGGCAAGAGAAAAACGGGCGTAGGTATTCGGGGTCGGCGGACGGCAGGCAGGCGATGGTTCGACTTCGCTCCCGCGCGGCGCGACACTGTGGCAGCATGTACCCGCCGTAAGGATTGGCCCTTGGTCCCGAAGCATGGGGACTCAGGACGAGCGGGCAGGGCGGCGAAGAGGGCGGAAGGCGCACCGACAGGAGTGTCGGCGCTACCGGGCGAGGGCCCTCCATAAAGATTGGCGGGCGCCCCAACAAGAGAGGCTGGGGCGGATTGTTTTCTGTTGACAGGCAGGGAGGGGAGAGGGAGTATCGCGTCGCTCGAAGTTCCCACCTTAAACGAAAGCAGGTCGAATAACGATGAAGAATTCGCGCCGAATGATTTTGGCAGTAGTGTGTCTGACGTTTGCTTTTTGTGTTTCCGCAGCGATGCCGAGCCCACAGGATCCGGTGAAGGCCGATCCGGCTCACTTCAAGGTCTTGCTGGAAAACGATCACGTGCGCGTACTGGATTTTCACGCCAAGGCCGGTGAGAAGACCCCTATGCACTCCCACCCGGCGTATGTCAATTACACAGTTTCCGGCAGCGGGAAGACCACGTGGACTGCTCCGGACGGCAAAACCACGGAGGCTGACGTGAAAGCCGGCACGACTACCTGGCACGACGCGGAAACGCACAGCAGCGTAACCAGCGGCGCAGTCCATGCCCTGCTGGTTGAACTGAAAAAGTAGCCCCACACAAGCGGACGGGCGGAGGCAAGCTCCCCACGCCTACAAAAGCCGCTCAAGTGAAGGTGGCCGGTACGCGGAGAGAGACCGGGCCGACAAGAGTGTCGGCCCTACTCGAACATATTTTTGGTTGACAGGCGGGAAGGGGAGAGGGAGTATCGCGGCGCTAGCAGTTCCCATCTTACAGAAAGCAGGTCGAATAACGATGAAGAATTCGCGCCGAATGATATTGGCCGTACTGTGCCTCACGTTCGCTTTTTGCTTGTCCGCGGCGACACCAAACCCGGAGGACCCGATGAAGGCCGCTCCGAATAACTTCAAGGTATTGCTGGAAAACGATCACGTGCGCGTGCTGGATTTTCACGCCAAGGCCGGCGAGAAAATCCCTATGCACTCCCACCCGGCGTATGTCACCTACCAGGTTTCCGGCAGCGGGAAGACAACGTTCACTTCTCCGGACGGCAAAACCACGGAGGCTGAGGCGAAGGTCGGCCAGGCTATCTGGCACGACGCGGAAACGCACAGCGCCGTAATCAGCGGTGCAGCCCATGTCCTGCTGATTGAGTTGAAAAAGTAGCCGGTTAGGGTTTGCTCCCCGGAGTTCCGCACACATGGCCGGCCCCGTGCCATTCGGCACGGGGCTGAGCCTCGTACCATGCGATGCAGGGCGCCCCTACAAACGAATCACGAACCACAGGTCACCAGTCACTAGCCTGCCCTGAGACTCGAACGGCCACTATTCACGAAGGGTTACGGGGGTATCGAGGTTGGAACTAGTGGGCTATTTACAGGCTAGGGGGTCTGTACTATATTCGGCGCCCTGTCTTTAGAGGCAGAAGGCCCTTGGGACCCAGCGACCGCCGGCCTGTGGAAAACGATCCGCACAGGAAAATTTGGCCGGAGCGTGGTCGGGGAGGTTTTCATGTGGGGAAGGCAAGAGAAGCAGATTCCGCAGCGTCCCGCGCCTGAGAATGTCGCGCCGCAGACTCCCGCGCCGGTGCGCTCTTCGGAAATAAATCCCGTGGTGAAACAGCCGGTGTTGCAGACCGTCCCTGCGGTGGCCACGCACACGGGAGCGAGCACGATTGCGAAGTCGCTGCAAATCCACGGCGTAATTAACGGCGAGGAAGACCTGTACATTGACGGCAACGTGCGTGGAAAGATCCACATTGACGGCGGCAAGGTGACCGTGGGGCCGAATGGGCGCGTGAATTCGGATATCGAAGCGCGCGACATCGCCGTTTATGGCGAAGTGGAGGGCTTGCTGCGCGGCGCCGAGCGCGTTTTCCTGGGGCGCACGGCGAAGGCTTCGGGAGACATACTGACGCGCAGGATTGTGATTGAAGACGGCGCGACGTTTACCGGGCGTGTGGAAGTGGTGCGCCCCGAAGCTGCAGAAGAGCCAGCCAAGCGCGCGGCTTCGGCGACGGCAACAAGCAGCACGGGCGCGGCGGAAACACCCAAACCGGTGGTGATTCGCGCGGCTGGAGAGACGGAGTAACGATGGGATTTCTGAGCCGCATGCGCGTGGCGCCGCAACAACCGGTGACGCGGCCTATTGGCAGCGGGCCGATCGCGCTGCACAATAGCCCTATGGCCAAGCCAGCGCCATGCGAAGTGCGCCAGTCCAACGGGCTGAAGGATTTCCTGCGCGAGTTGGACGGAATCCGCAAAGGCACGCTGCTGGATATGGGCCCGGCATGGCAGAACACACTCTCGTTTTTCATCGAGCGCGGCTTCAAGGTGTACACCGAGGACGTGCTGACGGCGTGGCGCGACGCGAAGCGCGCGGAGGACGACCGCCTGAAGAAACTGGCGCAGGGAGCCGACCCGGGCGACGTGAGTCCGGGGGCGCGAGCGGAAAGATTCCTGAAGGAAAACCTGCGCTACGACGCGGGCAATTTTGACGCCGTGCTGGCGTGGGACCTCTTCGATTACCTCGAGCCGAAGGCGGCGCTGAAGATGGTGGAGCGGCTGGGCGACTTGGTCTGCCCGGGCGGGGTGGTGCTCGGTATCTTCCACGTGCGCAAGCCGGAAAAATTTCAGCGCTACCGCGTGCATGACGCGCAGAGCGTGGAGCTGATCCCCACTCCGCAACTTGTGCCGCCGCAGCAGGTCCTGCAAAACCGCGAAATCCAAAACCTCTTCGCCAATTTCCATTCCTCGCGCACGTTTGTGGGGCGCGACCAGATCCGCGAAGGAATTTTCATCCGCTGATCGAAAACCGGGCATTTTTCCTGAGACACGTTTGCAAGTGGGGGCTGTGATTTTTCTGCATTTTGCTATTGCATCGGCGCGCGCGCGGGAGTAGAAACGAATTGGAAGTCTCTGAGCTACGGAAGGAGGGTGAATGACTCCACCGGGCCTAGAACTGACCACACTTTAACCACACCGCTCTTGCGGTGCGAGCTGCCCGCGACGCCTACGCGACGCCACGGCGGCATAGAACAAAGTGACGAATCGGGGAGCTGCCAGGCTCCCCGATTCGTTTTTTGGGCTTGAGAAATTACAGATGCGGCGGACTATTGGCGGTGATGACGGCGATGGCGCCGGCGGTGCCGACGATGATGGCGTCGCGCGGCCGAGTTCTGCGCACTGACCGTCGTCACGCCGGAGGAAGAAGCCGGCTGCGCGGCGGTGCCGGACTGCGGCATGGCCCAGAGCGGCCCAGCGGATAGAGCCAGCGCACCCGCCAGCAGAGTAGATTTCCAAGTCTTCATGGTGCCCCCTAAGAGTGAGTCCCCTTGTAAGGAGTATAAACCCGCGTGGCAGAAAATGGTTGCGGTGGGGTGTTGCGGGAGACGGAGGTTGGTCGAGGAAGGCTCGATCGGGGGGCGATCGAGCCTCCCTCATTTGGCCCGAGGGGAAGCCTAGTGGTAGTTGAAAAGGAATTTGATGACCGTGCGCTGGTAAGTGATGATTTCCGACTGCCAGAGCAGACCCCAAAGCATCAAGGACATCATCACGAGTGACAGGCCGAGGCCGACCGCCATCTGCGATTCGGTGGCGGGGATGGCCATCATGCGGCGCAAGTAGGTCATCAGTGAATCCTTCTGGCGCGGCATGCGCGCCTCCCAAGCTGAGCGCCCTCCTCAGAGATGTATGGCGCTAGGAAGTACAGGGGAGCAGTTTGCTGGCCAGGGGTGGAGGGAATGCTCGGGGGCCCTAAAGTACTCAAGATGCTAAGGTTAGGAAGAAGGCGGCGATGGCGGATTTAGCGCGGAGCGGGGAGTTGAGCAAACGAAGTCATTTGTAAGCAAAAGAGTTTCCCGCGCGCGGAGGCTAGTTCTGGCCCAGTAGTTTCAGTACTAGCTCATTCCATCCGGCAGGGCCCGGGGCGGAGGACTTGAGGATGCGAGGGAAGCGAGTTTCGACTTTGGCGGAGAATTCGCCGCCGGGAGCGGGGAGCAGCGCGGGACGATCCACGGCGGCGAGCATGGGGATATCGTTGGGGCTGTCGCCGAGAGCGAAGGTGCGAAAACGGATGCGTTCGGATTTTTTGTAGAGGGCGGTGAGATGGCGGACGGCGCGGCCTTTATCGCTGCCGGCGGCGAGGTGCCAGAAGCGTCCGCCGCGGGAGAGAGAGAAACCGCGGCGGCGGGCGGCTTGTTCGAATGAGGCGATGGCGGAATCGGCGGCACCAGCGAAGAAAAAAGGCTCGTCGAAATCGCGGTTGCGGGCGAGTTCGGCTTGCTTCGGAGTGAGGCCGGAATTCTGCGCGATCTCGCGGGGGCGCATGTGATGGAAGCCGACGACGCTGACGCCGGTTTCTTCGGCGAGATCATCTAGAGCGGCGACGGCTTCGGCATAGGGACGCGCGAGAGGAATGCAGAGATAGCGCGCCATGCGAACGGCGCCTTCGAGGCGAAGATTGAAGTAACCCTCGGGAATGAAAATGCCGCCGCCATTTTCGGTGATGAAGGGATGGACGTGGCCGAGTTTGCGGCGGATGAGTTCGACTTCGGCGCGGGTCTTGCTGGTGACGAGGATGAGCGGGACGCGGCGGCGATCAATTTCGGTAAGGGCTTCTTCGGCGGCGGCCCAGGAATAAGTGTGATGATCGAGAAGAGTGCCGTCGAGATCGGTGAAGATGAGTTGGCGAGCGGGGAGCACGCCTGTAAGGATGCCGGAGTCGAGGGCAAGAACCAAGAGGGATTCGTCCGAGGCCCCATACGCACGGATCCTGAGGTGTCGGGACCGCCGTGCTGGGGCACGCTAAAATTCGCTCCACAATTCACGGGCCGACCACCCGCCTGGCGAGACTACTCGCTCGGAAAGAACCGGTGCCCCGATCCGATGAGTAGCGGGGATAGATAGTCGTTAACGGTTCCGCTGGTCGAATATGTCTGGAAGTCTGTTTCTCTCATGCAGCCACTCCGAAAAGGTCCTTCTTCCCGGTTTGTATTTCCGAAGGGTAAGAGGCTTGCGCTGCATGGCTAGGGCATTTAGATACAGAGAGAGCGGGAACCAAATCAAGACGATTCCAATCGTGAATCCAATAATTGTGCGGACCTGCAGGAGCATTAGGATTACGCAGGCGATTAGCAATGAAATGATAGCAGCGCGCCGCCCGCTTGGAATAATTAAGGTGACGCGCGCTTGGCACTTCGGACAGTAAGAACCTGCCGTGATCCCTCCCGGTTTTTGAAGGGCAGTGAAGTCGAAATGTTCCCCGCATATCGGACAACAAAGGTCCACTTATGGTGTTCTCCTCTGACTCAATTCTTGGGCGGGAGATCGCGACACCGGCCCAGACGCTCTCCCTCCTATGTTTCGTGAGAATACAGCGAGAGGATACCACCTTCATAACTCACCAGAGCATTAGAGTGCGCGAGTGGCAGGCTGTGAGAAGGCTTAGCCGGAGGCGCGGGCGGCGTGCTGGTGCTCCTGGTGGTGGATGTAGAGCGTGGCCGGATCGAGCTTGACCAGGTGCTCCTTCGGCAGCGAGATGTGGTACTTCACGGGACGGCGATGATCGGCGATCTGGCGCTCCACGTTGTAAACCTTGTTGAATTTCCAAAGCATTTTGACGAAGTTGGTTTGGCCCTGAGCGAGATAGCGCGCGGCCATTCCAAACGTGCTGGCGAGGACGCGGAAGCCGAGGTGTTTTTTGTTCAGCACCTGCTGGGTGCGGACGAGCTCCTGATAGAAGCGGTCGAGCGGGAGCTTCGTGGGTAGGACGGCGTGCTGGACATCGAAGAGGCGATAATCGCGCGTGGTGAACTTGCGCGACTCGGTGAGCCAGGTTTCGGTGCCGGGATAGGGCGTGTTGACGGTGACGTGAACGATTTCGGGGACGGAGAGGGCCCAATCGCGGATGACCTGGAAGCGCGCCTCGTCCCAAGAGGGGTCGGCGATGATGTTGACGGCGACGGTGATGCCGAGGGAGCGGGCAACTTCGAGCGCTTCGAAATTCTTGCT
>JBGQGH010000091.1:0-11560 GCA_041497315.1 Terriglobia bacterium | reverse complement strand
GGGAGACATCCTTCGAAATGAGAAGGAAGCCGATCGGCTTGCCCTTACTATCGCGCCGAGGGGTGATTACGACGCGCGCGCTGATGCGCCTGCCGTCCTTGCGTACTCGCCCAATCACTCCTTCCCACTTGCCGTCGCGGAGTGCTGCCTCCATGATTTCGCGCGGTTTTCCGGTGGCGACGTCTTCTGGAGTGTGCAGAACCTCAGAATTCAGCTTGCCGACCACTTCCTCGGCTTCGTACCCATACATTCGCCGAGCACCTTCGTTCCAAAGCAGGATCTTTCCCTCCAGATCCTTACCAATGACGGAATACTCTGTCGAAGATTCGAGAATATTGCTGACGAATTCGACCGCCTGCTGTGCGGTCGCTAAAATGGAACTATCGAAGAGGCTGGATCTCAAGGCTTTCTCCTCTTTGTGATCCGGATCAACGCGTCAGGTGCGACGACCGTTGCCAAGGTTCTCTTTTGGCCGTCTGAAAGGAAGGCGGTCGGTCGATGATTTTCAAAGCGATTCAATACTTAACTTATCGATCTGGAAGGGGTCTCACATCACTGGAATGGGAATTGAATTGTTCACGGTGACCGCACCCAAGAACTGCTCAGAGTACGGAGACTCTGCGTCACCAGGAAACATCCCAGAAGGGTTCCTCACTAATACTCGCGAAAGGCGTCCGTGGCAACGACCTTCTGGGTTCGTTGTCTAATGAGTTCCTACCGCGGAGCGGTTTCCGCTAGACGTGCACAATCCAGCGTTAGCGCATCAGTTGAAGACGAAAAATGGTAGGGATATCGAGGTTTCAGGTCACTCCAGCCCATCGTCGCAGTGTCATCCGCCGTGTGTTTTGTTCGCGAGCAATTGCTGCGAGTTAGAAGCTTGTGCCTTGTAAGACAGTTTCAGACGGAACCCCAGGAAGCCAATCATCTTGGTCAAGTGGCCCGTACTTTTTCCTCCGATATTCTGGCAAAGACTTGCCCATTGATGCGGGTAAAACCGCGAAATGATAGAAAGGCGTTCTAAAAGAAGTTTCACTTACCGATTTCCGATCGGTTTTCTATCTTCGTTTTTTCAAAGTCTTGAGGACATAGCGGACGGCACAATCGGAAGAATGCCCCGGTCAATTGTAATTGGTACCGTCGCAGAGTTCGCCACGCGCCGTCTCGCGATGCGTGCTCTCTCAGAGCGGCTTCGTGCATTGAACAGTGGAAGTCAGCGGCCGCAGGCCATGCGCACATTGAAAGATTTCGTGGAAAGATTTCGTGCAGATGGACTGGGAACCCGTTGTGCTCCCGACACCCAAGTACGCAACACAAAGGCACTACAAATACATGCTTGGCGTTCATTTAATTCTGCCTTCGGTGAAGGGAGGCTTCCCGACATCCCGCGCGAAGCGATCCTAACTTTTCCAGCAGCCCAGCTTCGGGGCGGGCTTGCACGGGGGACCGTGCACCACATCCGATGTGCGTTGAGCAAAGTGTCGGGTACGGCGGAGGAGTGGGGCTATATCTCCGACAACCCAGTACGCAAGACGCGACTCCCGAGAAGGGAGTGCAACCCGGAACGGCCCGTCGTTACTCCGCAGCAAGTGAAGCGTCTAATCGCAGCTCTTCGAGAGCCCGCCAAGTCCATCGCGCTGCTTTTGGTGCTGACCAGATTGAGAATCGGCGAGCTTCTCGCGCTTCGATGGAAGAACGTGAATCTAGACGACAAAGTGCTGCACGTAACGGAATCCGTTTACGAAGGACACTTCGACAAGCCGAAAAACGAGGCGGAGTGTCCGTGCAATTCCATCGTGTCGAGGAGCACTCTCAATCCTTTTCACTTTGTGCCAAGATGGGTGCGAACCTGAACAATTAGTTTTCACAACTCACTCAGGCCATCCACGGTGTCGGGGAAACCTTCTGCAACGTCATCTGCGACCCACGTGCAAGGAACTCGGCTTGCCGCGAATCACGTGGCACGCCTTGCGTCACTGCCACGCGACGCTGCTGGACGCTGTAGGAGCACCGCTAGGCACCGTGCAGGCACTTCTGGGCCACGCATCGCCGGAAGTCACACGACAAATCTATCTGCACGCGATTCCGGAAGAGCAGCGCAGAGCGGTTGAAGAAATCGAGAAGCTTCTTACGGACCCAAATGAACCCAAGTTTCGGGAGCCGGGCAAAGGCCAAATTAGCAAGGCATTGAATTTGCAGGTGATGTTGGTGGACGTGGCCGGGCTCGAACCGGCGACCCCCTGCTTGCAAAGCAGGTGCTCTCCCAACTGAGCTACACGCCCACTGAGGCTTTAACATTCTCCGGGAAGACTGCCTTTGCGGTCAAGAAAGCTTGCGGCGGGGATTTCATCCCGGCAATTGCAGGGAAGGAACGTCGGACTGCGCACACAAAGCGCTTGGGAGACCCGCAAGACTCTGCTAAAATGCCGTCTTTCACCGCCCCCCGAATCTTCCAAAGGCAGGAGCAACGATGGCACAACGGTGTGAAGTCTGCGGCAAAGGGCCGGCATACGGCAATATCATCAGCCACGCGCATAACGTGCGCCGGCGCCGCTGGAACCCCAATCTGCGACGCGTCCGCGCCATTATCGGCGGCGTGCGGAAGCAGGTGCGCGTTTGCACCGCCTGCATACGTTCCGGCAAGGTGAAGAAGGCGGCCTGAAGGCCGTTACCTGCATCTGAGTAAAAAAGCAAGAAAAGAGGAGTCTCGTGTCCAAGCGCTCTCCGGCAATCCTCGCCATCTTCGCCGCGGCTTTTCTTGCGCAAGGCTGCAAGAAAGAGGCGCCGCCCGCGCCGGATGTCTGGGCCGTGGTCAACGGGACGCAGATCAAGCGCGACGAGGTGGAGAAATATTACCGCAGCCGGACCAACCCCGAGGGGCAGGAGCCGTCGCAAGAAGAGGCGCTCTCGCTCAAGATGAACATCCTGGACGAGCTGGTCAACAACGAGATTCTGCTCGAGCGCGCAAAAAGGATGGGCATGGAAGCGTCCGACGGAGAAGTAGAAGACAAGTTCACCGAGTTCAAGAGCCCCTTCACCGAAGAAGAGTTCCAGCGGCAATTGAAAGACCGTGGCGTGACCGTGGACGATCTGAAGCGCGACCTCCGCCGCCAGCTTTCCATCCAGAAATTGATCAACCGCGAAGTGGTGGCCAAGATCGCCATCACCGATCAGGACGTCAAGAATTTCTACGAGCAGAACCAGGCGCAGTTCAATGTGAGCGAGCCGCAATACCGCGTGGCGCAAATCGTCATCACGCCGCGCAAGGACCCCCAGGTCCGCAACCGCAAGAACGACGACGCCACCACCGACCTCGAAGCGCGGCGCAAAGCCGCGGCGCTCGAGGAACGCCTGGCGGGTGGCGCAGACTTCGCGCAACTGGCCACGGACTTCTCCGAGGACCCCACCACGACGGCGACCGGCGGCGACCTCGGATACATCCCCGAATCGGCGCTCAATTCCTCCGACGCGGCGCTCAAGAAAGCCGTCATCGCTCTCAAGCCGGGGCAGGTGAGCCCGGTGATCTCGCTTCGAGACAGTTACCGCATCCTGAAGCTCTTGGCCAAGGAAGCTCCGGGGCAGCGCGAACTGAGCGATCCTTCCGTGCAGCAATCCATCCGCGACAAATTGCGCAGCAGTAAGGAGCAATTGCTGCGCGCCGGGTACATGGCCCAGGCCCGCGACGACGCCAAGGTCGTCAACTATCTCGCCAAGCAAATAGTCGAATCCGCGGGCAAATTGCCAGCGGGAACGAAGCCGGCTGCTCCTCCAGGCGCTTCTGCGCCGTCCAAGTAACGTCAGCACAAACTCATTCTTGAAAGTGGAAAGCTCAGGACTGCTCAGGCGATGACGGCGAGGATTTCTCCGGAGTTGACGGCCTGGCCTTCGCTGACGAGCAGGCGTTCAAGCGTGCCGCTCTTGGGCGCGCGAATTTCGTTCTGCATTTTCATCGCTTCGATCACTAGCAAGCCCTGACCCGCTTCCACTTGCGCTCCCTGCGCCACCAGCACGCGCACCACTTTGCCCGGCATCGGCGCGGCGATTTGCTGGCGGCCTTCGAGCTCCGGAACCCCGCCGCGGCGGCCGCGCCAGGCGCGCGGGTCGATCACCTGCGCGAGGAATTCGTGGCCGCCGGCAGAAATGAGCAGCGCGTCACCTTCGGGCTGAACGCGGGCCTCGAAGGCGTGCCCGTCAAACAGGATCGAGTACGTGCCGGTGGCGACCTCGGCGGCGTCGAAATCCATTTCCTGACCGTCGAGACGAAAGAGCACGCGGCCGGGCGAGCCGTCGCGATCCGGTTCGCGCGCGACTTCCACGTGGCGCGTGCGGTCCCCGATGCGCACTTCAAGTTTCATTCCGCGATCAACCTTTCGGCGCGCGTTCCACTTGGTCGTGACGTCCCTCGATTTTCCAGCGGGATTCCGGCTGCGAAGAAGACGCCACGGCGCTGCTGGCGGCGGAGTGATCTCCAATGTGCCACAGCACGGCCGCGACGACAGCGGCGTCTTCCAGCGTGTGCTCGCGCCCGTCGGCGGACGGCGCGGCCGACGATGCGAGCGGCGCGGTGAAAGATTTCAATCGCTCGTCGAGCCAGCGCGTATGGAACTCCGCGGCTGCAAATTCTGGATCGGCAAGGATGCGGCGGAAGAGGCCGGCGTTGGTCTTGATGCCGCTGGCGTAGTATTCCTCGAGCGCGCGGCGCATTCGCGCGATGGCTTCGGCGCGGTCCGCGCCCCACGCGATCAACTTGCCGAGGAGCGGATCGTATTCGGTGGGCACGGTCCAGCCGGGATAGACGCCGTCGTCGAGACGAATCCCCGGACCGAATGGCACGCGTCTCGAAAGAATTTTTCCCGGCGAGGGGAAAAAGTCATTGTCCGGATCCTCGGCGTAGATGCGGCACTCGATGGCGTGACCGTGGATGGAGACGTCCTGCTGCGCGAAGGGCAGCGGCTCGCCCGCGGCGAGGCGAATCTGCAGTTTGACAAGGTCGAGCCCGGTGACGGCTTCGGTGACGGGATGTTCCACCTGGAGGCGCGTGTTGACCTCGAGGAAATAGAAATTGCGCGCTGCGTCCACCAGGAATTCTACCGTGCCCGCGTTCGAATATTTGGCCGCGCGCGCGAGTGTGACCGCTGCTTCTCCCATCGTTCGGCGCAATTCGGGGGCGACGACGGGTGAGGGAGCTTCCTCGATCACTTTTTGGTGCCGCCGCTGCACGGAACATTCGCGCTCGCCGAGATACACGATGTGGCCGTGCAAATCGCCGAGGATCTGTATTTCGATGTGTCGCGGATGCACGAGATATTTTTCAAGGTAGAGACGCGCATCGCCGAACGCGTTGAGGGCTTCCGAACCCGCGTCGCGCCACGCGGCGGCGAATTCCGCCTCCGATTGCACGAGACGCATGCCTTTGCCTCCGCCGCCTGCGACAGCTTTCAGCAGTACGGGAAAGCCGATTTTGCGGGCGAGGGCGAGCGCGTCATCGGCGCGCTCGATGGGTTGCTCGGCGCCGGGAACCATGGGCACGCCCACGCGGCGCGCCAGTTGCCTCGCGGCCGTCTTTGAGCCGAGCTGCTCCATCGCCTCCGCTGCCGGCCCGATAAATGTGATTCCCGCGGCTTGGCACGCGCGGGAGAGTTCGGGATTTTCGGCCAGAAAACCGTAGCCGGGATGCAGGGCGTCGCAGCCAGCGCGGCGCGCCACATCCATCAGCTTGTCAATGCGCAAATAGCTCTCGCGCGAAGGCGCGGGGCCGATGGGATAGGCTTCGTCGGCCAGACGCACGTGCAGCGAAACGCGGTCCGCTTCGCTGAAAACGGCGACGGCTGCGATTTCAAGTTCGCGACACGCGCGCAGGATGCGGATGGCAATTTCGCCGCGATTGGCGATCAGGATTTTCTTGAACACGAGGGCGCTCATAAGGGTCGGCGCGGATCATGCATCGCGAGCCCTGTCCTTGGCAGCCACCTCGCGATTCAGCGCCAGGATGCCTTCCAGGGCGTCCTTCAAATTCCGGTGAACTTCGGCCAAGGTCCGGCCCTGCGTGTTCACGCCGGGAATCTCCTTCACCCAGGCCACGTACCAACGCCCGTGCCTTTCGATGACCACGGTGAGTTCTCTTTCCACGGCTCTCGGATATGCTCCGTGCGACACAGAGTCTCGGATTCTGGACGTCTCAGCCCAAGGCTAATACCAGATCTCCATTCTGAGGCCCCTCGAGTCCGTTGGAACGCGTCCGGTCGGCAGGCGACATGGCGGCTGCTCTTTGTCCGAAATCCGCCGCGCCACAGATAAGCCGACGAGGGCGTCGAAAATGTCGTCCAAAGCCGCAGCTCTACCAAGATGCTTGCGGCCAGCGATGATGCAATTTAGGCCGGGGACGAATCGGTTGAGAATTCCCTCACGCTCGTTCCTGCCTCCCTCACTGTGTTTGGATTCGAGCGCGCGCTTGGCAAGCCCGACCCACGCAAGTTCGGGATGAAACTCGTATATGCGATCCTGCTTGTCAGGTTCCATCGCCTCATCCGCCTGCTTCAGCTTTGGCAGAATGCCCCACACGGGCAACCCAGCGCCTTTCTTACAAATGATCTTGTGCCTCTCTTGAAATTCCTCTGGGCTCTTGGCTTGGAGGCATGATCGAGGTGGTGTAAGAAAAACGCGCGATTGGCCGTTCTTACTGAGCTTCATTCGTGCTTCGATATCACATTGGCGTGAAGTCTTGCCATCTGGCAGACCGATGGGGATATCTACAACGACCACTCTACATTCGCGAGTAACGTAGAGTAGAGCCCGAAAGTCCACGCAAACACAGAGTATTGGCTGCTCCTTGCAAGGCCAAGATTCACTGATCGCAACAAGCCATCCACCTTTGCAGCCATCGACACTCGCCAGCATCGCCCCTCCTGACTACAGCGGGATGTTCCCATGTTTCTTCTTTGGGTTTGTGTCCCGCTTCGTCTCCAAGGCGCGGAGCGCGGCGATGACTTTCGGGCGGGTCTGAGAAGGCTCGATAATCGCATCAATGTAGCCGCGCTCGGCGGCGACGTAGGGGTTGGCGAAACGCTCGCGGAATTCGGCAATCTTTTCTTTGCGCAGGCGCTCGCGATCCACCTCCGGCGCGCGCTCAATCTCGCGCTTATAGACGATATTCACCGCGCCCTCGGGTCCCATGACGGCAATCTCCGCGGTGGGCCAGGCAAAATTCGCGTCGGTGCGGATGTGTTTGCTGGACATGACGCAGTAGGCCCCGCCATACGCTTTGCGCGTGATGACTGTGATTTTGGGCACGGTGGCCTCGGCGAACGCGAAGAGCAGTTTTGCGCCGTGCTTGATGATGCCGCCGAATTCCTGCTGCGTGCCCGGCAGAAAGCCCGGCACATCTTCGAAGGTGAGCAACGGGATATTGAACGCGTCGCAAAAACGCACAAACCGCGCACCTTTCACCGAAGCGTTGATATCGAGCACGCCGGCGAGCACCGCGGGTTGATTGGCCACAATGCCGACGGGCCGGCCGTCAAGCCGCGCGAAGCCGACAACGATATTTTTGGCGAAGTGTTCGTGCACCTCGAAGAAAAATCGGTCGTCCACGACGGCCTGGATGGCGTCTTTGATGTCGTAAGGCTGCATGGGGTCCGCGGGCACGAGTGCCTCGAGGCTCGAGTCGGCGCGATCAGCCGGGTCGGTCGAAGCGCGGCGCGGCGGGTCGTCGAGATTGTTCGAAGGCAGAAAGCCCATCAACTCGCGGATCATGGCCAGGCACTCGGCGTCGTCGCGGGCCATGAATTGAGCGACGCCGCTGATGGCGTTGTGGGTCATCGCGCCGCCCAATTCGTGTTTGGTGACTTCTTCATGCGTCACCGTCTTGATCACGTCTGGGCCGGTGACGAACATGTAGGAAGTGTCGCGCGTCATGAAAATGAAATCGGTGATGGCTGGGGAATAAACGGCGCCGCCAGCGCAGGGGCCCATGATGGCGCTAATCTGGGGGATGACGCCGCTCGAAAGTGTGTTGCGCAGAAAAATATCCGCATAACCGGCCAGCGACATCACGCCTTCCTGAATCCGCGCGCCGCCGCTATCGTTCAAGCCGATCACCGGCGCGCCCACGCGCATGGCCAGGTCCATGATCTTGCAGATTTTTGAGGCGTTCGCCAGGGAGAGTGAGCCGCCGAACACCGTGAAGTCCTGTGCGAAGACGTAAACCAGTCGCCCTTCGATGCGCCCGAAGCCGGTGATGAAGCCGTCGCCGAGCGGGCGTTGCTCGGCCATGCCGAAATCGGTGGAGTTGTGCGTGACGAACTTATCCAGCTCCTCGAACGTGCCTTCATCCAGCAGGAGATCGATCCGCTCCCGCGCGGTCAGCTTGCCGGATTTGTGCTCGCGCTCGCGACGCTCCGCCCCGCCGCCCTCTTCCGCCTGCGCGTTGCGCCGGCGAAGCTCTTCGATGCGGCTATCGGACTTCTGATTGATGGCCATCGGCTTTTTTCCGCTCTCCATTTCGTAACGGCCCGGGGAAGCCGCCGATCACGTGCGCGGCGGTGAGGACGGCGTGCCGTAAATTCGTACGGCCAGGTGCGTGGCCAGATAGATCGTTCCGATCAGCACTACGATACCCAGCACGAGTTCCAGGCCCGTGGCAATCGCGCGCAGCAGAGGATTGGGAATCTCAGCGACGGCGATGGTAGAGCGCACGAGCGAGAACATCGCCGCCAGAGTGATGACGATGATCAGCAGTGCGGTGAGTACGCTGGCCAGAAATCGCTTCATGGGCCGTCCAACGCGGAAGCCAACTCAATTCCGCTCTCCGCGCGCCGCCAAGCATATCTCAGAGGGAGGGAAACGGAAACCATGCGGAGGCATGGGAGCAGGGTGATGAGGCAAGGGAGAAGAACAGGAAAATGAGATGGCTGAGGCGCAGAAAACGCTGACGGGCGCTGAGGAAATTCGGAGCAAGCAGTTCGCGGGGAGCGCTCAGTGCAAGCCCGACCAATCGTCGGCGATCAGGATCGAGTTGCCGGGATTCGCGGGATCGTATTTGACGCTCGCCGGCTGGCCCGCGGCCAGAACTTCGAGGCAGGCGCGTTCCTGAAGGCCGGTGACGTCCTGCGCGGTCTCGTAGGAAACACCGGAGATCGAATAGCTGTAGCAGACCAGCTTGCGCGTAGCGTGGCCGCCGTTGGTGGGGGAGGTTTTCTGCCTGGCAAAAAACCTTGAGCCGGCGCTGGATTTTTTCGCCGACTCGGGAGACTCGATGATCTCGACGACCTGGCCCTCGACGATGCGGCCAACCTGGTTCAGGTGGGCACGCCGGCGGCGCTCGACTTCATCAGGGTCACGGGGACGCCGGCGCCAGGAGTAAATCCCGATGGCGGCCAGGAGCAGTATGCCGCCGGCACCGGAAAGCATTCGCCAATCGAGGGGAATGTTTTTCAACGCCCGCTCTTGCGCGCGGCGGCAGCCGGTTCGACGATATCGCCAAGCTGCGCGTGCGCTTTTTCCCAGTCTTTTAGGAATCCTTCCAGCCCGCGATCCGTCAGCGGGTGCTTGAAGAGCATCTCAAAAACTTTGAAGGGCATGGTGCCGATGTGCGCGCCCATCTTGGCTGCTTCCACCACGTGCAGTGGGTGCCGAAGGCTGGCGGCCAGCACTTGTGTTGGGAAATTGTAGGCGCGGTAGATTTCCAAGATTTCGCGTAGAAGGTGCAGGCCGTCAATCGAAATGTCATCCAGGCGCCCGAGAAACGGACTGACGAAATACGCGCCCGCCTTGGCTACGATCAGCGCCTGCGAAGGCGAGAAAACCAGCGTGATGTTGATGCGGATGCCTTCGCGCGAAAGAATGCTCAGCGCGCGCACGCCGTCCTGCGTCATCGGTATCTTCACGACGATGTTGGGGTGCCACGTTGCCAGCTCGCGGCCCTCGCGAAGCATGCCTTCGGTGTCGGTGGAGACGACTTCGGCGTTCACCACGCCGTTCTTCACGATTTCGCAGATGTCCAGGATGTGCTCGCGGAACGGCCGCTTCTCTTTGGCCACCAGTGTGGGATTGGTGGTGATGCCGTCGAGCACGCCGAGCGCTTGCGCCTGGCGGATCTCATCCAGATTTGCGGTATCCAGGAAAAATTTCATGGCGGATCTCCCTCTCTACGACGGATTCACCCAGCACGTGCGGAGGCTTACGGTTCCGGCGCGACCACGGGATTTCGCAGCGTGGCGACGCCGCTGACGACCACTTCAACCACGTCTCCCGCATGCAGCGGGCCCACGCCGGCCGGCGTGCCCGTCGAAATGATGTCGCCGGGCAGCAGCGTCATCATGCGCGAAACCCATCGAATTATAACATCAACGGGAAAGATCATGTCCGTGAGCGGAGCGGACTGCTTGCGCTGGCCGTTGACGAACGTTTCAATCGTGGCCGCCTTGAGGTCGAGATCGGTCTCGATCACCGGGCCCACCGGGCAGAAGGTGTCGAAGCCCTTGGCGCGGGTAAACTGCACGTCGGCCTTCTGCAGATCGCGCGCGGTCACGTCGTTGAGGCAGGTGTAGCCGAGGATGTAGGGACGCACATCGGCATCGGCTGCGAGTTGCGAGCAGCGCTTGCTGATAATCAGGGCGAGCTCTCCTTCGTGATCCACGCGCTGCGAAAGCGGCGTAAGGACGATGGGTTCGTCCGGGCCGATGATGGCCGAAGGCGGCTTCAGAAAAATCAGCGGCTCCTTGGGCACGGCGTTGCCGAGCTCGGCGGCGTGCTCGCTGTAATTGCGGCCGAGGCAGATAATTTTGCTGGGTTCGACGGGTGGGAGCAGCTTCACCTGGCCGATCGGGAAGATTGTTTGAGTGGGCGACCAGCCGCCGAAAAAATCTCCGCTGATTTGCCGGACGGACGCGCCCTCAACGACGCCGCAGAGCGGTGCGGGATAGACTCCGGGAGTCGCAGCTCCGCGACTGACATCCTCGGGGCGGAATTGAAGTGGCTGGAAGCGGCAGAGCTTCATGTGCCGGGATCAGGGCGTGTGCCGGCGCGCCGCGGCGACAGAGTGGAGATGATGTTCGCGCGCGGCAAGGACAAGGCTTGCTACCCAACTAACCACCGCGGCGATGCCGTACACCATGGCCCCCAGCGTGAAGAATTGACTGGGAGTTCGCAAGCGGTTGAACAGAGATTCGAAGAAAAGTCCAAGGCCGAGATAAGTAATCGTGGCCAACGACCAGCCCAGCATCCCCGCCATAATCAGCCGCGGCCCCGATCGAATGAACTTCAGGATCGGAAGCAGCATCACCAGGGCGAAGATGATACGCCCGGCCCAGTTGCGGATGTTGGCGAAGCTTTCTAGCGCCGGCACGCGATTCGCCAGGAGCACCGCGGCGATCATCAGGATTGAAAGATAGATGCCGGTGAGGACGCCGATGCGGAGGACGGCGTTGGGCAGGCGGTGAAACCAGCGTTGGCCCGGGAGGCGGGCCTCGATCTTCGGGCTGAGCATATTGTCCTGCCGTTCCCTTTCAGAGTTGCCTCGAAAGAAACTTACGGCGTGCGCGGCGTGAAATCAATTGTGACCGTG
>JBGQGH010000090.1:0-11588 GCA_041497315.1 Terriglobia bacterium | reverse complement strand
CACCCAGCGTCAAGTCACCCGGGTCGTAGGCCAGCACGCGATTCATCCGCGTCATGTCCACGGCAAGGTCGTAACGGCGGGGCGGCGCGCCGATGCCGAGTTTCGTCCGCGCTCCAGTGACGATGAGCGCCAACTTTTCCGTCCCGGCGAGCTTCACCACCTCGGCGACTTCCGCCACCGAGGCCGGCCGCACCGCCGCGGCCGGACACATTCCGTCCACGGCATACGCCGCGAGCTGCGCGGGATCGCCGAACACATGTTCCCGGCCGACGATTTCCTCGAGACGCGTAAGCGCTGCGGTGGCGGTCTTCATGCTGGCGTGGAAGCGGCGACGGGCAGGGGTTGCACTCTCACTTCGCCGCAACCTTTGCCGAGGGGAAACACTTTGCCGGGATTGAGGAGCCCGGTTGGATTGAACGCAGCGCGCACGCCGCGCATCAAATCGAGATCGGCATCGGTGAACATCAGCGGCATTAATTCGTTTTTCTCCATGCCCACGCCATGCTCGCCCGTCAGCGCGCCGCCCATTTCGATGCAGAATTTCATGATTTCGCCCGCGGCGGCCACCGCGCGAGCAAACTGATCGGGATCGCGCTGGTCGAACAGAATGATGGGGTGGAGGTTGCCGTCTCCCGCGTGGAAAATGTTGCCGATCTGAAAACCGTAGTGCTTCCCGATCTCATCAATCCGCCGCAGGGTCTGCGGCAATTTCGTCCGCGGGATCACGCCATCCTGCACGTAGTAGCTGGGCGAAAGGCGTCCCACTGCGCCGAACGCGTTTTTGCGGCCCTTCCAGAGCAAGTCACGTTCCTGCGCGTCACGCGCCACGCGCACCTCGCGCGCGTGATGCAGCCGACAGACCTCGGAAACCTGCTCCGCTTGCGCTTCCGCGCCCTCGCGCAGGCCGTCCACTTCGATCAGCAGCACCGCGGCGCTGTCGCGCGGAAATCCCGCGTGTACAAAATCCTCGACCGCGCGCAGCGTCCAGCCATCCAGCATCTCGCACGCGGCAGGCGTGATCGCGCGCGCGGTGATGTTAACGACCGTCTCCGTGGCATCGTCCACCGCGTCGAAAACGGCCAGCAGCGTCTTTACCGCCTCGGGCAGGCGGGTCAGCTTAACTGTGATTTCGGTGACAAACGCCAGCGTGCCTTCCGAGCCCACCAGCAGCCCCGTCAAATCGTAGCCCGGCGTGTCCGCCGACTTTCCGCCCACGCTCACGACTTCGCCGTCCGGCAACACCAGCTCCAGCCCAGTGACGTGGTTCGTCGTCACGCCGTACGCCAGTGTGTGCGGCCCGCCGGCATTTTCCGAAACGTTTCCGCCAATCGTGCACGCCTTCTGGCTCGAGGGATCGGGGGCGAAATAAAGTCCGAACTGCTCCACCGCGCGGCTCAGGTCCAGGTTCACCACGCCGGGCTGGACCACCGCGCGCTGATTTTCGGCGTCGATTTCGAGGATGCGGTTCATCCGCGGAAACGCCACCACGATTCCGCCCTGGCGCGCCAGTGCTCCGCCGGAAAGTCCCGTGCCCGCACCGCGGCCGACCAGCGGAATCTCATGGCGCTTCGCGATCTGCACGATTCCGACGACGTCCTGCGTCGTACGCGGAAAAACAATGCACTCCGGTCGCGCCAGTTCCACCGAGCCGTCGTATTCGTAGAGCAGGAGGTCGTCGGACTTGCTGAGCACAGCGGCATCGCCGAGCAGTGTTTGCAGTTCGCGGATGGCTCGCGTGTCCATTTTCGGCAGGTGAGGGGCTTTTCGCACCTCTTCGGGCACTATAGACGCGGCCCCCAGATGAGTCAACGCGTGTTCGGCCCGGCGCGATCCAGCCGCGCCGCACTGCTTCGGCATATGTCCGCCTGCGTTGACACCCCTTCGCGCATCTGTGTTACTCTCCCGTTTCTGCTCCAAAAATCCGGGGCCCTTCATGAGCAAGCCCAAACTCTTCAGCACTCATGCGCTATTTGAAGCGCCTCGCAAGCTCCTCGAACAGCATTTCGAGGTGGAATACTGGCGCGAAGCCGAGCGCCCGCCACGCGCGGAATTACTCAAGCGGGTCGCGGATAAAGACGCGCTGATTTGCCTTCTCACCGAGAAAATCAACGACGAGTTGCTCGACGCCGGGCCGAAACTTCGCGCCGTGGCCAACGTGGCGGTGGGCTTCGACAACATCGATCTCGCCGCGTGCACCCGCCGCAAGATTCCAGCCAGCAACACGCCGGGCGTGCTCGACGAAACCACCGCCGATTTTGCCTGGACGCTCCTGATGGCCGTCGCGCGGCGCCTGCATGAAGGCGAAGTGCTTCTCCGCTCCGGCAACTGGCATGGCTGGAACCTCGACCAGCTCTGCGGCGCCGACGTCTGGGGCAAGACCCTCGGCCTGCTGGGCTTCGGACGCATCGGCCGCGCCGTGGCGCGCCGCGCCGCCGGCTTCAAGATGCGCATCATCTACAACGACGCCCTACGGGCCCCGGTCGAAGCCGAAAAAGAACTGGGCGCGCAATTTCTCGATCGCGATCAGGTCCTGGCCGAGGCGGACTTTGTTTCGGTGCACGTGCCGCTGCTTCCCGAGACGCGCCACCTGATGTCCGCTGCGCAATTTGCGAAGATGAAGCGCACCGCGTTCCTCATCAACACTTCGCGCGGCCCGGTTGTGAACGAAGCCGCGCTCGTCGCCGCGCTCGAGGCCGGCGAAATCGCCGGCGCGGCCCTGGACGTTTACGAAAACGAGCCCAAGGTGCATCCCGGCCTGATCGCGCGCAAGGATGTGGTTCTCGCGCCGCATATCGCTTCGGCGTCGGTCGACACGCGCACGAAAATGGCACTCATCGCCGTCGAAAACGTGATCGCAGTTTTCGCCGGCCGTCGGCCGCCGAATCTGCTCAATCAGGAGGCGTGGGGCAAGTGATTTTTCCGTTCCCGGAGTGGCCCATTTTGGGAATTCGAGGGGCTCCGTCCATTTCCGGGGTTCACAGCGCGGGGACTCCGGACCCGTCGAGTTTATTGCCCGGTGTTTCCAGAGACACCGGGGCTAGGAGCGCCGAACATTTCGGGCTGGTAGGGGGGTAGCTGGAATCGGCGATCGCCCCGCAGATTGGCTGTAAACGCGAAATCCGGGTTCGGCGCACGATCAATCTCCAACCAAGAGAGAGGGAGCGAAGAGCGGATCATGCCACTGGTGACGCGCAATCACGCGAAACTCACACTCGAAGGCGCGCAGGCCGTGCTCGCCGCCGCCGAACGCCACGCGCGCGAGATTGGCGTGCCCATGGACATCGCCGTGGTGGATGACGGCGGCATTCTGCTGGCGTTTGCGCGGATGGATGGCGCCAAGCCGTCGTCGGTGGCCATCGCCATCAACAAGGCGCACTCCGCGGCGATTCGGCGGAAGCCGAGCGGCCCCGTGCTCGATGCCGGTCAGCCCAATGTTCTCCTCTCGCTCGCGCTCGCCATTGGGAGTCAGGCAGCGCAAACACCGCTTCGCGGCGGCCTCCCCCTCGAAGTAGACGGCGAATGCGTCGGCGCGATCGGCATCAGCAACGGTAGCGAGGATCAGGACGTCGAGGTGGCGCGCGCGGGCGCCGCGGCCCTCGCCGGAGTCTGATGGCCCGCTCGCCCTCGGCCTCCCAACCGCGCTAGACTCTCCCCATGCTGGATTTAAAATCCTGCGCGCGCCGCGTCTTCCGCGAGACATTAGCCGCAATTGATATTCCCGAGACGCTGCGCCGCAAGCTTGCCCGATCGGGTTCGCACATCCAATGCGATGGCCTGACGCTGAATCTTGCGGATTACAATCGAATTTGCGCAATCGTCTTCGGCAAAGCCTCTGTTGCCATGACGACAGGCCTCGTCGATCTGCTTGCGCCGGATTTTCGCGTCGAAGGCATTCTGGCCGGGTCTACCGCTCCTCCCGCCCCACTTCCCGGCTTTCGCACGTTTCTCAGCGGGCACCCCGTGCCGAACGCGGCGAGTTTCGCCGCGGGCCGCGCCATTCTCGATCTGCTGGCCACGTGCGATGAACACACACTCGTTTTTTTTCTTCTCTCCGGCGGAGGCTCGGCGCTCGTCGAGCAGCCGCTTGACCCGGGCGTCACGCTGGAAGACGTGCAAGCGCTCAATCGAGTGCTCGTCACCTGTGGCGCGCCAATTGATTCCATAAACGCGGTCCGCAAGCATCTTTCCGCGGTCAAGGGAGGCCGACTCGCTGCGGCCGCGCCGCGCTCCATGAAAATCACGCTGGGCGTCACCGACGTGCCCGAAGGCCGCGAATCCGCGCTTGCTTCAGGTCCCACGCTGCCCGATCCCACTACGATTGCCGACGCTTACCGCGTGGTCGAAGAATATCGCTTCCTCGATAAGCTACCCGCTTCGATCCGCGAGAAGTTCGAGCGCCGCGCTCTTGTCGAGACGCCGAAAGAAGGTGATGCTGCATTCGCGCGCGCGCATTTTGAACTCCTTCTTGGCCTGCACGATTTGTTTCATCACGCGCACATCGCTGCAGAAGCGCTCGGCTTTTTGGCAGTCTGCGACAACTCCACCGACGATTGGCCGCTGGCGAAGGCCGCGGACATGCTCCTCGAGCGCCTCGCACAGCTCAAACGGGACAATCCCGGGTGCCCCGTCACGCTGATTGCCGATGGCGAGATCAGTTCGCCCGTGACCGGCAACGGCATCGGCGGGCGCAATTCCGCTTTCGTGCTTTATTGTGTGGAAAAAATCGCGGGAAATAAAATCGCGGTGCTCAGTGCGGGGACTGACGGCATTGATGGCTCGAGTCCCGCGGCCGGGGCTGCGGCCGATGGCGAAACGCTCGCGCGCGCCCGCGCCGCCGGGCTCGACCCGCAGGATTTCTTCCGCCGCAGCGATTCCTATAACTTCTTCCGTGCTCTCGGCGACTCCATCGAGACCGGCCCCACGGGAAATAATCTGCGCGACCTGCGCATTTTTCTTGCGCAATAGTGCCCGCGGCCTATTTCGATGCCGGAGAGCTGGCAGCGGACGCGGTCTTAATCCGCGCAATTGTGCCGCGGATAAAGTCCTCGTTTCCCAGCGCCAAATCGCCGTTTTTCAACAACTGTTCGAGTGGCGCAATCGCATTCGCGTCACCGCGCTCCCCCAGCGCCGCAATCGTCGAAAAGCGCATGCTGAAGTAGGGTTCCTGCAGGTAGGCGATCAATCGTGACGTGATCTCTTTGTTTTTCTTGTCCAGGCGCCCCAGGCTCACGATGGCCGCGGCACGCACGGAGAACGGCTTGCCCGGCGCGGACCACTCCAGCAGAAGCGGCACCGCCTTGTCGTCTCCCAGAGTTGCCATCGCTCGCAGCGCCGCACTGCGCAAACGGTCGTCAGGAGAATCCGTATTCACGCCCTCGTGGAGCAGCTCCAGTGCGTTCGCGGGTCTCTGCTGGGCAATCGCCGTCAGGGCCGTGGCGCGCACGCGGAAAGCCTTGTCCGTGCGGAAAATCTGTTCGATTTGCGGAGCGATCGCGGGATTGTCCCGGAAGCCGCCCATCTGTTCCACAGCCACCTGGCGAACCCACGGCCGCGGCTCGGCGAGAGCGGCGAGAATCGGTTTCTGCACTGCCGGCCCGCCGATACGTCCGAGGGCGCGCAGCGCTTCTGAACGTACGGCCCAATAGGCGTCGTGCGTGGCCGCTTCGCCGAGCGCCGCAATCACTGCCTCATCGTTCTTGATCAGTCCCAGCGCGCGCACGGCGTCCGCGCGATCCGGCACGGCATCGGCGTGCTGGAGTTGGTAGATCCAGTCCTTCGGCTGCTTCTGGAACTCGAGTGACTTCAGAACCCAGCCGCCCTTGTCAAAAAGCACCATCAGCGGCGCGCCATCCAAGGTAAATGAAAGATGTTCCTCGGCCTTACTGGCCACAATCGGAAAAGTCTTCTTGCCCGAAGCCGTGGTCACTTCGACTTCCATCGGCACCTGGAAAATACCCACGCGGCCTTCCACCTTTTGCGTTTGCTTCACGTCGAGCCGGAGCTGCTTCGACGACTCATCGTAATTCGCGGCCACCTGGAAACGCGGGGCGCCTGCGCCGTAGATCCACTGGTCGAAGAAGCGGTCCACATTCGTGCCCGTGGATTCTTCGATGGCCTTCGCCAGGTCGGCAGTGACCACGTTTTGCCCGCGATGCGCTTCGAGGTAATGTTTCATCGCGCCGAAGAACTGCGCGTCGCCCAACTGGTGGCGCAACATCTCCAGCACCCAGCCGGCCTTGTTGTAGGTATTTCCGGCGTGCTCGATCGAGTCCGTAAAATCGCGCGACACGATCGGGACGGGGAAATCCCGCTGCGAATTCATCCACTGATTGCGGTTCTGCCAGCGGGTGTAGGCCGCGGCATCAGCGCCGTATTGGTGCTCCTCCCAGACTGTCTCGAAAAAGTTCGCGAAGCCTTCGTTCAGCCACAGATTCGCCCAATCTTTGCAGGTCACCAGGTCGCCGAACCACTGGTGCGCCAGTTCGTGCGAGATCAAGAAATCGCTATTCTCCGCGCTCTCCGCCGCGAGCTGCGGATGGGCCAGCAGCGAGCTCGTCTGCGTTGTCGCGCTGGTGTTTTCCATTCCGCCTTCGACGAAATCGTCCACCCAGGCTTCCGAATACTTCTCCCACGGATACGGAACTCCAAGCAGGGTGGAAAAGTACTCGATCATCTGCGGCAGCCGCGAAGCGGTGGAGGGAATGCGGTCCGCCTTTCCGCGCGGCACGTATTCCATCACCTGCACGCCGCGCGCGTTCATCTTGGACATCTGGAATTCGCCGGCCACCAGCGAAATCAAGTAGCTCGAGTGCGGCAAGGATTCCTTCCAGTCCCACGTGCGCATCCCGTCCGGTGCGTTTTTCACGCTGATCAACTTGCCGTTCGACACCGTCTCCCAATCTTTCGGCACCGTCACGATCATTTCCGATGTCAGACGGTCGTTGGGGTAGTCGTAAATCGGGATGTAGTAGCGGGTATCTTCCGCTTCGCCTTGCGTCCAGATCTCTTTCGGCCGGTCGGGATAATTCTTGTCCGGGAGAACGAAGTAAACGCCCTTTTTCGGCCGGCCTTCGTAGCGGATGGTGACTTCGTATCTCTCACCGGCCTTCGCGGGAGAGGCCAGTTCCACCAGCAACTGGGTAGCGGTCGTCTCGAACTTCGCGGGCTTGCCATTCAGGGTGACGCCGAGGATCTTGAGGCCCACCGAATCGAACGCCAAGCGCTTCAGGCCGTCGCGCAGCGAAGCCAGCGAGTGGGTTACCTCGCCCATCACCTTGCGCTGATCAATATCGAACCTCAGCGAAATCTTCGCATTTTGCAGGTCGTAATCGCGGCTGCGCGCATAGGGCTCGTCCGCGCGAAGTCCCGCTCCGGCCAGAAGCAGCAGCCCGGCCAGAAGCGCCGCAAGCGGCAGCCGCCAGAGGCTCGCCGCGTTCTTGCCGGGCTTGTTCGGTGTTCCAGTGATTCGATCCATCTTTTTGTTCTCCCATCCTGCTCGGCGACCGAGACGAATTCACCAATTCTAGCGCAGACTCCACAGTCTCGTAGGAAACATCTCCCTCATGCCTGGATTTGATGCCCTGCGCTCGTCAGTGTTTCCGCGGCATGGGAGAGGTCGTCAGCCTTCACCAGCAAGTAGTCCGTGTCGAAGGTTGAGACGGCGAAGAGGCTGATTCCCGCGGGCGCCAGCGGCTCGGTGAGCGAGGCCAGCACTCCGACCTCCGTGAATGAGAAAGGACCCGCGACCTTCAAGCAGCGCCATCCACGCTCCGCGCGAACGTCGGCGGGCACATTTTCTTCCGCGCAAACAACAGAGAGTTCATCGTCCGTGCGCGTGATCGAAACAAATCCTGACCGCAGCGCCCAATCCGGCAGCGCAGAGTCGCGCGCCAACCGGCATACAGCAAATCGCCCGGCGAGCAAGTGAATCCGAAGTTGGTGGGAAGACATCTGAGGATTAGAGCAAGCTGCGCACGTAGCCGCCGTCCACCGCGATTGATGTTCCGTTGACATAGCTCGCACGCTCGGACACGAGAAACGCCACCACCGCGGCGAATTCTTCCGGCCGCCCCAGGCGCCCCAGCGGAACCTGCGAGGCCCAGCGCTTGAAAATCTCTTCGCGCGCGATCCCGCCCTTTTGCGCGGCAACTTCCGCGAGTTCGTCCAGCCGCTCCGTCAGCGTGTATCCCGGACAAACATTGTTTACCGTGATCCCGTGCGGCCCAAATTCATTGGCCAGCGTCCGTGCCATTCCCGTGACGGCGGCGCGGATCGAATTCGAGAGCATCAGCCCGTCAATCGGCTGCTTCACCGAGAGAGAAGTGATGGTCACCAGGCGGCCCCATTTGTTCTTGCGCATTCGCGGCAGCACTTCGCGCGCGAAGTGAATTGCGCTCATCAGCGTCAGGTCCACCGTCGCGCGCCAATCTTCCAGCGTGACGTCCAGGAACGTTTTCGAGGGCGGCCCGCCCGCGTTGGTCACACAGATATCCACGCGCCCGAACTTTTTCTCTACCGCGTCAACGAACGCGCTCACCTTCGCCGCGTCGGTGACGTCCAGCGCCTGCCAGAAGACGTCGCTCCCCGCAGCCTTGCGAATTGCCGCCGCCGCGCGTTCCAGGTGCGCGGCGCTGCGCGAGCAGATGGCCACCTGTGCTCCCTCGCGCGCGATTTCCGTCGCCACAGCGAGCCCCAGACCTTTGCTGGCCGCCGCTACGATGGCCACGCGTCCCTTCAATCCCAAATCCATCGCTTTTCTCCTCGAATACGTTCCCGGTTAGCGCGCCGACGTTCCCCCGCGCAGGTACGCGTCGTCTTTCTTGATCCAGTCCTCGCGCCGGGGCGAAAAAACATCCAGATCCACTGTGTCCTCGAGTGCTTCCGCCGCGTGCGGCTTGTGCGCGGGGATGTAAAGCATCTCGCCCGAATGCACCACCAGCTCCTGGTCATCGAAAATGAATTTCAGAGCGCCGCTCAGGATCAGCGAGAATTGCTCGCTCACGTGCGAGTGCCGCGGCACGATGGCGCCGCGAACCAGAAAGATCCGCGCCACGGTCGTGTGCTCGCCGTTCAACATTTGCCGCGTGATCTTGTCACTGAGCTTCTCCGTCTCGATCTTGTCCCACGAGGTGTACTCCATCATTTTTGGCCTCTCCCGGTTTTTCCTGCCCGCGGCGTCTCCAATACCCGTTCAGCGCCGTTGGTGCGGCAAAGCATCGTCCAACGAAACCGGTTCCTCGTCAATCTCATCAAACATCTTTGCGCCGCCTGTCCTGACCTCTACAATGAAAGCACGGACGGTGCGAGGAGCGACTGAATGGCACTTCTGCCGAATTTGAGCGGCAAACTGCGCGTGGTCTATTTCCTCGCGGGCGTGATCGTGGCGGCCTGGGGGCTTCTTGGCTCAGACACTCCCTGGATTCGCATCACGGCGCTTTCCTTCGGCAGCTTCCTCGTCCTGCTTGGCGTCATCGGTTTCTGCCCGCTCCTGTGGCTTTTCGGCGTGCGCGGCTCCTCGAGCTGAGATGACCCTCCTCAAGCTGTGCGCGGCTTTGATGCTTTTCTTCCAGTTGCCCATTCCACTTTTTTGGCTGATCCTGCATCCGCAGATGAATTTCTGGCGCCGCCACATGCGCGCGGGCTATTGGACCGCGGGGCTCACCGCCTGGGGCGCCGCGGGCGTATTCATCGCCGGATTCCATCGCCGGCTACTCGCCCCTGAGAGCGCGCCGTTTTGGGCCCTGGCCGCCGGCCTCGTTCTGATTCTAGTGGACGTTTATCTGGTCCGCCGCGTCTCCCGCGACCTCGGCCGCGCGCGCCTGATCGGCCTCACCGAACTGAAGGGCGGCGGAGAACTCGCTACCACCGGCATTTATTCCCGCGTCCGGCACCCGCGTTATGCCGGCATGATCCTGTCCATGCTCGGAGTTTGCCTCCTCGGCTGGACACCGCTGCTCTGGGCTGTTGCCGCCGTCTGGCTGCTTCTCGCGCTCACCGCGATTTTGATGGAAGAGCGGGAACTCCGCGCCCGCTTCGGCGCTGCCTATGTCGAATATTGCCGGCGCGTCCCGCGCTTCTTGCCCTTCCGTCTCCGCCCGGGCGCAGACTAGACGCTCCACCGCCGCCGCTCGCGTTTCCCATTTCTCAACCGCGCCCTTCTCTTGATATGCTGCCCCCGGCAGGCTCCCCAAATTGCCGCGACTCGTTCTCTGGCGAACGCCCTGGCGAACGCGGCTCGTTACAGGAGGCCCACATGCGGCGCGTTTGGCTCTTCATTCCCATCGTCGTTTTCTTGCTTGCGGCGCCTCTTCACGCGCAGATGAGCAAGTCTGTGATCATCCAGGCCGGCACGCCGGAGGAGAAGGCGCTCACCGCCATCAACAACGCCAGCGACCCCGCGGAGAAACTCGCGCTCCTTGACAAGTTCCTCGCCGACTTCGGGGAGGGAGACCTGGCCATCGTGGCGTACGAGCAGTACATTTCGTTTTATCTCGCTCAGAAGAATTACGAGAAAGTTGGCGAATACGCCGAGAAAATACTCGGAATTGACCCCGACAATTTTACCGCGGCCGTGAACCTCGTCCGCGCCGCGAGCGAGAAAAAAGATACAGCCAAGCTTTTTTCCACCGGTGAAAAAGTTTTCGCGATCGTCGCCCGCTACAGGGCCGCGCCGCCGCCCGAGGGAAAGGACGCCGCTTCATGGCCCGGGGAAAAAGCGAGGTATCTCTCCGATGCTCAGGAAAACATCCGCTACGTCGAGTATGTGCTTTTCACGGCCGCGTACCAATCCAGCGATCCCGCGGCCCGCGCCGGATTCCTGGAGCGCTTCGTCGCTGTGTTTCCGGAAAGCGCCTACGCCTCGAATGCCCGCGACCTCATTGTCGTTTCCTATCAGCAGGCGCGCAATTTTCCGAAGATGACCCAAGCCGCCGAAGAAACCTTGGCGCAGGACCCCAAGCATCCCATGCTGCTCGTGCTCCTGGCCGATTACTACAGTGAGCAGGGTGCTCCGCTCGACAAAGCGGAAAACTACGCGAAGCAGGCCCTGGATCAATTGGGTTCGGCCGTGAAGCCGGAGGGCATGGCCGACGCCGATTGGCAGAAGCAGATTTCCTTGCAGAAGGGCGTAGCCTGGTCCGCGATGGGGCAGGTCTATATCACGCAGAAAAAAGACGCGCTGTCGCTCGAAGCGTTTCGAAGCGCCGCGCCTCTGCTCAAGCCCGATGCTACGAGCTACGCGCGAAACCAGTATCGAATGGGGTTTGCCCTGATCAACCTGAAGCGCATCCCCGAAGCACGCACGGCGCTCACCGAAGCGGCGTCGGTTGAGAGTCCCTACCGCGCGCTGGCTCAGGCAAAGCTAAAGGAACTCCCTGCCGCCCCCGCGCGGCCCGGGAAGAAGTCTTCTTAAGTGGGACTGGCTTACAGCCTGTCCGCTCTTACAGATCTGGTCCTGAGCCGCGTGCAGCTATTTTCTTGCCTTGATCACGCGAAAGTTTCTCCGTGATCTCCGGCCCCAGCGTCCACGGAGGCGCATCACTCGCGGGAAAAGAATTCTCCGATGCTTCATCCACCGGATCGATCCATGT
>JBGQGH010000089.1:0-12032 GCA_041497315.1 Terriglobia bacterium | reverse complement strand
GGCCGTCCGAAGCCTGCAAGTCCTTACTGAAGAGCGTCTCGACACCTCAGCCCTGGACTGATCGTCTCGCGCAAACCAAACTCGGCTCAGTTTCGCCTCCTGACCTTATTCAGCCCACCACTCGTGAGAAGTCCGGGCTAGTCATTTTTTTCGCGTCCTACTTGCTCGAAAAAATCCTGAGTCCCGCGATTCCTGCGACAATCAACACAATACTCACCAGTCGCGCCGCATTCCGCGCTTCATCGAAGAGAATCATACCCAGCACAGCCGTTCCCACCGCGCCAATTCCCGTCCATACCGCGTATGCCGTTCCGATCGGCAGCTTTTCCGCCGCCAGTGACAGAAGATAGAAGCTCGCGAACCCCGCGCCAAAGACGATTCCCACGGGCAGCGCGCGCGTGAATCCGTGCGAGTACTTCAGCGCGATTGCCCAGGTGATCTCAAACACTCCCGCGAGCAGCAGAAACGCCCATGCCATGTTGTGACCTCGTCTCTCGATGATTGGCTGCAACGCCGTCATCGCATCCCACGCCTCACCGCACTGGCAACTCGATCACTTCTGCGGTTCCGCCCGACCATTCGAGCTTGCTTCCAGGCGCATTGAACTCCCGGCGCACGTAACCCATCCCGATTCCCGCGCCCAGCGCTGGAGAATTTCCCGCGCGCGTCACGTGTCCCGCATCTTTTCCGGCCAAAGTCAGAGCGGCCTTGCGATCAGGCAACGCCGCGCCGGAGAATCGCAGGCCCACGCGCTTGCGGTTGACGTGTCCGCGCGAGCGCACGCGCTCGACGATCTCCTGCCCTGTGTAACAGCCCTTCGTGTAGTTGATGTGCGAGTGCTCGAGTCCTGCTTCGTGTGGGATCACCGTGTCGTCGAAGTCGTATCCAAACCACGGAATGCCCGCTTCGAGGCGTAGCACGTTCAGAGCTCCGTAACCGATCGGGCCGCCGCCGTGCTGGCTCGCGACCTTCTCCAACACTGCCCAGATCTCGTCAATGCGACTGCGCTCGGCCACAAATTCCGCGCCCGGCACGCTGCCCGGCGAACGCCGCACTATCCGGCAAGGAATTTCCGCGACGCTCGTCTCTCGATGACCCAACTCGGTCAAGGTCTCCAATTCCACGCGGCACATCTCGTGGACAATCGCCGGCGTCGTAGGTCCTTCGAGGGCGACCACTGCTATGCTGTCGGTCACATCTTCGAGCGTGACGTCGTCCATGATGATGTATTTGTCGAGCGTGGCGTGGAGAGACTCATGAATCATCGCGTACGACACCGCGAGCAAGTGGTCGGGCAGCGCTTGCGTCTCGACTTCGGCGAGGATGTGTCCCTGCGGATTGAGCAACAAAGAGAGATTGCCCTGTCCCGGCTGGAGATCCTTGATGTTGTTCGTGAGTATCGCATTCACGTAGCGGACGCGATCCGGGCCGGTGAAGCGGAAGAACGCGCGATAGTTCTTGTCCACGAGGGCGACGGTCTCGCGGGCGAAGCGGTACTCCACTTCGAACGTGGAGAAACGCTCCGGCATGTTGCAGCCGAAGTATTCGGCGAATGCGGCGCCGGCCTTTTCGTGTGCGGCACGGAGTGGAGTTTCAAGCGGCATCGGTTCCGCTATCTTAGCAGAACGCGCGCGGACTACGCGGGCGACGCGCAAGATGCCTCTGCTATACTGCGCTGCAATGAGCGAGCCGAAAAACCAAGAGATGATCCACGAGATACTGCCCGTCGGGTGGCTGCAGTGCAATTGCCACATCGTTGGCGATCCCGCGACGCGCGAAGCAGTGGTGATCGATCCCGGAGACGACACGGAAAAGATTCTGGATGTGATCGCGCGGCACGGGCTCACCGTGAAGGCGATTCTCATCACGCACGCGCATATTGACCACGTCGGCGGGCTGCGCAAGCTGCACGACGCGACGCAAGCTCCGGTGCTGATGCATCCGGACGACTTGGAACTCTACGCGATCCTGGACCGGCAGGCGGCGATGATCGGTATGCGCATGCCGGCCGCGGTGAAGGTGGATGGCGCGCTGCGCGAAGGAGATACCCTGCGCTGGGGGCCGTACGAGGTGCGCGTGATTCACACGCCGGGTCACACGCGCGGCAGCGTATCGCTATATATGCCTTCGGAGTCTTCGAGCGGCATACCCGCGCCGGCGGGGAAGCTGTTCGCCGGAGACACGCTCTTCGCCGGGAGCATTGGCCGCACGGATTTGTGGGGCGGCTCGTTCGAAGCGATTATCCGCTCGATCCGGAGCAAGCTGCTGAGTTTGCCGGAGGACACCATCGTGTTCCCCGGCCATGGCTTCGCAACGACAATCGGAGATGAACGCGAGTTAAATCCCTTTCTCCAAGGCCGCTAGGGGAGTTGCGGACTGCGGCGACTTACTGCACCTTCTGATTATTCTCTCGCTGGGCGCGCAATTCTTCCATAACGCTCTGGATCAACTCTTTGGCCTTGCGGAGTTCCTCAGTGATGATCTGGATGTCCATGAGAGGTTTATCGGGATCGCGATGGCTGTGGCAATAGACGCCGTGCTGGCCGACGAGAACCATGGCGTTGGTCAGGCGGTCCATGGAGACGGCGAGGCGGCCGCGGTGCCTGCCGAACATCTGCTCGTAGTGATCCAGCTCGTCCTTGTGATCGTCAAAGGCGGACATTTTGAGGCTCCTCTCGCGGCAGTTTGCGCGAAATTCCAAGTTACCCGGTTCGAGCCATCTGCGCAACCGCACGCCAACCGGAAGAGGGATTCTTCGTCCCGACACGCCGGGACTCAGAATGACACTTGGTCCACGTTCGGGCGTACGCGGTGCGAGGGATATTGCTAGCGTGGAACTTCGGGCGCCGTGAAACTTTACTGCCTTCCGCGTAGGATGGATAATTTTAGCGCAGTGCCAGCCGCTTGACCGACGAACCGAGGCGGGGAAGCGGATGAATTCCGAAAGCCGAATCCGATCTTACGGATTAAGCGCTGAAATTGTCTGCGCGCGCGGCCTAATGAGGTGACGTCATCATGAGACGCTCGGACCTGGTTCAATCCCCTAATCGCGGAGCGATGTCGAGGACCACCCAGATTATTTTTGGCGAGCGCCAGCACCTGCTTCGTGTGCTCGATTCGATGGAGAATACCAGTCTGCCGAAAGGCCGGCTGCAAGAGGAACGGCGCGCACTCGAAGAGCTGATCCACGCGCGGACCGAGGAGTTGAACCGGATTAACAATTCCTGGGACGAAAAGATCAGCGTGGTTCTGAGCGCAGATACCAAGCCCGAGACGCTCGACAAACTCTGCAAGCAGGCGCCACAGGAAGATTTTTATCTGCTGAGACTGATCAGCGAGCATCCTAAAGTTACTTCTCGCATCCTGAGCCGTTTGGCGAAGCATCGCTACGCTGCGATCCGCGAAAATGTGGCGCGCCATCCGAACGCGGACGCCACCACGCTCGCCTATTTGAGCAAAGACCGCAGCCAGCCGCTGTGGTACCTGGTGGCGTTTAATCCCAATACGCCGGTGGGCCTGCGTCGAAAACTGCAGGAACGCCTGCGGCGATTAGGCGAGACGCAAGAGCCGGGTACGAAGTAGCGCCCGCACCTTCTTTCCTCCCGATTCATTCAACGCTGGAGAAGTGTTTCTCGACGGTCTCTGCGTAGTACACTCCGCGGATGCGCCGGGAGTCTCCGCTCGAAATCCCTGCTTCGTTCAACCTCGCTGACTATTTCCTGGATCGCCCGGCGCAAGAACATTCGAATCGTGTGGCAATTCTCGGCGAGCCGCACGAGGTTACGTACGCCGAGCTCGCGCGCCTTGCAAATCGTGCCGGGAATGCGCTGCGAGCGGCGGGATGTCAACCGGGCGAGCGCGTCTTAATTGCGCTGCCGGATTCGGCCGAATTCATCGCGGCGTTTTTCGGCGCTGCAAAAATTGGCGCGATCGCGGTGCCGGTAAATCCCTTTGGGACCGCCGCTGATTTTGGGTACTACGCGGACGATTGCGGCGCGCGGTTTGCGGTGGTCCATGCGAATGCGCTCGGTGAATTTGCGCGGGCAGCGGATGGGGTATCATTCGAACGCATTTTCGTCGCCGGCAATCCGGTCGCGAGTTCCGCGGGCATGCCGACAGGGCCGAAGTGGCTTGCATGGGAGCAGGCGCTCAATGCCGAGTCGCCGGAGCTTGCAACGCACCGGACGGCGGCAAACGATCCGGCGTTTTTTCTGTACACGTCGGGGAGCAGCGGCAAGCCCAAGGCCGCGATTCACGAGCACAAGGACATGCTCGCAACTACGCGCGACTTTGCGCAGGGCGTACTGGGTTTGCGCGCGGACGACCGGACGTTTTCAGCCTCGAAATTATTTTTTGCCTACGGCCTGGGCAACGCGATGTATTTCCCGTTTTCCGTGGGGGCCAGCACGGTGTTGCATCCGGACCGGCCGCGGGCGGACCGCATCATCGAAGTGATTGCCCGCTACCGGCCGACGGCATTCTTTGCGGTGCCGACACTCTATGCCGCGCTGCTGCGAGAGGCTGACCATGGTTTGCGCGCGGATTTTTCCTCGGTGCGGCTGGCCGTTTCCGCCGGAGAGGTTCTCCCGGCGGAGATTTTCGAGCGTTTTCGGCGCACGTTCGGAGTGGAAATCCTGGACGGCATCGGCTCAACCGAGATGCTGCACATGTTTATCGCCAACCGGCCGGGAAAGGCGCGCGCGGGCTCCTGTGGCAAGGAGGTGCCTGGCTGCAAAGCGCGGATCGTGGACGAAGCGGGGCATCCCGTCGCCGAGGGCGCGATCGGCAATCTGCTGGTGAAAGGTGCGAGCGCGATGGCGGGTTACTGGAACAAGCCCGAATTGACGGCGCGAACGAAGCTTGGCGAATGGGTGGTGACGGGTGACAAGTTCACGCTCGACGCGGACGGCTATTACCACTATTGCGGGCGCGTGGACGACATGATGAAGGTCGCGGGGATGTGGGTTTCGCCGGGGGAAGTGGAGAACGCTCTGCTGGGGCATCCGGAAGTGATTGAGGCGGCGGTGGTGAGCGCAAACAAGTCGGACGGGCTGGTCCGGCCCGTGGCGTACGTGGTGCTACGAACAGGCATGGCTGGAACTGCGGAGTTGGTGCACGCGCTGCGCGAGCACGTGCGGGCAAAGCTGGAACACTATAAGTGTCCGCAGGAGATTCATTTCCGCGCAGAGCTGCCCAAGACGGCGACCGGGAAGATACAGAGGTTCAGGCTGAGGGAGACACTGGGCGGCTGACGATGACACTGGAATTTGCGCGCAGACAAATCGATCCGGCGACCGCACTGCCTAATTTCGCCACGGCAGAGCAATGGAAGGAATTCATCCGGCAAAACCGAAGCGCCAGGGTACTGGATTTGGGTGACAAACAGATCTCATCGTTGCCGGATTCGATCGGAGAGCTCAGCGAACTAAAGGAATTGTGGCTGGACGGGAACCAACTGGCCTCGCTTCCGGAAGGATTTGGGCGGCTGGTGAAGCTGGAGAGACTCAGTTTATGGAAAAACCGATTTGAGAGCTTACCGGAATCTTTTTGGCGGCTAACAGCGCTCGAATTCCTGATCCTGGCAGATTGCAAATTCTCGACTCTGCCCGAGTCCCTGGGGCGTTTGACCAGAGTTCATACTTTGGATTTGGGACACAACTCCCTGGCAAGTCTCCCCGATCCCATCGGTGACATGACGGGCCTGGCCCGTTTCCTTTGGGTCCACGACAATCGGCTGACAGCCATTCCTGAGTCCATCGGCAAACTAACGCGCCTTGCCTACTTGAACGTCGGCGAGAATCAAATCACCCGGCTACCAGAGAGCATCGGTAACATGACCAGCTTGATCGAACTGAGATCGGATCACAATCAACTGACGGAGCTGCCGGCCTCGATTTGCAATCTCACTCGCCTGCGTGAACTGCACCTGATGAAGAACAAATTGACGGCTCTGCCTGAGTTCATCGGCCGCCTCCCGGCTCTGCGAGAACTTCAGTTGGAAGGGAACAGCCTGGTCACACTTCCAGAGGCGATCGGGGACGTGACCAGTCTGACGCGTCTGCATTTGAGGGACAACAAACTCACGCGTCTCCCGGAATCCTTCCGCAACCTGAAAAAACTTGTATACCTCGACCTGAGAGGCAACCGGTTCCCGGAGGCACCCGAGCGTCTTGCTGACCTCCCAAACCTGGAAAAGTTGGACTTGAGATGGAACCGGTTGAGGGTTCTTCCGGAGTGGGCGAAACGACTAGAGGAGCGCGGCTGCACGGTTTTCTATTAGTGTGCTGAAGGCCGGACAAGTGCGCTCCGCGAGGCACAGAATCGGACTTTTAGTCACTGCACCTGCCTGCGGCAGGCTAGTTCCCCAGAGTCCGATTTCTAATCGGAAGCGGACAAATTGGCTCTTTACGAGTAAAATGGACGTGCTAGATTGGCCTAAAGGAAAAAGCCAATGCTGCCACTTCAATTACAACCTCAAAGCCACGTTCCGCTGTACATCCAACTGCGCGACCAACTGCGCGCGCTGGTGCATACCGGCGAGTTGCGACCGGGTGACCGCATCCCGGCGAGCCGCGAACTCGCACTGCATCTGGGGGTGCACCGGACAACTGTCGCCAATGCGTACGCGGAACTCGAGTCCGAGGGGCTGATCCAGGGACACGTGGGACGCGGCACATTCATCCGCGGCCTCGCGGACACCTTCAAGATCACACCACCGCCGCCGGCCATTCCGGCGACGGGCGCGAACGGTTCGGTACGCTGGGAATCGCTTTTCGCCGATGAGCGCGGGGAAGAAGCGCTGAGCCGGCTGACGGACGGAATCCCGCTCGAGGGGATTTCGTTCGTGCTGGCGCGGCCGGATGGCGATCACTTTCCGGTGGCGGCGTTCCGGAACTGCTGCAACACGGTGCTGAAGCGCGAGGGCGCGAAGATTTTGCAGATGGGACCGTCGGACGGGTACCCGCCCCTGAAACAGGTGTTGTTGGAACTGCTCCACGGCGAAGGAATGCAAGTTCGGGGAGAGAACCTGCTGATCACGGACGGCTGCCAGCAGGCCCTGGATTTGATTTGCAGGGCGTTTTTGCGGCCGGGCGATTCGGTGGTGATGGAGAACCCGACGTATCCGGGCGCGATCGCGATTTTTGCGGGGGCACGAGTGCGCTGCCTGGGCGTGCCGGTGAAAACGGACCCGGGCGGGAAGGTCAACGGAAATCCAGGCATCTCGCCGGGCGTGGATTTGCAGGCGCTCGAAGCGACACTACTGGCCAACCGCGTAAAGCTCATGGTCCTGACGCCGGACTTCCAGAATCCGACGGGGACATCGCTCTCACTGGTGGCGCGCCGGAAAGTGCTGGAGATTGCTTCGCGGTATCAAGTGCCGATCGTGGAGGACCACATCTACGCGCGGCTGCGGACGGGCAGCGAGCGGATACCTTCGCTGAAGCAGCTGGACCGCAACAACGTGGTGATTCAAATCGATAGCTTCTCCAAGATGGCATTCCCTGGCCTGCGCGTGGGATGGTGCGTGGCGCCGGAGAACGTGATTGAGCGGCTGCGGCTGGTGAAGCAGACCACGGACCTGCACACAGACCAACTGGCGCAAGCGGCGCTGGCGGAGTTCACGCGGCGCGGGCTGCTGGTGCGGCACTTGAACAAGATGCGGAAGATTTACAGCCGGAGGCTGGGCGTGCTCGAAGACGCTCTGAAGCGGCACATGCCCGAGGGCGTACGCTGGACGCATCCGGACGGCGGGATGTGTCTGTGGCTCGATCTGCCACTGGGGTTTGACGCGAGTGAGCTGCTGATTCACGTACGCGAGCGCGGCGTGCTGTTCGCGCCGGGGCGGTATTTTTACTTCCAGAATCCGCAGCCGAACACGCTGCGGCTGGGGTTCGCGGGGCTTGACGAGCGGCGGATCGCACGGGGCGTGGCCACGCTGGGCGAACTGCTGCGAATCGAGATGCGCAAGCGGCAGCGCGGAGCGGGGCGGCTGGAAAGCTCGCGCGTGGCGCTGGTATGAGCAGGCTGGAGCTGCGGCCGGAGAATCCGTGCTTCGGTTGCGGCGGGGCGAATCCGCGGGGCATGAAGTTGGTTTTCGAGCGGGACGATGAGAAGCGGCGGATCACGGGGAGCTTCCGGCTGGGCGCCGAGTATCAAGGCGGTGGGGGAGTTGTTCACGGCGGAATTATTGCGCTGCTGCTCGATGAAGCGATGGGGAAGGTCAGCAGATTCCGCGACGCGCGAGCGGTGACGGCGGAGTTGACGGTGGAATACCTGAAGCCGATTCGCGTGGAAGATGAGATTCACGTGGAGGCGTTCGAACGTGAGCAGAAGGGGCGGTCGCTGTTTCACGAGGCGGAGATTCGGAACACCGCGGGAGATGTGCTGGCGAGAGGGCGGGGAAGATTTGTGGTGATTGGCAGTCAGTGATGAGTGACGATTGAAGCGAGAACAGTAAAGAATCGCGAAGAATCAGCCGAGGAGAGAAAGCGATGACATCGAATAATGGAAACGAAGCGGCAAATCTCTGGCGGGTGAAGGTCGGCCTGGCGGAGATGTTGAAGGGTGGCGTGATCATGGACGTGACCACGGCCGAGCAAGCGCGCATCGCCGAAGAAGCAGGCGCGTGCGCGGTGATGGCGCTGGAGCGCGTGCCGGCGGACATCCGCAAGGAAGGTGGCGTGGCGCGGATGGCACAGCCGCGGATTATCCGCCAGATCATGGATGTGGTGACGATCCCGGTGATGGCCAAAGTGCGCATCGGGCATTTCGCGGAGGCGCAAATACTTCAGGCGCTGGAGGTGGACTTCATTGACGAAAGCGAAGTGCTGACGCCCGCGGACGAAGAGAATCACGTGTGGAAGCATGACTTCAAAGTGCCGTTCGTGTGCGGCGCGCGCAATCTGGGCGAAGCTCTGCGGCGGATTTCCGAAGGCGCGGCATTGATTCGAACGAAGGGCGAGGCCGGCTCCGGCAACATCGTGGAGGCGGTGCGGCACATGCGCGCCATCGTTGGTCACATGAAAAAGCTGGGGACGCTGAGCGACGCGGAATTGGTGCACGAATCGAAAGAAATGGGCGCCCCCCTCGATCTGGTGCGCGAAGTGGCGCGAGCAGGGAAGCTGCCGGTGCCTAATTTTTCCGCGGGCGGAATCGCAACTCCCGCGGACGCCGCGCTGGTGCGGCAGTTGGGCGCGGAGGCGGTGTTCGTCGGCTCGGGAATTTTCAAGTCGTCCGATCCGGCGCAGCGCGCGAAGGCCATTGTGAAGGCGACGACGCACTACAATGATCCGAAGATGGTGTTGGAGGCTTCGGAAGAGCTGGGCGAGGCCATGAAGGGATTGGACGTGCGGCAGATGGATCCGAAGGAACTGTTGCAAACCCGAGGGTGGTAGTTGTCGAAGAGGAAGACGGGAAGAGATGAAGATTGGGATACTTGCGGTGCAGGGGGATTACGAAGCGCACGCCGTGGTGTTCGAGCGGCTGGGCGCGGAATACGTACTGGTGCGCTCACTCGCGGATATGAATGGCGTAGACGCGCTCGTGCTGCCGGGAGGGGAGAGCACGACGCAATTGAAATTCCTGGATGAGGAAGGGCTCGAGCCCGCGATCCGCGATCTGGCCGCGCGCGGCGGAGCGATTTTCGGAACTTGCGCGGGCGCGATCCTGCTGGCGAAGGAAGTACGCAACCCGGCGCAGCGATCGCTCGGGCTTGCCGATATCGCCGTGACGCGAAACGGCTACGGGCGGCAATTATCGAGCGAGATCCGGATGGGATCTTCGAAATTGAGCGATGCGCCGCTGGAGATGGTGTTCATCCGCGCGCCGGTGATTGAAAACGTGGGCGCGGGGGTCGAGGTGTTGGCAGAGTCGGATGGCAGGCCGGTGCTGGTGCGCCAAGGGCGCGTGCTCGCGGCGACGTTTCATCCCGAGTTGACTTCGGACACCACTCTCCACGAATATTTTCTGAAGATGACTGCGGAGGAAGCTGAGTGCCACCAGCCGTCGGCAAGCCGGTAAAGGTTCTCTTTGTCTGCGTGGGAAATGCCTGCCGCAGCCAAATGGCCGAAGCGCTGGCGCGTCACTTTGCCTCCGATGTGATCATTCCGGCCAGCGCGGGGATGATGGCGCTGGGCGAGGTTCCCGAGCAAACGCGACAGGTGCTGGCCGCGCGCGGAGTGGAGATGGACGGGCAGTACTCGAAGCCGCTGCGCTCGGAAGTCAAAGAGTGGGCCGACGTGATCGTGAATATGACCGGAGTGCCAGGCACCTCCGCATTTTCCGATCAGCCACACAAGGTCGAGGATTGGGACGTCTCCGATCCTTTCGGAAAAGATGCCGGACTTTACGAAATCACCTGCGATGAAATCGAATCGCGCGTGGGCGATCTGGCGCGGCGATTGCGCCAAGTGCGAGCCGCGAAGAAGAAGGCCTGAGGGAGTCTCCGCCAAGGGCACAAATTGCGCCGCGAAAAAACCAGCGTCTCGCGTGAAGACTACCTGAAAGCCATTTGGGAGATGGTGCAGGAAGAGGAAGTGCCGATCAGCGCACGGCTGGCGGAAGAATTGGGGGTGACGCCGCCGGCGGTCACTGCCTCGCTCAAACGCATGACGCGAGACGGCCTGTTGCGCGTGGAGCGCGACGGCCGGATCCAGCTTACCCGCAAGGGTCGTGGACAAGCCGAGCATCTGGCCCTGCGGCATCAACTCGCAGAAAAACTCCTCACTGAAGTGATCGGACTCTCTTGGCTAAAAGCACATGACGAAGCGGAACGGCTGGAACACGCCATTTCGCCGGAAGTGGAGGCGCTGCTGCTGAAACGGTTCGGCGCCGGCAGCCGGTGTCCACACGGTGTGCCGGTGCTCGGCGGCCTGAGGCGGCTGCGGAAAAAATACGGCGCGGTGCCGCTGGGAGAGATTCAAGCAAGAGAGCGCGTCGAAGTGCTCTGCGTCTATGAAAAAGATCCGAAGTTCCTGGAGTTCCTCGACGGATTGCGGCTTCGGCCTGGCGCTGCGGTGCATGTCCGCAAGCGCGAGTACGACGAGACAATGACGCTTGGCGTTGGCGGGGCGGTCGTTCACCTGGGAAAGCCTGCCACCAGCCGGATTTGGGTGCGACGAGCCTCCGCCTAACCCGGCGTTCGCGGAATCACGGTACGAGCCGCCCGCCGCTTCCGCTCAGCTTGAATTTTTCCACCCGCCGGAGTAATGTTCCTCACCTCTCAGGGTAGTTCAAAGGCTTTCCGGGACTGCATCGCGCACACCGTTCGAATTCGGAGGAGCCATGGCCGTCGAAATTCAAGTGCAAGTTAACGGGAAAACGCACGAGAGCAAAGTAGAACCGCGGCTGCTCCTAGTGCATTACCTGCGCGAGGTACTGGGGCTCACCGGCACGCACGTAGGCTGCGAGACTTCGATCTGCGGCGCGTGCACGGTTCTGCTGGACGGCAGAGCGGTCAAATCGTGCACGGTGCTGGCGGTGCAGGCGAACGGCGCGGCGGTGACGACGATTGAAGGCCTGGCGGCCACGCAGAAAAACGGCAGCGGCCTGCATCCCGTACAGGAAGGTTTCTGGGAGAAGCACGGCCTGCAATGTGGCTACTGCACGCCGGGGATGATTCTTTCCTCGGTCGAACTTCTGAATATGAACGCGAATCCTTCGGAGAACGAAATCCGGCACGCGCTCAGCGGAAATTTGTGCCGGTGCACGGGCTACCAACACATCGTGCAGGCGGTGCAGTATGCGGCGGAAAAGATGAAGGGCCGCGCAAGCGGGCAAGCTCGCCGCGGCGAGCAGGCTCGCAAGCGCTGAGGCGTACCTAGTCCAGCGAAGGTGCGCGGCATGCTGCGCACCTAGATCAGTTCTTTCAGGGGGCGACGATGGCCACGGCTACCCGATACATCGGCAAGGCGCTCAAGCGCAAAGAAGATCCGCGGCTGATTCAGGGCCTCGCGCATTACGTGGACGACCTGCAGCCGGCAGGGTGTCTCCACGCAGTGATGGTGCGCTCGCCTCACGCGCACGCGATCATC
>JBGQGH010000088.1:0-12124 GCA_041497315.1 Terriglobia bacterium | reverse complement strand
GATTCGCGCCAACAAGGATTTCGATCTCCTCCTCCTGCCCAATCGCACGCATGGCTTCGGCAACGAACCCTACATGGTCCGCCGCCGCTGGGATTATTTCGTGCGCTATCTCCTCGGCGCCGAACCTCCCGCGGGCTACGAATTGCATCCCCCCGCGCCGACTCGCTCCGCGCCTTGACGGAGCTTGGATTGAGGCCAAGGTGCGAGACCTGAGTTCTGCTCGTTTGGATTGGGCGAAGTTAAACTAGGGCGACCTCGCGCTCGAAGTGTGGTTTCCTCTCTGCGTGAAGTGTAAGTGCAACGCCGCACGCAGCCGCGATGCGTTCAAGCATGGTCAAGGAGTGTCCGGTGTATTCCGCGTCTTCCAACCGGGCAATCACCGATTGTGTCGTGCCGACCTTCTTCGCGAGTTCAGTCTGAGTCCAGCCCGCGTCCTCGCGCATCTCCCGGACGAGCAGGGCCAGATCAATCTGCTGCAAGGTTCGAGAAAATGCCCTGCGATAGGTCGCGCTCCCGCGGGCGCGTTGTCGCACAAGCTCGCCATGTCTATCACGTTTCATAACCCTAACTCCTCCAGGATGGCTTCCCGGCCCTTCTGTGATCCGGGATACTTGTTTCGATACTTCATCCATAGTTTTCGAAGTTTCTCCGTCCGGGCGAGTTCACTCAGCGGCGTTTGTTCCGTCTTTTTTTGAAAGCCGGAGGTGACTACAATCAGCATTCCGGGCTGATAGAAAAAAAGAATCCGGAAAATTCGGTCGAACTGTTTGACCCGAAGTTCAAAAACGTCGGCCGAGAGCCTCTTCACAAACTTGCCTTGCATCCGGGTGCCATAAATTCGCAATCGCTCGATAAATGCGTCAATTCGGGCTGCCGCCCTGTCGTCCAGTGAATCCACGAATTCGCGGGCCGGGATTCGCCCGTTGGGCAACTCCACGTACTCGATCCTGAATTCGCCGTTCACTCGGGTGCCCAGGCTCTATCGACACCTCCGAGTATAGCAGTATTGCGATATGCAGGTCAAGCCGGCTCCCTCAGAGAGTGGTGCCGCCGATGGTTATCGTGCCCGAAGAACATCAGGGGAGCACCGCAGGTGTTCCATCCCTTGCGGCGCTGCGATTTATATCCCACCCGCTCCCCCGCGCTCCACGCCCTAGCGCGACCGGGTGGCTTTTTCCCGCACCATCCTTGGCCGAAGATTGGGGCCAGAAAACTGGTATCATAAGTACTTCGGCTCAGGAACGCGCACCATGCTGAACCCGAATCGCCTGAAAACTTACGGCGTCAAGATCGGCCACGTCCAGGTCGGCGGCGGCGCGCCCGTCGTCGTGCAGTCCATGACCAATACGGACACCGCCGATGTTGCCGCAACCACGCAGCAATCGCTCGAGCTGGCGCAGGCGGGTTCGGAACTGGTGCGAGTCACCGTAAACGTTCCCGAAGCCGCGGCCGCGGTGCCGGAGATCAAGAAGCGTTTGCTCGACGCCGGCTGCAACGTGCCCATCATCGGCGACTTCCACTACAACGGCCACGTCCTGCTGACCAAGTATCCCGATTGCGCCGCGGCGCTCGATAAATACCGCATCAATCCCGGAAACGTGGGCGCCGGACAGCGGCGCGACGAACAGTTCTCTACCATCTGCAAAGTGGCGCGCGATCACGGCAAGCCCGTGCGCATCGGCGTCAACGGTGGTTCCCTCAATCAGGAACTCGTCACGCGCAAGATGCAGGAGAATACCGACCGCGACCTCGGCCTCGATTCGCACCAGATCATCAACGAGTGCATGGTCATCTCCGCTCTCGAATCAACCGCCCTCGCTCTCGAATGCGGATTGCGCACCGACCAAGTCATCATCTCTTGCAAAGTCTCGCGGCCGCTCGATCTGATCACCGTCTATCGCAACCTCGCGCGGCAGACGCGTCAGCCGCTGCACCTCGGACTCACCGAAGCCGGCATGGGCATGAAGGGCGCCATCTGGTCGGCCACCGCGCTGGGCATCCTGCTGAACGAAGGCATCGGCGATACGATTCGCGTCTCGCTCACGCCCAAGCCCGGCGGCGATCGCCGCGAAGAAGTCTATGCCTGTTGGGAAGTGCTCCAGGCGCTGGGCCTGCGCTCGTATTCGCCCAGCGTGACGGCATGCCCCGGCTGCGGCCGCACCACCAGCAGCACGTTTCAAGAACTAGCCGAGAGCATTCAGGACTACATCCGCGAAAAAATGCCGGAGTGGAAGCAGCAACATGAAGGTGTCGAAACTATGACGCTCGCCGTGATGGGCTGCATCGTCAACGGCCCCGGCGAATCGAAAGCCGCGAGCATCGGCATCAGCCTCCCCGGCACTGGCGAAGCCCCGCGCTGCCCCGTGTACATTGACGGCAAGCATTTCACCACGCTGGAAGGCACCTACGACGAACTTTCCGTGGCCTTCCAGGCCCTGGTGGACGACTACGTCGCCACCCGCTATCCGCGCAAATCCGCCGCAGCCGTCCACGCTTCGCGCAACTCATGAAAATCTCGCGCGAAGATGTCCTGCGGGTCGCCGAACTCGCCAACCTCGCGCTTTCCGAGCAGGAAGTTTCCACGCTGCAGAGCCAACTTGATCACATCCTCGAATACATCGGCAAATTGAACGAGCTGGACACCACAAACGTCGAGCCGCTCGCGCAAGTTCTCTCCGGAGTCGCTGCGGGGGAGAATCCCGCGCTGCGCGATGACGTCGTTGTCCCCTGCGACATCGCCAAGGATGCCCTCGCCGCCGCGCCCGATCCCGCGCCGCCGTATTTCCGCGTGCCGAAGGTGATTGATCGAGCCGAAGGCTCGTCGGGAGACGACAGGTGAGCGCGCCAACCGCATGGACTGTGGACTCGATCCGAGCCGCGCTCGCCGGGGAAAAGACCTCCGCGCGCGAGCTGACCACGGAATTCTACGCGCGCATCGAGAAGCAGAACGCGTCGCTGAATGCATTCCTCGCATTGTGTCCTGAACGCGCCTTCGCGCAAGCCGACCGGATCGATGCGCTGGTGAAAGCCGGCGGTTCGCTCCCACCGCTCGCGGGCGTGCCGATGGCTATCAAGGACGTCATCGCCACGCGCGGCGTCCCAACCACTTGCGGCTCGCGCATCCTCGAAGGCTATCTCCCACCCTACGACGCGACCGCGGTCGCGCGCCTCGAAGGTGCCGGCGCCATCGTGCTCGGTAAGACGAACTGCGACGAGTTCGCCATGGGCAGCTCGAACGAGAACTCCGCCTACGGTCCGGTGCGCAACCCCGTCGCACTGGACCGTGTGCCCGGTGGATCGAGCGGCGGCTCCGCCGCGGCCGTCGCCGCGGGACTTGCTGTCGCCGCGCTAGGCACCGACACGGGCGGCTCGATCCGCCAGCCGGGCTCGTTCTGCGGCATCCCGGCGATGATGCCGAGCTATGGACGAGTCTCGCGCTACGGACTGATCGCCTTCGCCTCCTCGCTCGACCGGATCGGGCCGTTCGCCACCACCGTCCGCGATGCTGCCTTGATCATGGCCGTGATTGCCGGACGCGACGCGAACGATTCCACCTCCGCTGCGGCGCCGGTGGCCGACTATGCCGCTGAACTCGATAAGCCGATCAAGGGCCTTCGCATCGGCATTCCGCAGGAGTATTTCGGTGAGGGGATGGACGCCGCGGTGCGCCAGAAAATTGAGGCCGGGATCGAACTGCTCAAGAAACTGGGCTGCCAGCCGGTCGAGCTGAAGATGCCGCACACCGACTACGCCATTGCGGCCTATTACATCGTGGCCACCGCCGAGGCCAGTTCCAACCTCGCGCGGTACGACGGCGTGCGCTACGGCCTGCGCGTGCCCGGCGCGACGCTCGCCGAGATGTACAAGAAGACGCGCGGCCGAGGCTTCGGCCCCGAAGTGAAGCGCCGGATCATGCTGGGCACCTACGCGCTTTCCGCGGGGTACTACGACGCCTATTACAAGAAGGCCCAGCAGGTGCGCGCTCTGATCGCGCGGGATTTCGCGGAGGCATTCAGCCGCGTGGACGCCATCGTCACGCCAACCTCCCCCGTTCCGGCATTTCGTCTCGGCGAACGCACCGACGATCCGCTCCAGATGTATCTCGCGGACATTTATACCGTCACCGGCTCACTCGCCGGCGTGCCGGGGATCTCGCTTCCTTGCGGCAAGACTCCCGAAGGCCTTCCCGTGGGACTGCAAATTTTTGGCAACACATTCGGCGAATCACGCGTGCTGCAATTGGCACACTCCTTCGAAAAGGCGGGAGGCTTCATCGTCTAGCTCGTTCTTTTTGTCCGCCGCTGCGTTGTCGGAATCTCCCTCCCATCGAGAGAATCCCAGAAACCGTATAAGCCCTACAGAATAAAGCAGATATTCCGACCCCTCAACAGGGCCGGCGGGGCCCTTGCCATCTCAGTACGGGCCTTATCTCGGGAGTTAACTCGTTTGTGGTTTTCAGCTTAGCCCGTCCGTACTAGGCATGAGGTTTTGCGCAACTCAAACGGAACGACTATTGCAGAAAGATTCTTGCAGCCCGTAACATGCAACCTGCATCAAACGTTGTAGAGGCTGCTGGAGAAGTCTGAGGGAGAAAAGAGGCACCGTGGTCAAGATTCGATCGAGCCAGAAGCTCTTCACTGACGAGGAAGTCTCAGGCCTGACGGGCATTTGCCTGGAGCACCTGCGCACTCTTGCGCGCAGCAAGCATCTGGGATTTCTTGCTCGCGCCGCGGAAGCGGCAGGCCAGGAGGCCGAGCGGTGGCTCTTCACCAATTCGGATGTCATGGTGCTCGCTGTCCTCTATACGCGGTGCCAGCACTAAGAGATTGATTCCCCGATATCATCGGGGCAACACAAAAGCGGCGTTCCGTTCAACCGGAACGCCGTTTGTGTTTCCAGTGGATTTTTCCGCTTTTCGCCCGCAGTTCGAATCGTCTTAGTCCGAAATCTTGCCGGTCACTTCGGCCCAGGTGCGGTCAATGGCGGAATCTGAAGCCGCTTTGAACGCCGCCGGGGTGGTGTAGGCCTGGAATTTAGTGGAGTACTTGTTGAGGTCGATGGAACTCTTGGCTTGTTCGAGCGTCATGCCCTTGGCCACGGCGTCTTTCACGGCCGCGACCATATCCCGCATATACGCGATCAGGTTTTGGAGCTGCGCTTTGCCTTCCTGCACCGGCCCGTGTCCGCAGACGGCCTTGTTCCAGTCCAGCTTCTCGAGCGACTCGAGTGTGACGGCCCATTCGACTGGATAGGCGTCGCGCATAAAGGGGATGCCATTGGTGACGAGGTCGCCGGTGACGAGGACTTTCTCGGCGGGGAGGTAAACCACGACGTCGCCGCGGGTGTGGCCCTTGCCGAAGTAATAGACGTGAATCGCGCGGTTGGGCTTGTGGAGGATGAGGCTGCGTTCGAAGGTCAGGGTCGGGAGCGTAATCTGAATCTGCTTCAACTCTTCGAGGTAGGACTTCTGATCGGCGAGGCGCCGCTCGAGTGCCACTCGGCTGTCCGCGGTGAGCGGATTGCCTTGCAGGTCCTTCCCGTCGTCGAGGGCTTTCTGGATGCGAGCGATCAGGTTGGGGACGTCAGTGGCCAGCGACTGCTGCACGCTGGGGATAGCTTTCTTGACGATGTCCTCGCGAGTGTTGTGCTGGGCCAGGTATTCGACGTTGGGACCGAAGACGGCGACATAGGACTGGTTGCCCTGCACGTGGTCGTTGTGCCAATGCGTGTCCACGACGTAGCGCACAGGCTTGTTGGTGAGCTTGTGGATCTCGCCGATTAGTTCCCGCGCCCAACTCGGGCGGTAGTGGGTGTCCACCACCACGACGTCGTCCTGATTGATGATGAAGGCGCCGTTCGAGGCCACGCCCGGGCGGCCGATGGCGGCGTAGGTGCCCTCGGCGACGGGAATGATGTCGAACGACTGCGCCCGGGCTGCCGAAGCCAGGCCCAAGGAGAGCAGCATGGCAAAGCAGATCGAGGCGATCGGACGCTTGCGAGCGAACAGAGACTGACCCGGCATGGAATCCTCCCAATGCTTCACGGAATTGTCGGCTGTGCAGGTAAGTCCCACAGGAGCGGGACGAACGCGCAATCTACCACACGCCCACGCCCCCGCGCCATTTTCCGTGTGATTGCCCGTGGGAGCCGGCCGCGCTATGCTCGATCCATCACCCGAGGGCCGCCCACGAGCGACGGACAAAACCCCCAGGGTGGCTGAGGCATCCTAACCGGGGGAAGGGAAGTCGCACTCCTTGAAAGTCCTCGAGCACAATCCGCTAGCCGACAAGCATCGCCGACTGCCGATCGGAGCGATGGCTTGGCTCGCTCTGGCTTTCGCAGTGCTGGTTTCCGGCACGGCGACCGGCGTGGGAGCACCTTCCTTCCGACAGAAACCGCCCGCAGACCAAAACCCGCCGGCCGCCAGCCAGGAGAAAGACAAGAAGACAGGCGTACAGGAAGTTCCGGTGCCTCTGCCGCGCGGCAAGAAGCTGGTGCTGAAGGACGGCACCTACCAGATTGTGCGCAGCTACGAGCGCAAGGAAGACCGCGTGCGCTACTACAGCCTGGAACGCTCGGCGTGGGAGGAAATCCCGACGGAGTTGGTGGACTGGGACGCGACGGCCAAAGCCGAAGCGGATGACGCCAAGAAAAAGCAGGAAACGGAGGAGAAAGTCCGCGCCCGGGAGGCAGGGGAGCGCGCGGCTGAAATCGAGGTGGGATCGAGCATCGAGATCCTGCCGGGTGTTTTCCTGCCGGAAGCGGAAGGGATTTACGCCGTCGAGGGCAAGCTGATCCTGCCACTGACGCAGACAGTGTCCGGCCTGAAATTGAGCAAGGGCCAGGTGATGAAGCAGATCCTGGTACCGGTGCCGGTGATCCCCACGAAACAGACCATGGAAATTGCCGGCAAGCGCGCGGTCCTGCGGTTGACCACGCCGCAGCCGGAGTTTTATTTCCGCACGGCCGATGCGCGCGAGCCGGAGATGGAGTTGATCCGCGCGACGGTCAAGGGAGACAAACGGGAAGTTGCGGTGATCCTGACAGACATTGTGGGGAACCAGGACGAGAGGCGGAAGTACATCACCATGCAGCGCTGGCCGGTGGCCAAAGGCGTTTACCGGTTTACGGTCAGCGAAGCCCTCGCACCGGGCGAGTACGCGCTGGGCGAAATCCTGGCGGAAGGAATGAACATGTACGTCTGGGATTTCGGGATTGATCCGCCAGGAACGCCGCCAGTTCCGGATCCGAAGGCCGCGCCCAAGCCGAAGCAGCCCGATCCGCAGAAACCCAAGCAATGACGAAGCCGCCAGCCAACGTGCTCGAACTGTCACTTTCAGTTCGCGCGGAATTGGCCCTGAAGGCCGCGGTCGAGAAAGTGATTATCGAGAGTGCCCGCCGGGGGACACCGATCTATGTCTGGGAGAACGGAAAAGTAGTTGAACTGTCTCCCGAAGAACTTAGAACGGAAGCGGCGCGAATCGAGGCGGACTGATTTAAGGGCCGGCGCGACGTTTCCAGTACCCCAAGTACCCCACCCGCCGCCAGAATCTTGCGTGGCTCCTAGCCCCGGTGTTGCGTGCAACACCGGGCATTAAAGGGGCCCTTGTCGCAATCCCGAAGGCGCAGCCCGGCGAGCCTACTCATGCCGCAGGGCAATCATGGGATCCACCCTCATGGCCCGGCGCGCGGGGATGTAACTGGCCAAGAGCGAAACAGCCAGCAGGACGAGCGGCACGGCGAGGAAAACAATCGGATCCAGGGGCCGTACGCCATAGAGCAGGGCTGAAATCAGCGGCGCGGTGACGGCCGCAAAGAGCAGGCCCGCCAGGATCCCTCCGCCAGCAAGCTGCGCTCCCTGCTTCAGAATCATTCTGAGAATATCGCCGGGCTGAGCACCGAGCGCCATTCGAATGCCGATCTCGCGGGACCTCTGTCCGCACAAGTAGGCCAGCAAGCCGTAAATCCCGACGGAAGTGAGAGCGAGCGCGAGCACCGCGAACGCCGCCACCAACTCCGCGGAAAACCGCCGCGTGGCCAGGGAATCGCCGATTATTTCCGGCATCGAGCGCACGTTGAAAACCGGCAGGCCCGGGTCCACGGACTGAATCGCGCTGCGAATTTGCGACTCCAGAGAGGCGGCAGGCAGCGAAGTCCGCGTGACCACGTTCAAGATTTTGCTGGCGCGCTGGTAGGCGGCGACATAGAGATGGGGAACTCCATCCTTATCCAGGCCGTCATGTTTGATGTCTCCGACCACGCCCACGACGGTGAGCCAGGGAGCGGCAGCCGCCCGTCCGGTCTTGAGGCGGCGGCCGATGGGGTCGCGACCCGGCCAGTAGCGGCGCGCGGTCGATTCATCAATGATGGCGACATCCTGCTGGCCCTTCTCGTCGTTTTCAGCGAAGAAGCGGCCGCGAACCAGAGAGGACTGGATCACGCGGAAGTAATCAGGAGTTACGCTGATCAAGTCCGCCTTCAAATCCTGCGAGGAGTCCACGGCGCGGTCTTCGATATTGAGCGCCACGTTGAACGTCAGGTCGCCGGTGGCGGGCAGGGAAGTGGTGAATGCGGCGAGTTCGACGCCGGGAATCGCGCGGAGCCTCCGCAAGACCTCCCGGAAGAACGGGGTCAACTGTTCCGACTTCGCATAGGTATCCGCTTTCGGGTCATTGGGCGCGGGCAACCAGAGGCTCGCCGCGACGACTCCGGAAGGATTGAAGCCCGGGTTCTGCTGCAGGAGCCCCCAGAAGGTGCGGAGGAGCAGACCGGCTCCGACCATCAGAACCATGGCCAGCGCGAGTTCCGAGACAATCAGCACGCCTCGCAACCGGCTGACCTTCACACTGTGGCCCGCGCGGCAAGTCCCTTCTCGAAACGCAGCGACCAGGTCCGCCTTGGCCGACTGGATCGCCGGGGCCAAGCCGAACAACAGGCCGGTGAGGACCGAAATCAGCAGGGCAAAGCCGAGGACGCTCCAGTTCACGCTGACTTCGTGAAGGCGAGGGATGTTGGAGGGAACGAACTGAAGAATGATGCGCAGGACGGCTCTCGCGGTCAGAACACCGGCCAGGCCGGCAATCAGAGCGAGGATCACCGATTCCGTCAGCGTCTGGCGCACGAGACGCATGCGGCTGGCCCCGAGTGCGCTGCGAACGGCCATCTCGCGGTATCGAGTGGAAGCGCGGGCCAGAAGAAGATTCGCGATGTTCACCGAGGCAACGAGGATGATGAGGATGACGGCTCCCAAGAGCACGAGCAAAGTGGACCGGACACCGCCGACAAGAGACTCCTGCAAAGACTGGATCTCGATGGACCACTTGCCGACCGGTGGATAATCGTTCGGGAATTCATTGCGCAGAGCTTCGGACAGAGAAGTCAGCCGGGCTTGTGCTTCTCCCTGTCCCAAGCCGGCTTTGAGGCGGCCGATGGCGCCGGGCATCTGCCGGGCGTTTCGTGCCGGCTTGGCGAACGGATCCGCGCTGAATCCGGCCGTGGCCCAAATCTCGACATCCGCGGCAATCGTTTTTCCGGGATGGCGGAACCCGGGAGGAAGCACGCCGACGATGATGTAGGGATCGTTGTCGAGCTGGAGACTTCGCCCCAGGACATTCGGATCGGTGCCGAACGCGCGGCGCCAGAGGCCATCACTGATGACGGCCGCGGGCGCAAATCCAAGAGCAAAATCCTGAGAATCAAAGAGCCGCCCCAGTTGCGGCGTGGCGCCGAGCATCGTGAAGTAATTCGGACTGACGGCGAGAAGTTCCAGGCGCTGGGGCACCCGTGAGCCGGTGAGATTCACGCTGGCGGCCCAGACAACGCTGACTTCATCAAAGACTTTTGCCCGGGACCTGAGATCTTCCAGTTCGGGGATGGAGAAGGAGATGTTCCGCAGCCCGAGTCCCGGGTAGCTGAAGATGACTTTGACCAACCGATCCGGATCGCGGAAAGGAAGCGGGCGCAGCAGGACGGTATCCACCACGCTAAAGATCGCGGTGTTCGCTCCGATGCCCAGCGCCAGGGTGAGCACGGCGACGGCGGTGAAGCCGGGATTCTTCCGCAGCATGCGCAGGGCGAAGCGCACGTCCTGAAGGAGCGTTTCAAAGAAGCTGACACCGCGCGCGTCGCGGCAGTCTTCCTTCACCTGCTCGAGGCCGCCAATCGCCAGACGAGCGCGCCGCTTGGATTCGGCTGGAGAGAGACCGGCGCGCAAATATTTTTCCACTTCGCGATCGAAGTGCGTGCGCAGCTCTTCCTCAAGTTCGGCTTCGACAACATTGCGCCGGAAAAGCGAGCGGAGTCGGAAGACGAGATCGTCAAACATGAGGCCCCTCTTAGGCCGTCTCGAGAACCTGGGCGACGGCGGTGGTGAGTTTCTGCCAGGAATCTTTTTCGGTTTCGAGTTGGCGGCGTCCCGCGGCGGTGAGGTCGTAATATTTTGCGCGGCGGTTGTTCTCCGAAGCGCCCCAGTGGGCTTTGATCCACCCGCGGCGCTGGAGGCGATGGAGAGCCGGATAGAGCGATCCCTGCTGGATGCGGAGGGCTTCGCCGGAAACCTGCTGGATGCGCTCGGAAATGGCCCAGCCGTGCTGGGAGCCGAGGGCCAGGGTCTTGAGGATCAAGAGGTCCAGAGTGCCCTGCGGGAGATCGATTTTATCGTCCGGCATGCGTTCCCCTTCTGCTTCGACAGGGAGAATAACGCTACTCCTGACGAAGCGCAAGGGGAGGGAATGTCCTCGGGGCGGGCCAAATTGGCGGGCGTGAAAATGAAAACGGCTCCGGCATCAGATGCGATGCCGGAGCCGTTAGACGAAACGATGGGGATTAACTGTCCGCCGGCGCGCCGGTATCCTTGCGAAGGAATTCGAGCGCGGCGGCTTCTTCGGGCGAGAGATCGGGGCCCGCGGGAGGCAGATCGCCGCCGATTCCCATTTCGATTTCCTGCGGGGGCGGCATTTCGGTGAGGAGCTCGATGCTGCGGTAGCGCTCCAACCCCGTGCCCGCCGGGATCAGGCGGCCCATGATGACGTTTTCCTTCAAACCCCGCAGGTAATCCACTTTGCCGGCCACGGCGGCTTCCGTGAGGACGCGCGTGGTTTCCTGGAAGCTGGCGGCGGAGATGAAGGAGTCGGTGGAGAGCGACGCCTTGGTGATGCCGAGGAGCAATGGCCGCCCGGTGGCCGGGCGCCCGCCGTCGGCCATGATGCGGTCGTTCTCCTCGCGGAAGCGGAACTTGTCCACCTGCTCGTCGAGGAGGAAGCCAGTGTCGCCGACATCCTCGACTTTGACCCAGCGCATCATCTGGCGAACGATGGTTTCGATGTGCTTGTCGTTGATGTTGACGCCCTGGAGGCGGTAAACCTCCTGGATGGCGTTGACGAGATAGGCCTGCGTGAACTTTTCGCCGAGGACGGCCAGGAGGTCATGCGGATTGAGCGGGCCGTCAATGAGCGGCTCGCCGGCCTTGAGGTGCTCGCCCTCCTGCACGTTGATGTGAACGCCGCGCGGGATGGAGTATTCCTTGGTGGTGCGTCCGTCTTCGCTTTCGACGTAGATCTTGCGCATGCCCTTGCTGATTTCGCCGTATTTGACGATGCCGTCGATTTCGCTGATGACGGCGGGGTCCTTGGGCTTGCGCGTTTCGAACAGCTCGACGACGCGCGGCAAACCGCCGGTGATGTCTTTCGTTTTCGTGGTCTCGCGCGGGATCTTGGCGAGAACGTCGCCGGGCTGAACCTCGTCGCTGTCCGCGACCATCAAGTGGGCGCGCGAGGGCATGAGGTAGCGCTTGCGGACGCGGCCGGCGGAGTCGCGGATCTGAATGGTGGGCTGATGTTTTTCGTCGCCGGGCGGCAGGGTCACGACGAGCTGCGACAACCCGGTGACCTCGTCCACCTGCTCTTCGATGGTGATGCCGGGCTGCAAGTCCTTGAACTGGATGCTGCCGCCGACCTCGGTGAGGATCGAGAAGGTGTAGGGGTCCCATTCGGCCAAAGTCTGGCCGACGGTGACGGCCTGGCCTTCCTCGACGCGGAGGCGAGCGCCGTACACGACGTGGTAGCGCTCTTTTTCGCGGCCCTTGTCGTCCACCACGGCGATCAGCCCAGAACGTTTCATGGCGATG
>JBGQGH010000087.1:0-12133 GCA_041497315.1 Terriglobia bacterium | reverse complement strand
AGCACCTGATCGCCCAGCTTCAGCTCATCGCGAACGTCCTTGACGCGGTGCTCGGCGATTTCGCTGACGTGCAGCAGGCCGTCCGTTCCGGGGAAGAGCTCGACGAACGCGCCGAATTCCGCCAGGCGGACCACCTTGCCGAGGTACGTCTTGCCGATTTCGGCCGAAGCCGTGACGTCGCGGATCATTTGCAGAGCGGCGTCGGCCGATGTGCCGTCGTTGGCGAACACGTGCACCTTGCCGTCGTCCATGACGTCGATCTTGACGCCCGTGGCCTCGATGATCGAGCGGATTTTCTTCCCGCCCGGCCCGATGAGGTCGCGGATCTTGTCCGTGGGAATGCTGAGCAGGAAGAGGCGCGGAGCGTAGTCCGACATCTTCGCTCGGCCCGTGGCCAGCGTTGCATCCATCACGTCCAGGATCTCCAGACGCGCCTTGCGGGCTTGTCCCAGAGCCTCACGCATCATAGTGATGCTGATGCCGGTCACCTTGATATCCATCTGCAGCGCGGTGATTCCCTGCCGCGTGCCCGCTACCTTGAAGTCCATATCGCCGTAGTGGTCTTCCGCGCCGGCAATGTCCGTCAGCACGGCGTACTTCTCGCCTTCCACCACCAAGCCCATGGCAATCCCGGCGCACGCCGAGCGGATCGGCACGCCGGCGTCCATCAGAGCCAGTGAACCGCCGCACACGGTGGCCATCGAGCTCGAACCGTTCGATTCGAGAATGTCCGAGACCAACCGCATGGCGTACGGGAATTCCGCTTCCGGCGGCAGCAGGTTCAAGAGAGAACGCTCGGCAAGTGCGCCGTGGCCGATTTCGCGCCGGCCGGGCCCGCGGAGGAATTTCACTTCGCCGACCGAAAACGGCGGAAAATTGTAGTGCAGCATGAAGCGCTTGAACGCCTCTTCCTCGAAGAGCAGGTCCAGGCGCTGCTTGTCTTCCTTGGTGCCCAGAGTAAGCGTGGCCAGCGCCTGCGTCTCACCACGGGTGAAGAGCGCCGAGCCGTGTACGCGCGGCAGCAGCCCCACTTCGCAGGTGATTTGGCGGATCTGGTCGAACGCGCGCGCATCCGGACGGCGGTGGCGTTTCAGAATGTCGTCGCGGAAATAACGTTCACGCAGCCGCTCAAACGCCCGCGAAGCCAGCTTGCGCTTGTCCTCGTCCTCTTTCGGAATCGTCTCCAGGATTTCCTTCTGGAGGTCGGCGACGCGGTGGTGGCTCTCTTTCTTCGGGTACTTCGCGGTGTCGAGCGCGTCGTGCAGTCGCTCGCCGTACTTGTGTTCGATTTCCTTCGCCAGATTCTCATCGAACGGCAAAGGCGGCACGGTCACTTTGGTCGGCTTCACCATGGCGTGCAATTCGCGGATGGCCGCGACGATCTTGCGCACCTGCTCGTGGCCGAAGGCCAGAGCGTCGGCCACGGTGTCCTCGGAAACTTCGAGCGCGCTCGCTTCCACCATCACGATGGCGGAATCCGTCCCCGCGACAACGATGTTCAGCAAGCTCGTTTTCTGGTCCGCTACCGTCGGGTTGGCCACCAACTGGCCGCCGAGCAGGCCGACGCGCACCGCGGCGAAGGGCTGGTCGAACGGCAAATCGGAGCAGAACGCCGCAGCCGAAGCGCTGGTCACGGCGATGACGTCGGGATCGTTTTCGCTGTCGGCAGAGAGCACCAGCGAAACGATTTGCGTTTCGGTGCTCCAGCCTTCGGGAAAGAGCGGCCTCAGCGGCCGGTCAATCTGCCGCGAAGTCAGGATTTCGCGCTCCGAAGGGCGCCCTTCGCGCTTGAAAAATCCGCCGGGAATTTTCCCGGCCGAATAGGTGTTTTCACGGTAGTCCACCGTGAGCGGAAGAAAATCTTTTACCGTGGGCTTGCTGTCCATGCAAGCCGTGGTCAGGACGATAGTGTCTCCATATCGCGCCACGACGGCGCCATTGGCCTGCTTGGCAATCTTGCCGGTCTCGAGCGTCAGGGTTCGCCCGCCGATTTCGACGTGAACCTGATGAGGTGCTTCTTGCGGCATAAATTCTGTTCCTTTCGCGCTGCCGGAATTCCCCGTCTGGGGCCGGAGCGCAGTTCAGATACGAGATGGTGCTCCTAGAGCTCGCTTGAAGAGTCGAAGGAGAGGACGCAGAGGCGAGAGGCGCGGAGCGATGGGCGTGTAGAAAAAAACGGCCGGGCGATGGTTCCACCGGGCCGCCGGACTCGCGTCAGGTTCCGCTGGGGATATGAATTTCCGATTGCGCGGCTGGAAGCCCGAAGGCTACTTGCGCAAACTGAGACGTTGAACAATCTCTCGATACCGATCCGGGTCACGGCGATTCAGGTAGTCCAGCAACCGGCGGCGCTTGTTCACCATCATGATCAATCCGCGCCGCGAGGCGTGATCCTTCAGATGCGACTTGAGATGCGAAGTCAGGTAGTTGATCCGCTCGCTGAGTAGCGCGATTTGCACTTCCGGTGAGCCTGTATCCTTGGTATGCGTGCGGTATTGTTCGATCAACACTGACTTGGCTTCTTTCAAGTCGCACCCTCCGTCGTGCCCTGCTCTCACTCTTTTGTCATCTCTTCGACCTTGGCAGGCTATCACACGCCCCAGGGCGAGTAAAGGAATTGTCAGCCAAAATCGGGAGCCGATTCTGGGAGATGCCGCGCCCCAAGTCTGATCGAGATCAGGTCTTTTTCTCGCGCCGACTGAGATTCAGCGCGATGAAATGCTCCAGGCCCGCAAGAGTTGAGCAGAGTTTCTGAGCGACCTCCGGCAAGGCCTGCTGCAAAGACCCGAGGATTTCAAGAGCTTGATCCTCCGAGAGCCCCTTGGCGAAGGAGACCGTTTTCCAGCAAACCTTGCAGTGGAGTCTCTGGGGCATTTTGTCTGTCGCCTCGCTCCATTCCAATTCGCTGCAGTCTTCAATTCGGTATTCGCGCTTCCGCTCCCACCCGTGAAATTCCTTGCGCAAGGTCAGGTTGCGCGAGTCAATCTCAAAGATTTCAGTCACGGACATTCGATAGAAGAGGCCGAGCGCCATTGAGGCGGCACCGAAAAGGCCAATTGCTTTGAAAGTCCAGGGAATGACTGCCCAGTAGTGATAGTAGAAGAATACGAAAACTCCGGTAAGAAGCAGGTCGAAGACAATGAACACCCAGTTCGAGCGAGACTGCACTGTAACGCGGAGGATTCCGGAACTCGCGACGACATCAATCCGGGGAGTGTCTTGAAATCGAAACATGCGCTCGGGTTCCCGCAGGTTAGGCGCCGCGCGTGCGGATGAGAGACAGGAATTCGTCGCGCGTCTGCTTGTTGTCCCTGAATTCGCCGAGCATTGCGCTGGTGATCGCCTGCGAATTCTGCTTCTCCACGCCGCGCATCACCATGCACAGATGACGCGCTTCGATGATCACCCCCACGCCTTCCGGGCTGATCTTTTCCTGGATGGCGCGAGCAATCTGGTTGGTCAGGCGTTCCTGGATTTGCAGCCGCCGCGAGAACATATTCACCAAACGCGCAATCTTGCTCAACCCGATCACCTTTTTGTTGGGCAGGTAGGCCACGTGGCATTTGCCGAAAAACGGCAGCAGGTGGTGCTCGCACAGGCTGAAGACTTCGATGTCCTTCACCACCACCATCTCGTCGTAGCAGACGCTGAACGTCGCGCCGTTCAGGAGCTTCTCGGGGTCCTGGGCGTAACCGCTGGTCAGAAACCGCATGGCTTTCTCGAAGCGCTCCGGCGTTTTGCGCAATCCCTCGCGCTCGGGATCCTCACCCAGGAGCGCGATGATGCGGCGCATCAGGTCGGCAATCTTTTCGCGCGCGGCCGCCGCGGGCTGCGCCGGCTTGCTTGGATCGAGGATCAGTTCTTCACTCGGTTTGCTCATGTTTGGCTCCCCCGGGACTCTCCAGAATACTCAAAAGTGTTCTTGCTTGTCTCTTCGATTCGCACGCGCTCGAGGTACGCCTTCGGAAACGCGCGCAGCCGGTTGTAGATTTCGATGCACAGGTTCTCCGTCGTGGGCACGCGCTCGCGGAATGCGGCGATCTCCTCGTTCAAGTTCTTGTGGTCGAATGGCTCCAACACCTCGCGTTGAACAAACGCGTCGAGATCCGCGAGATTCGCCACCATCCCGGTCGCCGGGTCCACCGGCCCGCTGAGCGTCACTTCCACAGTGTAATTGTGCCCGTGGCCGTAAGGATTATTGCACTTCCCATAGACGCGCCAGTTTTCGTCTTCGCTTAGAGCCCCGCTGTGCAGCCGGTGCGAAGCGGCAAACGAGTACCTGCGCGAGAGATGAATCTTCACGCGCGCGCTCCTTCGCCGAAACAGTCCACGAACAAGTCCGGCGTCTCATACAGGCGCACGCGATGGAGCTTCCCTTTCGTGATTTTGGGGGCGAGCAATTTCCAAATCACCGCGGCGATGTTTTCGCACGTGGGGATCTGCCCTGCCAGCTCGGGCACTTCGCGATTCAGGAAGCGGTGGTCCATGCGGTCCATCACTTCGCGCTGCAAGATGTCTTTCAGTTCCTTCAAATCGAGCACCATGCCGGTCATGGGATCAGGCTCGCCCGCCACCGTCACTTCCAAAACGTAGTTGTGGCCGTGGCCATGCGGATTATTGCATTTGCCGAAGACGCGCCGGTTCTCTTCCGCGCTGAACGCGGGGTTGTGATAGAGGTGTGACGCTGAGAACTCGATTTTGCGCGTGATATAGACCATTTTTTCGTTGTTTTACCGGCCCGGCGTTCCCACCGGATATTCGCGGCCCTTCCAGGCCACTTTTCCCCGTGCATAATTGGATGCGGAGGAAGCGAGCGCGGTCGCATACAACGCCACAGCAGGCACGTAATACAGCATACGCGAAATCGGAAAATGATTCTTGCGCAGCAGCGCCGCATATGCAGCGTGCCGCCCGGCCAGAAAAATCAGGCCCAGTACCCAAAGAACGCGATTCACCGGACCCAGCAGCAGGAGCAGCACTGGAAGCCACGGCACCACCGAGGCTAACTCCCGGGCCACTCCTCCCCGCAAGCCGCCCAGCAGCGGATAGAGATTCTTCGTCCAGCCCTGCCACATCGCGCCGAACGTGCTGTACATCCGCACGCGCGCGATTCCCCTTCCCGGCGCGAAGTGCAGCCGAAAGCCTGCCTGCTTGGCGCGCTCGGCCAGAGCGACGTCTTCCAGCACTTCGCCGGCGACGCTTTCGTGCCCGCCGATCGCCTCATACGCATCGCGGCGAATCAGAAGGTACTGCCCATTGGCCGCGGCCGCCTTCGACGACGGATCGTTCACCGCCGCGAACGAATACCGCTGCGCCAAACGGCAGTACACGAACGGGATCAGCGCGCGCTCCCACCACGTCCGCGTCTCCTGCTCCGGAGAGTACGACACCAGCGCCGCGCCGGATGCTTTCGCATCGCTCAGCGCGCGCGCTGTCGAGCCGGGCAGGTGCACCGCGTCGGCATCGGTGAAGAGCAACCATTCGTTTGTGGCGATCTGCGTGCCCTGCCACACGGCATAGTTCTTCCCCACCCAGCCTTCCGGCAATTCGTGCATCTCGAGAATGCGCAGCCTCGGGATCTTCCCCGCTAGGTCCGCCAGGACTTGCGCCGTGCCGTCGCTGGACTGGTCGTTCACCACCACGATTTCGGCGATCTCCGGCTGTGCCGCTAGCGACTCCACCGCGCGCGCGATGTTCTCCTCCTCGTTGCGTGCCGGCACGATGGCGGAGACACATGGTCGGGAGTTCATCGGCATGTCGGGTGGTGATTCGACTCGCGCGGCGTCAAACAGACAGGTTATTATAGGGTTTGGAGCGCGTTCCTTGAAGAGCAAACTCCTTACCGGGTTGGCCCTGGTCCTCGCCGCGGGTGCGATCTACATGTTGGCTTCGCCCAGCTTCCGTCAGGGAGAGCCGAGCATCGCGGGCAGCCGCGCGCCGGATTTCGCGTTCCAGATCAATGGCAGCGCGACGCGTCTCGCCGATCTGCGCGGAAAAGTGGTCGTCCTGAACTTCTGGGCCTCGTGGTGCGCGCCGTGCGTTGCGGAGGCGCCCTCGCTCAACCGGCTTCAGCAGCAGATTGCGCCCCTCGGCGGTACGGTGCTGGGCATCAGCATTGACGAAGATCCGGCCGCCTACGAACGGTTTTTGCGTGAGCATAGCGTCCCCTATCCCACCTATCGCGATCCTTCGAAGAAAATCGCCGACCGCTACGGCACGTCCATGTGGCCGGAGACCTACATCATCACGCGCGACGGCTACATTGGAAGAAGGGTCGTCGGCCCACAGCATTGGGACAGCTCGGAAATGACCGATTACATTATGAAGCTGCTCGCCGCCAAGTAAGGTAGGACAGGCACTCCTGCCTGTCCGCTTCTTTCCGTTCTGCTCTCAGCCTGCCGCCCCCACGCTACAAAACTGCCTTCCGCAGCCGCAGCGCGTTCGTAATCACTGAAACGCTGCTGAAACTCATCGCCGCGCTGGCGATCATGGGACTCAACAGCAATCCGAAAAAGGGATAGAGCACGCCGGCGGCGAGCGGGACGCCCAGCGCGTTGTAAACGAAAGCGAACCACAGATTCTGTCGGATATTGCGCATCATCAGGCGGCTCAGCCGCCGTGCGCGTACGATTCCCTGCAGGTCGCCTTTCACCAGCGTGATTCCCGCGCTTTCCATGGCCACGTCGGTGCCCGTCCCCATGGCAATACCCACGTCGGCCGCGGCCAGCGCTGGCGCGTCGTTGATGCCATCGCCGGCCATGGCCACGATTCGACCCTGCGCTTGCAGCCGCTTCACAATTTCGCTCTTCTGTTGCGGCAATACCTCTGCCTCTACTTCGTCAATTCCAAGCTGTTGGGCCACCAACTGCGCCGTTTCGCGCCGGTCGCCGGTCACCATCACAATTCGCAATCCCTCCCGGTGCAGCATCCGCAGAGCTTCCGGGGTGGAGGACTTGATACGGTCCGTGACAACCAGAACGCCGGCGGCGCGGCCGTCCACGGCTACCAGAATCGTCGTCAACGCCGAATCCTTTGGCGCCAGTGTACTGACCGCCAGCTTTGCTCCGACCACGCCGTGCTGCTCCAAGAACTCGCGCGTGCCGATGAGCACCTCGCGGCCATCGACTTTGCCCCGCACGCCCCGGCCTGGCGTGGATTCGAAATTGGAAACGTCGGTGAGCGCAATTCCCTTCTCCTCGGCCGCGGCAACGATGGCTGCAGCCAGAGGATGCTCGCTTGCGCGCTCCAGGCTCGCGGCCAAGCGCAACAATTCGCGCTCTTCCACAGGGCTGCCGGGAGCCAAACCGACCGAGGCCACCCGTGGCTTGCCTTCGGTCAGCGTTCCGGTCTTGTCCACCACCAGCGTATCGACTTTTTCCAGGATCTCGAGCGCCTCCGCATTCTTGATGAGCACGCCGGCGCGCGCGCCGCGCCCTGTTCCCACCATTACGGACATCGGCGTCGCCAATCCCAGCGCGCACGGGCACGCGATGATCAGCACGGCCACCGCGTTTACCAGCGCATACGCCAACCGCGGCTGCGGCCCCCAGAGCGCCCAAACCGCGAAGGTAATCGCCGCCGCGAAGACAACGCCCGGCACGAAATACGACGACACCACATCCGCCAGCCGCTGGATCGGCGCGCGACTGCGCTGCGCTTCGCTCACCATGCGCACGATTTGCGCCAGCAGCGTCTCGCTGCCCACGCGCTCGGCGCGCATCACGAAGCTCCCCGTTGCGTTCACCGTGCTGCCGGTCACGCGATCACCGGCACGCTTCTCCACTGGAATCGGTTCGCCCGTGACCATGGACTCGTCCACGGCGCTCGCGCCTTCGAGCACCACACCGTCCACGGGCACTTTCTCGCCCGGCCGCACGCGCAGCCGGTCGCCGTGACGCACCGCGTCGAGTGGCACATCCTGCTCCGAACCGTCCGGCTCGAACCGCCGCGCCGTTTTCGGCTGCAAACCGAGCAGCGCGCGGATCGCGCCGCTGGTTTGGTCCCGCGCGCGCAATTCCAGCACCTGCCCGAGCAGCACCAGCATCGTAATCACGGCCGCCGCTTCGAAATAGACGGCCACGCCGCCGTGCGCGTCGCGGAAGGTGTCCGGGAAAATCCCCGGCGCAATCGTCGCAATCACGCTGTACACGTACGCAGTCCCCGTGCCGATCGCGATCAGCGTGAACATGTTCAATCGCCAAGTGACGATCGAAGTCCAGCCGCGCCGGAAGAATGGCCAGCCCCCCCACAAAACCACCGGCGTGCTCAGCGCCAGCTCAATCCATCCGCGCGCGCTCATTCCCAAGCTGCCAAACAGGTGCGGCCAGATTATTTCCGTCATGGCCAGGAAGAGAATCGGCGCGGTCAGCACCGCGCTGACCCAGAACCGTCGCTTCATATCCACTAGATCGGGGTTGGGTCCCACATCGGCTGTCACCGTGCGCGGCTCGAGCGCCATCCCACAGATCGGGCAAGCCCCCGGCGCATCGCGCGCGATTTCCGGGTGCATCGGACATGTGTATTCGAGTTTGCCGCTCGCGACGATGGGCGCGGGTGCTACATGTGTCGCGGGCGCGTGCATGGGAGTAGTCCCTTGCAGTGGCGGCCCAGCGAGATATTTCTTCGGTTCGGCGCGGAATTTTTCGAGGCAGTGATCGCAGCAGAAGTAGTACGTCTTCCCCTCGTAGTCGTACTTTGCTTTCGCGCGATCTGGATCCACCGTCATCCCGCAGACGGGATCCTTGGCTTGCGGTCTTGAGCCACTTTGAGAAGGAAGAATAGGCAGCGAATTCATTTTACTGGGACAGGCGGAGGCAGAAAGTCCATCGCCTTCCATATTAGATGAATCCGCCTTCCCGCGGATACACCGGCGCACCCGCCATCCGGCTGCGCTGAACGCCGCGCGTTCACAGCACGGCTGCTGGTATAATCCCGCGCATGACACTGGTGGAAGTCACTTACGAGCTCCCCGCGCCGCTTCGAAACGAGCAGCTACGCGCCCTCGGCGACTTCGCCAATACCTACGGCCTGCGCCGGTTTCGTGTTGATGATGAGAAGCGGCTGCTTTCGTTCGAATACGACGCTTCGCGGCTCAGGGAAACAGAAGTGGAGCACGTGTTGGGGCAAGCGAAGATAGCAGTGGTTCGGCGGGTTGAGACGGCAGGCACACAGCCAGCGATCTAGAAAAGGGACGGGGCTCCTGCTTGGGACCAGGAGCCCCGAAGAGCGTATTCCGTTTCCCGGTCTTTTTTTGACCGGGGCGTGGGGTCATCCATCCTAGCTTCCCTCTCAGAGGCAGGTGGGAACGGTCCTCTCCAGTAGTCGAGCAAGCCCCTTCCCCCTCGCTCGCCATTGGGTGGGATCGTTTGACCGGAACACGTTCCAGGTCCTCCAGCGCAATCGGGACTCCAGCTCAAGGCCTTTTTACGTCATGCAAGTCCTTTGTTCTCATGGGCGCACGCAGTCCATTCCTGATCAGCTCTCGGTTTCGTCTTGCCTTAGGTTCAATCCGGGAGCGGCCTTCCCGCTTTGAAACTTCCCGGCATTTCTTCTCGCCTTTCCGCTGGACCCGTTCTAAGAGAACTGCTCGAGCGGACTATTGCTCTCTGCGCAACTCATTCCCTCTCCTCAACTCCGCAACTGACCGACATGCTCTATGCTTGACGCACGCGCCATGTCAGTCGCCGATACCACTGCTTTAAGATTGCCCAGCGTTGCGGCACCGGCCGCGGAGGGCGAAAAACCAAAAATCCCCACGCAGAGCATGATCTCCGCGATGCTTCGCGTCTCGCCGCAGGTAAGTGATCTAATTTTCTCACCGGGCCGCGAACCTCAAGTGGAGCTAAACGGCCAACTGACGCGTGTCGAAATTCCAGAGGTGGGAACCCTCAAGACCGAGGACACAGCGCGCATCGCCGCTGATCTCATCGGACGCAACGAGCTGGCGGTGAAAAAGCTTCGCGAGCAGGGCTCCTGCGATATCTCCTATAGCCTGGCGGGACTGGCGCGGTTTCGCGTGAACATCTTCACGCAGCGCGGAAGCTGCGCCATCGTCATGCGCGTGATTCCCAACAAGATTCCAAGTCTCGCCTCGCTGAATCTGCCGCCACACCTCGGCGAGATCGCCCATTTGCGAAACGGCATCGTCCTGGTAACGGGTCCCACCGGATCGGGCAAGTCTTCCACCCTGGCGGCCATCGTCGACAAGATCAACGTAGAAAAGGCTTACCACGTCCTGACCATCGAGGACCCCATCGAGTTCCTGCACAGCCACAAGAAGTCCACGATTCACCAGCGGGAGCTGCACACGGATACCCCCAGCTTCGCGCTCGCGCTTCGCGCCGCGTTGCGCCAGGCGCCCAAGGTGATTCTCGTCGGCGAGATGCGCGACCGCGAGACCATCGAAATCGCTCTGGAGGCCTCCGAAACCGGGCATCTCGTCCTCTCGACCTTGCACACCATTGACGCCTCCAAGACCATTGAGCGCATCATCGGCGTTTTTACATTGAGTGATCAGCAGATCATCCGGACCCGCATTTCGAAAGCATTCCGGTACATCGTCTCTCAGCGCCTCGTGCCTCTCAAGGACGGCAGCGGGCGCATGGCAGTCATCGAAATCCTGAAATCTACCATGCGTACCCGCGAATACGTGGAGCGCGGCGAATCCGAAGGCCGTTCGCTTCTCGATGCCATGCGCGACGGCAACATGGAAGGCATGCAGTATTTCGATGGCGAGCTCGAAAGACTTACGCGGGCCGGAAGCATCTCGCTTGAGACGGCGCTGGCCTTCGCAACGAATCCCGGCAACCTGCGCCTGGAGATGGCAGACCTGCCCTCCGAGAGACAGCCCGCCTGATCGACTCGGCCCCTTCTCCCTAACTAATTGTAAATAAAGACCTTAGGCGTTGGTGGCCGACCCTTTTTCGCCTTCTCGAAAACCGACCCAGTTCCATGACCCGGGTAATGAAAGATCGAATCCGTTGCGCTATGAGCCCCGAGCAGAGCAACGCGCGATGCTCTGTGCATGCGACGCTCACTTCGCGCCTATCTCAAAGCCGCTGCCGTCCTCCCGCTCGCCGGTTTGCTCCTGCCGCTGATCACGCGAGCGGAAAAGACCGCTCCGTTGTTTTCGAAGCCTGCGCGAGTGGTTTGCTACTGCGGCTGCGAATCTCAGAACGCCGGCCATCAATGCGGAAAGATGTGCGACCTCCCCAAGTACGAAAAGCGCGACTGGGCCACTTCCTGCCACAAGCCTGTCCCGGCCGCGCCGCGAAAAAACCACGAGTCGAAACCCCATCCCACTCGGCGAAATCGGGAAGAGTTCAGCCGCCGCTAGGCGTCTAGCAGCACAGGCCTGCCCGCCAATCTTTATGGCGGGCACTCTTGCCTGTGCGGCTTTCTCTTGGTTGCCTGTGCGATTCTCTCTTGGCTGCGCTTGGCCCCTTCACCGACGCGCTAGTCTCCGGCCCCGCTCCCGTGCAATCATGCGGAATGAGAGGAGTGCCGCCATTGAGAAAAATCATCGCGCTTTCTGCACTGACGCTGGCCTGCGTCTGCGTCCTATGGATCCCGGAGGGACGCACCGTTGCGAAGAACGATGAAGCAGAAATCCGGCAGTTGCTGGACACCTGGGCCAAGGCCTTCAGTGCCAGGGACCTCGATGGAATCATGTCCATTTACGAGCCGGGGCAGTCACTGGTGGCGTTTGACCTCGTGGCGCCGCTGCGCTACACCGGATTCGAAGCCTACAAGAAGGACTATCAGGAATTTCTCGAACAATTTCAGGGCACGATTGACGTGGAATATCGCGACCTGAGCATCATGGCGGGCGACACGGTTGCCTTCAGCCGCGGCCTGGAGCGGTTGAGTGGAACATTGAAGAATGGGCAGAAATTCGACGCCTGGGTCCGCTTTACCGAGTGCTATCGCAAGACCAATGGCCATTGGCGAGCGATCCATGACCACATTTCCGTGCCGGTTGACCTCGACACCGGAAAAGCGCTCCTGGACCTCAAACCGTGACACTCCAACGCCGTCTTGCCTCGCGGAAGGTTGGCTCGGCTGCATCCACAGTCTGAAATCTCAAATTTCAATTCTGCAATTGGCCTGCTGGTGCATCTCACGCGGCGCCTCT
>JBGQGH010000086.1:0-12287 GCA_041497315.1 Terriglobia bacterium | reverse complement strand
TGGGACTGGCTACACTCTGTCATGGAAAAGGCCGCCTCTCTGCGCATCAACCACGCATCGACAACGCAGTTATGCCTGAGAAAGCGGCCCTTTTCTACTCCCAACCCTCACTTCTTGTTCACTTCTGGTGAGAAATCCGGGTTAGCTGAGGTTGAGGGCTTTCTTGAAGCTGCCGCGCTCGGCCTCAATCTTTTTTTGCAGTTGGAGGATGGCGAAGAGCAGAGCCTCGGGCCGCGGCGGGCATCCCGGCACATAAACATCCACAGGAATCACCTGGTTCACACCCTGCACGATGGCGTAGTTGTTGAAGACGCCGCCGGATGTGGCACACGCCCCCATCGAAATCACCCATTTGGGCTCGGGCATCTGTTCGTAGAGCTGCTTGATGACCGGCGCCATTTTCTGGGAGACGCGCCCGGCGATAATCATTAGATCCGCCTGGCGCGGCGAGGGGCGAAAGACTTCGGCGCCGAACCGCGCGATGTCGTAGCGCGAAGCGGCCATGGACATCATCTCGATGGCGCAGCAGGCCAGGCCGAAGCCCAGCGGCCAAAGCGAACTCTTGCGCGCCCAGTTCACGGCCTTATCGAGCTGCGTGAAGATGATGCCTTCGTCTTCGAGCAGCTTGCCGAAATCGTCGGGCCGCTCGAGGGTTACGTTTTTTCCGAGGGACATGCTCATGGTTTCGCTGTGCGCAGATCCATTATCGCATATCACGGGCGCAGCAAGCCTGCCTCCGGCAAGCAGGCAGCCCCTTACAAACCCCTCGCTCACGGGCGCAAGACAAGCTTACCGAACTGTTCCCGCTTCTCCATCAACTCGTGGGCCTGCGCACATTGTGAGAGCTGGAGAACGCGATCAATCACCGCGCGCAGTTTGCGCTCGCCGATGAGCTTCAGGACGTCGTACAGTTCGCCGCGGCTGCCCATGTACGAACCCAGCAGCGAAATCTGTTTTGCGAAAAGGATGCGGAGATCGGTTTCGGCAGCGTAGCCCGTGGTGGCCCCGCAGGTGACCAGGCGCCCGCCGACCGCGAGGCTCGAGACGCTGGCTTTCCAGGTAGCCACGCCGACGTGCTCGATGACCACATCCACGCCGCGTTTCCCGGTGAGTCGGCGGACCTCTTCAAGGATGTTCTGGCTTGAATGGTTGATCACTTCGTCGGCGCCAAGTTCGCGAGCCTTGGCGAGCTTCGCATCGCTTCCGGCCGTGGCGATGACGCGAGCCCCGGCAAGTTTTGCGATTTGAATCGCTGCACTGCCCACTCCGCTGCCCGCTCCGAGGACGAGCACATCTTCGCCGGGCTTGACTTGTGCCCGGCCGATGAGCATGTGCCACGCGGTAAGAAAAACCAGCGGTATGGCGGCAGCTTCCTCGAACGAAAGGTCCCCGGGAATCGGAATTGCGTTTACCTCCGGCACCTTCACGAGTTCCGCGCAGCCGCCATCCACCATGTAGCCGAGTAGCGTGTATTTGCGGCAGCGATTGTCGAGACCGGCAGAGCACGCCGCGCATTGTCCGCAAGAAATCCCCGGCGAAAGGAGGACCCGGTCTCCCACTTTCACGCGCGTGGCTTGCGCGTCGACTTGTGCAATCTCTCCGGCGATGTCGCTGCCGGAGATGTGCGGCATGGGGAAAGTGATCCCCGGCAGGCCTCGGCGCTCCCAGAGATCCAAATGATTCAGCGCGACTGCGCGCACACGGACCAGGACTTCGTTCGGGGCGATCTTGGGATCGGCGACGTCGGCATAGCGGAGAACTTCGGGTCCGCCATGTTCGGTGAAAATGATCGCTTTCATTTGCGTCAACGAGAAATCATGTGAAAGCCGGGGCGCTGTGGAATTCCTGCAAGGAGGAATCTACACGCCCGGAATCACTCGAAATCGGGCATCAGGCCAAGGCCAGCGGAAAAAAGGTTCGCGCAGGCGTAGAGACATGGCTCGCCCCCCTGACACTCGTGCGAGCCAGGCTCAGCACACGTGATATCACATTGCGATATGCGGCACAAACGAACGAGTGGATGGTAGGACAAACGGGCATCCTGGCAAGCGGGAAGCGGGAGTTTGCCACAGAGTCGCAGAGGCACAGAGCAGACTGGATGGGAAATTCAGAAACGATCAGGAACCGCAGTTTTCAAGGGACAACCAAATCACCTAAATGTGAACGAAAAACCTTAACGTTCATTGGGCGGGAGGCGGGCAATTGACACCTTTCGGGGCTGGCCGTACCCTAATTGCCGAGGAACTCGAACGAAAGACGCCGGGCTGAAGCCCGGCGCTACACAATACCCGACATGGACCTATTTGAAGAAATCGTGAGGCTGAGGCGCGAAGGCAAACGCGCGGCGCTGGCGACGATCGTGCACACGAACGGGTCGATCCCCAGTTACGAAAGCTCGCGGATGTTGGTTCGCGAAGACGGTTCGATTGCCGGCACGATTGGCGGGGGATGCGTGGAAGCGGAAGTCTGGGCCGCGGCGAAAGACGTGATGCGCGGCGAGGCTCCGCGGAAGATGGTTTTCAACCTAAACAACGAAGCTAGCTACGATAACGGCTTGATCTGCGGCGGCACGCTGGAGGTTTTTGTGGAGCCGATCCTGCCTCAGCCAATTCTCTACATTTTTGGCGGTGGGCACGTTTCGATGGCGCTGGCGCAGGCGGCGCACACGGTGGGGTTTGCAATCGGGGTGGTGGACGACCGCGAATCGTTCGCGAACACGCAGCGATTCCCGATGGCGCGGGAGATTTACACGACGTACGAGGGAGCCTATGAAAAGATCGTACCGGGAGCTTCAACGTACCTGGTGATCGTGACGCGCGGGCACCGTGACGACATGCGCGTGCTGGCCTGGGCCGCAAAGACGGACGCGCGCTACATCGGAATGATCGGATCGAAGCGCAAAGTGCTCTCGGTTTACAAGGCGCTCGAAGAGGACGGCATCCCGCTGGAAAAGCTCGAGCGGGTACACGCTCCGATCGGGCTCGAGATCGGCGCAATGACGCCGGAAGAGATCGCCATCAGTATCGCGGCGGAATTGGTCGCCGTCCGGCGCAATGCCAAGAATTTGCCGCACAAATCTGTTAGACTCGCCGCAGCCCAGCCGGAAAGTCACTGAGGTCCAACATGCTTGCGGCAGTGATTCTCGCCGCGGGTGAATCACGTCGGATGGGTTCGCCCAAGGCGCTGGTTCCCTTTCATGGCCGGCCTTTCCTGGAACATCTGCTGGAAGTGACGCGCCACCCGAAAGTGGGCGTGCAGCGCGTGGTGCTGGGCGCCGGCGCGGAAGACATCCGCAGCAAACTCCAGCTTGATTTCGCCTCCGTTGTCGTAAACCCGCAATGGGAACAAGGGCAGCTTACTTCCATCCAGGCAGCGGTGAATTCCCTGCCGCCGGGAACGGACGGCCTGATGCTTTGTCTGGTGGACCATCCACTGATTACAGCGGCGCTGGTGGGCGAGCTGATCTCGAAGTTTTACTCTTCGCAGAAATCCATTGTCTTGCCTACCTACGAGCGGAGACGGGGCCACCCCGTGATTTTTTCGAGCAAGCTCTATCCGGAACTGCTGGCGGCGCCGGCGGACAAGGGAGCGCGGGCGGTGGTCTGGGCCCACTCGGCGGACCTACTGGAGGTACCCACCGCTGAGGAAGGCGTGATCCTCAACCTCAACGACCCGGATACGATGCAGAAGGCGATTAAAGGCGTGACTGGTGATTCGTGACTGGTGATTCGTGACTCGTGACCTGCCTGCGGCAGGTGGGCTGGTGACTGGTGATTCGTCAAGCCAGTCTGAAGTTTTTCGCAACGCAGCCCTCCCCGAATCCTCACTTTACTCCCCGTTTGGGTCCCGCTGTGACTAAGCTGAGATTCTGGCGATGAGGGCCTCGAGCGCGTCGCAGGCGAGCTGGCTGCCGTGGAATGTAGCGGGCGGCAATCCGCCGAGCAACTGCGAGATTTGCTCCGGTGTGATCGCGTGCAATTCCGCCAGCGATTTCCCCTGCATCAATTCGGTGAGCATAGAGCTACAAGCGATGGAGGTCACGCAGCCGCGCGTCTTGAAGCGCGCCTCGACGATGCGGCCGTTCTCGACGCGCGCGGCGAGCTGGCAGATGTCTCCGCAAGCGGGATTGGTGACTTCGACGGTCGCGGAGGCGTCCGGAAGATCGCCGGCGTTGCGCGGGCTCTTGAAGTGATCGAGGACGGCGGCGCTGTACATTCCCGCAGTATCGCAGCGGCGCACGCGCGAAGCAACACTCTAGGGGCGGCGCGAGCGTCGTCAAACGCGCGCACCTATACTGGAGGCTGCTCCGGGCAGCGGGAGCGGAGTGCCGCTTACGAACTGGCGGTCGCGGCGCGATAGCCCGAGCCAGCCGCCTTCTTCAAGGCCTCGATGCCCTCCGCGGTAGTGAGTAGCGGCGTGGTCTTCACCGACCTCAGCGCGCCGCCTGCGGCGAAAGCGATGGCGATGGCCGCGGCGTCCACATTGGTCGGAAACTCGGTGATGGCAATCACATCGTAATCACCGAAGGCGAACCAGGTATTGTGGATCTTTCCGCCGAGGCGTTCGATCGCGGGGCGAATGACTTCGGTGCGATCCTGCGGATTGGCCACCAGTGCTTTCCAGCCTTCGAGGGAATAGGCGACCTGATGAAGGAACAGGGACATGACATCCTCCTTGGACTCCCACGTGCGATTCGATGGCGTGATGCTGGCAAAACGCGAGTTCGATGTCAAGAAGTGCGGCGACGAGCATCGGAATGCGGTTTGTGCGCGCTCGGAGAGATGGATAAGATGAGAGACTCCACGACGCAAAGTCTAGGCGGTAATCGAAATGGAAGTTGAGAAGGGCAAGGTCCACGCCGGCTGGCGATTAGAGCAAGCGGAGATGTGCGCGAACGCGCTGACTGCGCTATAATTAGATTTCCCACATGGATTTTGCGTCACGACCAGTGCAACAACCTATTCCTGAGGACTCATCAGAGGGACAAAAACAGGTTATGGACGAAACTGTGTACGCGAAACCGGCGGAGATGGAGGACGTTGAAATCCAGGAGTGGCTCGAATCGCTCGATTCGGTGCTTGAAGCAAGCGGCGCGGACGTGGCTCTGCATATTCTGGAGCGCCTGCGCGCACACGCGAAGGTCGCGGGGATCAATCTTCCGTTTACGGCGAACACGCCTTTCGCCAATACGATTCCGGCGCGGCTGCAGCCGATATTCCCCGGCGATCAGGAACTCGAGCGCCGCATCAAAAGCATCATCCGCTGGAACGCGCTGGCCATGGTGGTGCGCGCGAACCGCCTGGAAAGCGGCATCGGCGGCCACATCTCCACCTACGCTTCCGCAGCGACGCTGTACGAAGTCGGGTTCGATCATTTCTTCCGCGCGCGCACTGAGAATTTCGAGGGCGACACTATATATTTCCAGGGACACGCGGCGCCGGGAATTTACGCGCGCGCGTTCCTCGAAGGCCGCATCGACATGCAGCACCTGGAGAATTTCCGCCGCGAGCTGAAGCCCGGCGGCGGGCTTTCTTCCTATCCGCACCCCTGGCTGATGCCGGATTTCTGGGAGTTTCCCACCGTCTCGATGGGGCTGAGCCCGCTGACGGCGATTTACCAGGCGCGGTTCAACCGATACCTCGAAGCGCGGGGATTGAAGCCGGAGACGGACGCGAAAGTGTGGGCATTCGTCGGCGACGGCGAGACGGACGAGCCCGAAGCGCTCGGCGCGATCACGCTGGCGTCGCGCGAGAAGCTCGACAATTTGATTTTCGTGGTCAACTGCAACTTGCAGCGGCTGGACGGGCCGGTGCGCGGGAACGGGCAAATTATTCAAGAGCTGGAATCGGCGTTCCGCGGCGCGGGCTGGAACGTGATCAAAGTGCTGTGGGGGAGCGACTGGGATCCCATCATCGAGCGCGACACCGAAGGCCTGCTGGTCAAACGCATGGGCGAAATGGTGGACGGCGAATTCCAGAAATGGGTGGTCGAGCCGGGCAGTTACATCCGCCAGCATTTCTTCGGGAGCGATCCGCGGCTGTTGGAACTGGTGAAAGAGATCCCGGACGAGGCGCTGAAGCGGTTGCGGCTGGGCGGGCACGATCCGCGCAAGGTGTATGCCGCGTACCGCGCGGCGGTGGAGCACAAGGGTTCGCCGACCGTCATCCTGGCTCGGACGATCAAGGGCTATGGCCTCGGCGAGAGCGGCGAAGGCAAGAACATTACCCACCAACAGAAAAAAATTAACGAAGACGAGCTGCGGACGTTCCGGTCGCGCTTCGGAATTCCCATTAGCGATGAAGCAGCGGCAGAATTGCCGTTCTACCGGCCACCGGAGGACAGCGAAGAAATCCGCTACCTGCGCGCGCGCCGCGCGGCGCTGGGCGGGTATGTCCCGAAGCGCAGCGTCCGCGCACAACCCATCGTGGCGGACCACGATGAACTCTTCGCGGAATTTCTGGCCGGAAGCGAAGGCCGCGAAGTTTCGACGACGATGGCGTTCGTCAGCATGCTGCGCAAAATGCTGCGCGACCCGGAAATCGGCAAGCTGGTGGTGCCCATCGTGCCCGACGAGGCGCGCACGTTCGGGATGGAATCGCTCTTCCGGCAGGTGGGAATCTATTCGAGCAAGGGCCAGCTTTACGAGCCGGTGGACGTCCACACGCTTCTCTATTACAAGGAAGCGAAGGACGGACAGATTCTGGAGGAAGGCATCACCGAGGCCGGTTCGATGGCTTCCTTCATCGCCGCGGGCACGGCTTACGCCACGCACGGCATCAACACGATTCCCTTTTTCATTTTTTATTCAATGTTCGGATTCCAGCGCATCAATGACTTCATCTGGTCGGCGGCGGACGCGCGTTGCCGCGGGTTCCTGCTCGGCGGCACCTCGGGCCGTACGACGCTTGCCGGCGAAGGTCTCCAGCATCAGGACGGCAACAGTCACGTCCTGGCGCTGCCAGTGCCGAACCTGCGCGCGTACGATCCCGCGTTCGCGTATGAAATTTCGGTGATCATTCAGGACGGCATCCGGCGGATGTACAAGGACGGCGAAAACATCTTCTACTACATCACGGTGATGAACGAGCAGTACGCCATGCCGACGATGCAGGGAGACGTGAAAGACGGGATTCTGCGCGGGATGTACCGCTTCCGCGCGTCGGAAAACAAGAAGTCCAAGCTGCGCGCGCAGCTTTTCGGAAGCGGGGCGATTCTCCGCGAGGCGATCAAGGCGCAGGAAATTCTCGAGGAAAAGTTCGGCGTGGCCGCGGATGTGTGGAGCGTGACGAGTTACAAGTCGCTTTACAGCGATGGCCTGGACACCGAACGCTGGAACCTGCTGCACCCCGCCGAGAAGCCGCGCGTCCCGTACCTCACGAAATGTCTCGCGGATGCGCCCGGCGTACTCGTCGCCGCGACGGATTACCTGAAGGCGCTGCCCAACGCCGTCAGCAAGTGGATGCCGCGGCGGCTCGCTTCGCTGGGCACGGATGGTTTCGGGCGCAGCGAGAGCCGGGCGTCACTGCGCGACTTTTTCGAAGTGGACGCGCGGTTCATCGCACTGGCTGCGCTCGTGGAGTTGCAATGCGAGGGAAAAGTCTTGGCGTCGGTAGTGCAGAAGGCGATGAAGGATTTCGAAATCGATCCAGAAAAGCGCGACCCGATGACCACTTAGGTGGGGGGAGCGCCCTCCGCGAGGATTTCGGCGGGCTTGATGCGGCCCGTCGCGAGTTGAGCGACGAGAGGGCGGTCCGCGGCCAGGAAATCGTACTCGCTCAATTCCTTTGGCAGCACCCAGGCGATTTTTTCGAAGCCCATGGGCGCCACTTCCCCTCCCTCAATCTCGGCAGCAAAGAATCGGATTTCGAGCGGCTCCGTCAGATGGGGATAGGTGTGTTCGACGCGCGCAATTTCGCGGCTCCGGCGGAGCGTGACGCCCAATTCTTCGCGCAGCTCGCGCGCGAGCGCCGACTCCGGAGTCTCGCCCGGCTCGATCTTGCCGCCGGGAAATTCCCACTTCAGCGCCGAAGAATCGCCACTACGCCGCTGGCAGATCAGCAGCTTGCGATCCTGCTCGATGACGGCGGCGACAACGACTCGCATGTCGCAAGGTTATCCCATGCGGATCATTCGTAGCGCAAGGCCACCAGGGGATCGACCTTTGTCGCGCGCCGCGCGGGCACGAACCACAGACGGTGCTAAACCAGTGAACGCCCGCCGTCCACAGCGATGGTCTGCCCGGTGATGAACTCCGACTGCACCAAGAAGGCGACGGTGCCTGCAATGTCTTCGCCTTTCCCGGTCTTGCCCAGCGGGGCGCGGCGCATGTAGTCCTCATCCGGCGGCTCGTCCGGGAATTGGATCGTGCCGGGGGCGACGCTGTTCACCAGGATCTCCGGAGCTAGCGCCCGTGCCAGGCAACGCGTGAGCATGATCGAGCCTGCCTTCGAAACGCAATAATGCGTGTACAGCGGCCAGGCCAGTAGTCCGCCGAGAGATGAAAGATTGACGATCCATCCGCGTCCCTGGCGCTTCATGATTGGCGCGGCCGCTTGCGAGCAGAGGAATTGCGACTTGAGGTTTGTATCGAGGATGGTGTCCCACTGCTCTTCGGTCAACTGATCAAATTGTGCGGGGAAAAACATCCCTGCATTATTTACCAGAATGTCGAAGCGCCCAAACTGCCGCTCAACTTCGGCAAACATTTTCAGGACGTCGTCGCGCCGGGAAACATCGGCCTGCCACGCCAGAGCTCGGCGGCCGCTGCCGGTGATTTGTCCCGCAAGCTCGTTGGCCTCGGCCTTCGAACCGCGATAATTGATCACAACGTCCGCGCCATCGGCGGCCAGCCGCTCGACGATGCTCCGCCCAATCCGCTTCGCTCCTCCGGTTACCAGCGCCACGCGCCCTTGCAACGGCAACGTTCCCACGATGCTCCTCCACGACAGCGCTTGCGAATTCTTTGCAGCCGCCATACTACCCTGCCTCGCGCCACCAATCGAGCCTTGCCTGCCCGCCTTTGACGCCGCGCGCCTCAGTCTCTAGAATCATCTTCTCGCGCATCGCAACGAACATGGAGGCACGATGACTCTCGATTTGCTGGCCATCGCCGCGCACCCGGACGACGTGGAACTCACTTGCGGCGGCACGCTGATTCGTATGGGACAGCGCGGCTATAAGGTGGGCATCCTCGATCTGACCGAAGGCGAGATGGGCACGCGCGGCACGCCCGAGATTCGCCGGCGGGAAGCGGCGGCCGCGGCGCGCATCCTGGGCGTCCGTGTGCGCGAAAACCTGGGGTTGCCCGACGCGGGCCTCGAGGTCAATCAGAAATACAAGCTCGCCGTCGCGCGCAAGATTCGCGAGCTTCGCCCGCACACCGTGATCCTCCCCTACTGGGAGGCGCGCCATCCCGACCACTACAATGCCGGCAAGCTGGCCTACGAAGGCTGCTTCGCCGCGGGCCTGAAGCGCCTGCCGATCGAGGGAGAAGCCTTCCGCCCCTTCAAGATCCTCTACTCCACGGTGTACGCGGCTGTGCGCCCCAGCTTTGTCGTGGACATCACCGCGCAGTTCGAGCGCCGCTGCCGCGCCATCCTGGCTTTCGGCTCGCAGTTCAAGCCGCCGAAGCGCGAACGCAAATCGAAAGTGCATTTACACATCGACGAGCTCGAGAACGAGGTCACACTAATGGTGCGCCATTACGGCCAGATGATTGGCGTTCAGTACGCGGAGCCGTTTCTGGTGAAGGAAATGATGCAGGTGGACGATGTGGTGAAGATGCCCGTGCGCTCGATTTGACGGCGAAAACCGGCGGGCTAGAGGTTCTCGAAATCCTGTGTAGGAGAGTACCCAGGCAGGGTCTGCGCGCCGCTTGAATTCCCTATGTGTACGCGAAGCATGGGCTCGCTTTCCGAGCCGGTCTTCCTCAGTACCGCCACGCTAGCCAGCGCTTCGGTGTAGATCTTCGTGATCAGGTAGGCTTCCCCCGTCGCGTCGTTCTTCCATACCTGACCGATCTGTATGCGGCGAACCGGCATCTCTCGTCCCATCTTCAATCTAGGGGGCAGAACCGCAGGCTGTCAATCGCCCACCCGTTCCAAGTTTCCGGCCTGGTGCCTGAGGCAAAACCGTTGAAGGCTTGCCTGGCAAGCAAGGCTTCAGCATTGCCGACGCCCACTTCGGGCTCTCGAAGCTCTGCGGTCAGACACCAGTGGTACTATCCCAGTCGCAGAATACACGCCGATGGAAAGACGGTCCTTCCTTCAATTGATGGGCGGCCTGGCGTTGGGTGCAACACCCGGCCTCCGATTGTTTGCGCAATCCGAACCTCGCATCGTCATCGCCGGAGCGGGAATCCTGGGCTCTTCGATTGCTCTCCACTTGGCGCGGCGAGGAGCTCGGGTCACTGTTTGCGAAAAAGACCGGCCCGCCAGCGGCGCCACGGGAAAGAGCTTTGCCTGGCTCAATTCGACATTCGAAAAACAGCCGTTCAACTATGACCTTCTGAACCGGCTCGGCATGATGGGCTACCACCGGCTACAGCAGGAGTTGGGGGGAGTGCTTCCCCTACAGTGGGGCGGCTCCCTGGAGTGGTATGGGGACAAAAAGGGCGCGGATACCCTCCAGGCCGGAGTGAAGCTCAAACAATCCTGGGGGTATACGACTCGGCTAGTTGGCGAGACAGGACTTCACCCGCTTGAGCCCACGCTCAGACCTGGCCCTGTCCTGGCTGCCGCCTTCAGCGAGGACGAAGGGACAGTCAACCCGAGCCTGACCACCGAAGCCTTTTTGGGGGCGGCGCGCTCGGCGGGAGTGGATATCCTCTTTCCGTGCGAGATCACGGCGCTCGACATCAAGGGAGGACGCCTTCGCAGCGTGCAAACGACACGGGGAGAGATGCAAGCCGACGTCCTGGTTGTAGCCGCCGGAGTCGACACGCAGCGACTTGCTGCCTTGGCTGGAACGCAAGTTCCCCTGGTCAAGGCTCCTGGAATCCTCGTACACACCAAGCCCATGCCCCCGCTGATCCACAAGATCATCAACGCACCTAACCAATCGAACATGAAGCAGTATCCCGACGGCCGGATGGTCATCGGCGACCAGATTGGCCCACCGCCGACACATGGCGCCCTGCTTCAGGGTCCTCCTCAGGATTTTCCGGACGATTCCTTCCGGGAACTCCACGCCAAGCGAATCCTGAAGGAGGCAGCGGAGTATCTGCCCGGGGTCGCGTCCGCCCAGGTTGAGCGTGTGACCCTTGGCTGGCGCCCCCTGCCAAAGGACGGTTATCCCGTCCTCGGGTTTACCAATGCCTGCCCGAATGTCTACTTGGCGGTCACCCACAGTGGGATCACCCTCGCCCCGATCATCGGACAGCTCGTGACCACCGAGATTCTGGAGGGTGTCAGCGTGGACCTGCTCCGTCCCTACCGCCCGCTGCGTTTTGAACCAAAACGTTGACGGAGCGGGCCTGGGGCAGGAAACCTTTCGCCCCAAAGGTACATCCATTGGGATGTAAGGCTCGATTCGGCCCCACGGGTGTATAATGTCTCTAGCCACCTCGGCGGAGGGAAAATGAAGAACTTGTCCAAGCAATTCCTGGCCGGCTTGCTGGCCATCCTTCTGGTGACGGGTCCCGCGTTCGCTGCTCCCCAACAGGATCAGCAGCAGACCCAACAGCAGGATAAGTCAAAGAGTGCTAAGAACGACCCCGATCAAATCGGTAACCGTAAGGTCGGCAAAGGGGTGAACTTCTACTCCCTTGAAAAAGAGATCGCCCTGGGCAAGCAACTGTCCCAGGAAGTGGAGCGCTCCGCGAAACTGCTTGATGATCCCGTGGTGATCGAGTACGTGAACCGGGTTGGGCAAAACCTGGTGCGCAACTCCGACGCGCAGGTTCCCTTCACCATCAAGGTGATTGATTCCGACGAAGTGAACGCGTTCGCCCTGCCGGGCGGCTTCTTCTATGTCAACAGCGGCTTGGTCCTGCGCGCGGACGAGGAAGCGGAACTGGCCGGCGTGATGGCGCACGAGATTGCTCACGTCGCGCTGCGTCACGGCACGCGCAACGCCACCAAGGGTCAAATCACCCAACTCGCCATGATTCCACTGATTCTGTTGGGGCCGGGCGGCTGGGCTGGCTATGGACTTTACGAAGGCTTGCAGTTCGCCATCCCGCTGGGCTTCCTGAAGTTTTCGCGCGACGCCGAGCGCGAAGCCGATTTCTACGGCCTGCAGTACATGTACAAGGCCGGATACGACCCGAACGCGTACGTCAGCTTTTT
>JBGQGH010000085.1:0-12290 GCA_041497315.1 Terriglobia bacterium | reverse complement strand
CTGGCCGATATCGACATTGACGACCATCAGGGTATCCAACACGCCTTCGACGTTCTCCAGCACACGATCACCGCGAACGACACGCATCCCTATGACGTTCACGAGATTCTTATTTTCTTCCAGCACTTGACGCCCGGTTATTCGTTTACGTGAAGGCGAGGGCAATTCACGCAAGCTGCAGGCACGCTCAGGTCCTGCCGCCGTAGAAGATTCTTGGTTCACTCACCGGGTGCCGGCGGCGGAGCAGTTGGACTTTGCGCGACGCCGGGCGGGGACGCCTGGCCACTCGGGGCTTCTGTTTGACCGCGGCGCTCGCGCGCGGCTATAATTTCCTATTGGTCAGCAGCCCGCGAAACGCCGCGGGAACCCGGTTCGGATCGCCTGCCGGAAAACCCCTTCGGCAACAGGAGCGAGAGATGTTGAAAGCGACGCAACTGCGTCCCGGAATGATTATCCGCCACGCGGGCGACCTCTACACGGTGCACAGCGTGGACCATCGCACGCCGGGGAACAAGCGCGGCGCCATGGCCACGAAGATGCGCAACCTGCGCACCGGCTCGATCGTGGATTACCGGTTCCGGGCGGAAGATTTTGTGGAGCGGGCGATCGTGGACGAAATCGAGCACGATTATCTTTACGGCGAGGGAGACACCTTTCACTTCATGAACTCGGAGACCTACGAACAGCTCGAGTTGTCGCGGGAGATTCTGGGCGATGCGGCGGAATACATCGTGCCGAATACGAAAGTGAAGCTCGAGTTTTACGAAGGGAAACCGATCGGCGTGGTACTTCCGGATACTGTAGACCTGACGGTGGTGGATACCGAACCGGGCATCCAGAAAGCCACGGCCAGTTCGGTGATGAAGCCCGCGAAGCTTGAAACAGGTCTGACCATTCAGGTGCCGCCGTTCATCAATAACGGCGACCGCGTGAAAGTGGATACCTCGGAAGGCCGCTACGTTCAGCGCGCGCAGTAAGAACTAATTCGCAACCGCATAAAACGGGCCGCACACCCCCACATCCGGTGCTCCCAATTCGAGCATGGCCCCGAACTGCCCGACGAGTTTAGCGTCCCACCAGCCGCGCCGCGTCTCTTCCATCATAATTCGCATCACTTCTCGACCCGGGAGCGCTTTGCGGTAGGGGCGTTCGGTGGCGAGGGCATCGTAAACGTCCACCGTCTGGAGGATTCGCGCGGTGAGGGGAATGGCCTCGCCACGCAGGTGGTCGGGATAGCCGGAGCCATCCATGTGCTCGTGGTGGTGGCGGATGATGGGGAGCACGAGGCGGAAGGATTTCAAGGGAGAACAGATATGCTCGCCCACGATGGGGTGAGACTCGATAATGCGTCGCTCTTCGGCATTGAGCGGGCCGGGTTTGGAGAGGATCTGATCCGGCACGACGACCTTGCCGATATCGTGCAGAAATCCAGCGCGGCGCAGGGCCGCGCACAGCTCGTGAGAGAGCCCAAGCCGCTCAGCGAGAGCGACGGAATAGCGCGCCAAACGGTCGCAGTGACCGTGGGTGTAGTGATCTCTGGCCTCGATGCTGAGCGCCAAACTGCACAGGACTGACTCCGCGCTTTCGAGTTCATCGGTGTAGCTTTTCACGCGCAGAAGCGACCTGACCCGCGCGAGCAATTCTTCCTTGCGGATCGGCTTGCACAGAAAATCGTCCGCGCCACACTCGATGCCGCGAATCCGGTCACCCGAGCTGGCGAGGCCGGTCATGAGCACCACGGGGACAAGACGGGTCTCCGGGCGATCCTTCATCGCGCGACACAGTGTGAAGCCGGAGAAGTTGGGCATCAGGACATCGAGCAAAGCCAGGTCGATGTGTTCTTCGTGAAGTACCCGCTCGGCTTCGGCACCGTGCCGCGCGCAGACCACTCGGTAACCATGGCCGCGCAAGAAGTGAGTGAGAAGTTCGCGGAGATCGTCCTGATCGTCAGCGACAAGAATTGTAGGCGGCGCGTCGCCGTTTCTTGACATGAAAGCCTCCAAGATGCCGACCTGGAGGGTGAGAGGAGGAGACCCGCCGCGGGTGCCAAGAATGATCCGGCAGAAGGGGAGTGGAGACTAATAGCGTGGACAGGCACTGTCAAGAAATACGCGCAGCGCAACAGATGGGGTCTTTCCAAAGTGGAACACCAGCGAACAGCGGTCAGTTCTCAAAGACGCGGCGGAAAATCGCATCCACGTAGCGGAGTTGCCGGTGCAGATCGAACGTGCGGGCGAGCGCGGCTGCGTTGAGGAATTTTGTGATGCGGGGATCTGCAGCGACGCGGTCGCGAAAGCTGGAGTCGCTCTCCCACGCGGCCATGGCGTGCTCCTGCACCCATTTGTAGGCGTTTTCGCGGGGCGCGCCTTTTTCGACCAAGTCTTGCAACAAGGTGCCGGAAAAGACGAGGCCGCCCGTCATCTCGAGATTGCGCATCATGCGCTCCGGGAAAACGCGCATGCCGGAAACGATTTCGGTCACGCGAGCGAGCATGTAGTCGACGAGGATGGTGGAGTCCGGCAGGATCACGCGTTCGACCGAGCTGTGCGAGATGTCGCGCTCGTGCCAGAGCGCCACGTTCTCGAAGGCGGCCTGGGCGTTGGCGCGCACCACTCGGGCGAGGCCGCAAACTTGTTCGCAACCCACCGGATTGCGTTTGTGGGGCATGGCTGAGCTGCCGCGCTGTTCGCCGGCGAACGGCTCCTCGGCCTCGCGGACCTCGGTGCGCTGGAGATGGCGGATTTCGAGCGCGATTTTTTCGAGCGTCGCCGCGATCACGGCCAGCGTGGCGAGGAAGTGCGCATGGCGATCGCGCTGCAGAACTTGGGATGAAACCGCGGCGGCGGTGAGGCCCAGGCGGCGGCAAATTTTCTGCTCGATTTCCGGGCCGAGATGCGAGCAATTGCCGACTGCGCCGGAAATCTTTCCGATGGCCATTTGCTTGGTGGCTTCGCGGAAGCGCTCGAGGTTGCGGCGATTTTCGGAGAACCAGTTGGCGATTTTCAGGCCAAAGGTAATGGGTTCGGCGTGCACGCCGTGGGTGCGGCCGATCTGGGGCGTGTCCTTGAACTCGTGCGCGCGCTTCTTGAGGGCATCGCCGAAGGCGACGAGAGCCAGCTCGATGAGGCGCGAGGCTTCGCGGATCTGCAGAGCCTGCGCGGTATCCACGACATCATTCGAGGTGAGGCCGTAGTGGAGCCAGCGCGCGGCGGCCGGGTCGGCGATGCTCTCGCCGACGGCCATGGTGAAGGCGATCACATCGTGGAGCACGCGGGCTTCGAGTTCGTTGATGCGCGCGACATTGACGCGAGCGCGCTCGCGGAGGATGGCCGCGGCCGCCTGCGGGACTTGGCCCGCTGCCACAAGAGTCTCCGTGGCGGCCAGCTCTACCTCGAGCCACTTCTGAAACTTCGTCTCCTCGCTCCAAACCCGGCCCATCTCCTCGCGCGTGTATCGTGAAATCAAGCGCACTCCTTCCGGCCGCGTGCCGCGCCACGTTACAAAACGTGGCGGCAGACTACTTAGACCCGAAATCAAGCAGGTGCTTCGAACAACGGTGGGGAATATCCCTGCCCCATGATACCCGATTCCGGCTGCCCGTGGGCTGAGAATCATCAGGTTGCGCCGGCTGCGCCGGGGGATCGCGAACTGTGCCGCAACTGTTGGGCAGCCTATACTTTCACCCACCTAACCACAGAGGGTAAAACCCGGTCTAATGAACTGGATGGATGGAGCCGATGCCGCTCACGTGGCGCAAGCCCTGGCGGGCGACCGAGACGCGTTTCGCGTACTCGTCGAGCGTCACAGCCGCACTCTTTTCCGTCTGGCCTATCGCATGACCGGCAACGAACAAGACGCGGAAGAAGTGGTGCAGGACACGTTCCTGCGGGCGTACCGGCGGCTGGACCGGTTCGAGTCGCGGTCGAATTTCGGCACGTGGCTCTACCGCATCGCGGTGAACTGCTCGCTGGACCTGAGGCGCAAGCGGCGCCCGGAAATGGAGCACCGCGAGCCGGAGGATGCCGAAGGGTCGGAAGTGGTGGCGAAGATTCCGAGTGCCGGCCCTGCGCCCGACCGGTTGCTGCTGAGCGCGGAGCTTGGCAGCCACGTGCAGAAAGCGATGCAGGAATTGAGTTCGATGGAGCGCGCGGCATTCCTGCTAAGGCATTTCGAAGGGCTTTCGATCGAAGAGATCAGCCAGACGCTCGGTCTGCGCACCAGCGCGACAAAGAACACCGTTTTCCGCGCGGTGCAGAAACTTCGCCGCACGCTTGAGCCGTTTGTGAAACCGACGGCGGCGTCCGCGGCCGGTGGGACACAGGGAACAACATCATGGATGAAAAAACCAGACAGCATTTGACCGAAGAGCAGTTGATTGGTCTTCGCTACGGCGAAATTGGCGACGCGAAGCAGCGCGCAGCGTGCGAAGAGCACCTCGCGGGATGCGCGGCGTGCCGGAGCGAGTACAGCGCGCTCGAGCGCGTGCTCGCCGCGGTGGATGCCGCGCCGGTTCCGGAGCGCGACGACTTCTTCGGCACACGGGTGTGGCAGCGCATTCGTCCGCAGCTTGCGGAGAGACGCGGATGGGATTGGAGCGCGTGGCTCCGGCCGCAGCGACTTGCGGCGGTGGGTGGTTTGGCTGTGCTGTTGATCGCGGCATTTTATGCGGGCCGCATCACGATTGCTCCTCATCGGAACGATCCGGGTGTGACACCCGTGGCGGATGCAGGCGCGGTGCGGGAACGGATTCTGCTGGTGGCCGTGGGAGACCACCTGGACCGATCGCAAATGGTGCTGCTCGAGTTGGTGAACGCCGACGAACGAGACACGGCCGGAGGCGGCCTGGATATTTCCGGCGAACAGAAGCGCGCGGAAGAGTTGGAGAAGTCCAACCGGCTCTACATGCAAACCGCCGAGCACCAGGGCGACGCCGCGGTGGTGAGCGTGCTCGACGACCTGGAGCGGGCGCTGCTCGAGATTGCGCACAGCCCGTCGAAGCCGACGGCGGCGCAGCTTCAGGCGATTCAACAAAGAATCGCCGCGAAGGGTCTTTTGTTGAAGGTTCGGGTGGTGAATTCGGAAGTGCGCGATCGGCAGAAAGCCGACGCGCTGAAATCGCCCCGCAGTGGTTCTTAGACCGTCCAGAAAGGAAAGAAGATGATTCGCAAGATGAGAAAGATTTCAAAGATTTGGCTGGTGATGGCACTTGCAGCGCTGGTTGGCTGGCCGGCCTACTCCGCCGCACAAGTGGCGGGAGGAATCGGTGGCGGTATATCCGGCGGCGTCTCGGGAGGAGTTGGAGGCGGGGCGAACGGGGGTGTAGTTGCGCCCGGTACCAGCGCCCAAAACCCCGAAGCGCGCGAGCGGGAGCAAGAGCAGAAGGAGCGGGAGAAGGAACAGAAGGAACGCGAGAAAGAGCAAAAAGAGCGGGAGAAGGAGCGGGCCGAGCGACAACGCGACCGCGAGAACGAATTCTACGACTCGGGCCAGGAAGCGCTGGACGAAGCAAAGTGGGAGAGAGCGGAAAGCCGATTCGATCAGGTGACGCAATTGAAGGGAAAGAAAGCGGACGCTGCGTTCTATTGGATTGCGTATGCTCAGAACAAACAGGGCAAGCGGGACGCGGCGCTGGCGACGGTTCAGACGCTGCGCACAACCTACCCCGAGAGCCGGTGGCTGAACGATGCCAAGGCGCTGGAAATTTCGATCAAGCAAAACAGCGGGCAGACGACAGATCCCGGGAGCCAGAGCGATTGTGAGCTGAAGCTGCTGGCCATCAACGGCTTGCGCAACTCCGAACCGGATCGCGCGGTGCCGCTGTTGGAGAAATTCCTGCAAGGCAACAGTTGTCCGAACCTGCGCAAGCAGGCGCTCTTTGTGCTGGCGCAGATGGCTTCGTCTTCGGCGCAGGCGCGCGCGGTGTTGGAAAAAATCGCGCGTGGGCAAATGAACCCAGACCTGCAGCGCCGCGCTGTGGAGTACCTCGGACTGTTCGGTGGGAAGGAAAGCCGGCAGTTGCTTTCGGACATTTACGCGTCCTCGAACGACGTGGATGTGAAGCGGCAGATCCTGCGCAGCTTCATGGTGTCCGGTGAGAAGCAGCGCCTTCTGGACCTGGCGCAGAGTGAGAAGGATCCCGACCTTCGCCGCGAAGCGATCCGGCAGCTCGGACCCATGGGCGCGCGGAGCGAGCTGTGGCAGCTCTACCAGAAGGAAAGCTCGACGGACAACAAAGAACAGATTATCCAGGCGCTCTTCGTTGGTGGCGCGTTTGACAACCTGCTGGAGCTGGCCAAGACGGAGAAAGACGCGAATCTTCGTCACAAGGCCATCCGAAGTCTGGGCCTGATGGGAACGTCACGAACCGGAGACGCGCTCGTCACCATCTATGCAAGTGAAAAGGACCCGGACAATCGCAAGGAAGTGATCAACTCACTGTTCATCCAGAATAACGCCAAAGCCTTGGTAGACATCGCGCGGAAAGAGACCGACCCGGAGATGAAGAAGGCCATCGTGTCCAAGCTCTCGATCATGCATTCGAAGGAAGCGACGGACTATCTCCTGGAGATCTTGAACAAGTAGGAGGACGACGATGAAAAATACTTGGACGAGCCCACCGAGGCGCGCAGGCTGGCTGGGAGTGATTCTGCTGGCCTGCGCGGCGACGGCCGGGGCGCAGCAACCGCGCTTGACGAACGCGAAGCAGGAGACGCGCTCCGCGGCGGCGGGCCTGGAAAAGGAATTCCGGGCCATCGTCGCGGCTCAGAACTCGCCCGCGTGGATTGCCTACGGCGTGCCGATGATTCCCGGCGAACGGTGGATGTGTTGCGGGAATTTCAACGACGGGTATGTCCGCGGCGGCTGCTGCAACCTTGAAGGCCGGGAGACCGGCGTCAACATCTCCGACAGTGACCGCGCCGGCAGCGGTGGCACTGTGAAGCTGGAAGGCCCGCAAGTGCTGTTCGTGTTGTTCCGCGTGGAACAAAAACAGGTGCAGAAGATCCGAACATACTCTGAGGACTGCCAACTCGATGCCGGAGGGTTGCCGTTTATCTGGTTGAGCGATGTCCGGCCCGCGGAGAGCGTGGCGCTGCTCACATCGTTCGTCAAGGGTGCGGACGTGGAGTCCGGCAGCGAAAAGCGGATCGGCAATGGCGCGCTGACGGCAATCGTGTTTCAGTCTGATCCCGCCGCGGACCGGGCGCTCGAGAGCTTCATTGCCGCGGACCAACCTGAATCTCTCCGCCGGCAGACGGCGTTCTGGCTGGGATCGGCGCGGGGGAAACCAGGCTTCGAGATCTTGAAGCGGATGGCGCGGCAAGATCCCAGCGACCGCGTGCGCGACCAAGTGACGTTCGCGCTTTCCCAGAGTAAGGAGCCGGGGGCCGTGGACGAAATGATCCGCATGGCGCGCGAGGATTCGAGCACGCACGTGCGAAGTCAGGCGCTCTTTTGGCTCGGGCAGAAGGCCGGCAAGAAGGCCGTTGGCGCGATCAGTGACGCGATCGAAAACGATCCCAACACCGAAATCAAAAAGAAAGCTGTGTTCGCCCTGAGCCAGTTGCCGCGTGAAGAAGGCGTGCCGATGTTGATTCAGGTCGCGAAGACCAACAAGAACGCCGAAGTGCGCAAGCAAGCCATGTTCTGGCTGGGGCAATCCAAGGATCCGCGCGCACTCGACTTTTTCGAAGAAGTCTTAAAAAAATAACACGTCACGCCACGCCAGAGAGATCCGCAGGGTGCGATCCCCGGCCCTCGGCTAACCTGGGTTGATTCCCCGAGTCCAACGGGGAAGCGGGGGTGTGCCATGCGAGAGTTCTGGCAAGACGCGCGATTTGCCGTGCGGATGTTGGCGAAGACTCCGGGCTTCACCGCGGTACTGATCCTCACGCTCGCGCTCGGCATCGGCGCAAACACGGCCATATTCAGCGTAGTTTACGGAGTATTGCTGCGCCCATTGCCCTATCCGGCCCCAGAGAGACTGGTCTGGGTGTGGGACATGCAGCCGGCGCTGGCGAACGCACCTCTCTCCAGCACAGAATTCCTTGCGTATCGCGAGCAGGGGCATTCGCTGGAATACCTGGTGGCGATTCGCCAGCTGAACTTCAACTTGACCGGGCAAGGATCGGCGGAACGTCTGCGCGGGCAGATCGTCACGACCGGATTCTTTGCGATGCTCGGGGTGCGACCGGCACTGGGGCGCGACCTATCGGATACGGATGGGCAGCCCGGCGCCGCGCGGGTGGCTTTGCTTACGAACGGGTTCTGGCGCCGACGTTTCGTGGGCGATCCGGGCGTCATCGGGCGGACGCTTACGCTCAACGGCGAGAGCGTGAGCGTGGTGGGCATCCTGCCCTCCAGCTATGAAGCCCCGCCGAACATCGACCTGTTCTTGAACCCGAAGTATGGTGTGCCGGAGATATTCCCCGGCGGGAGCGATCCGCGCCAGCAGGCCGGCACGCATTATCTCTCGGTGATGGGAAAGCTGAAGCCCGGCGTGACGCTGGCCCAGGCACAGGCGGAACTGGGAGCGGCGGTGAAGCACCTTTTTGAGGGGAAGCCGGCGAGTGACACGCACGACGTGAAGGTGATTCCGTTCACGGAATTCGTGAGCGGGGACGCCCGGCCCACCCTGCTGGCCTTGCTCGGGGCCGTCGGATTTGTGCTGCTCATCGCGTGCGCGAATGTCGCCAACCTGTTGCTGGCCCGGGCGACTGCGCGAGAACGCGAGATGGCGGTTCGCGCGGCGCTGGGTGCGAGCGCGTGGCGGCTGGCACGACAGATGATCACAGAAGGCGTCCTGCTCGGGCTGCTCGGCGCGCTGGCGGGCTTGCCGCTGGCCTATGCGGGTCTGCGAGCGCTGGTTCTATCGAAACCGCAAGGCCTGCCGCGACTTTCCGCGATTCACCTCGATTTTCGGGTGCTCCTGTTCACACTCATCGTTGCCGTTTTTACCGGAATCCTTTTTGGCGTGGCCCCGGCGTTGCGGGGCGCACGCGTCGCCCCGGGTGAGGCGATGAAGCAAGCCGGACGCAGCGGCGGATCGAGCCTGCGCCAAAACTGGCTGCGCAGCGCGCTCGTCGTCGCCGAAGTAGGGCTGTCGCTCATGCTTCTCGTGGGCGCCGGACTCTTGACGCGGAGTTTCGTGCGTTTGCTGCAGGTGCAACCCGGCTTCCGCCCCGAAAACTTGACTACGTTCTCGCTTTCATTCACCGGTCCGAAATATTCCGGTTTCGCCCGCCATACGGAAGTGATGTCGCGCTTCGTGCAGACGCTCCACCGGATCGAGGCACTGCCGGGCGTAGAGGGAGTCGCCGGGGCAAACGACTTGCCGCTCGAGGGACAGGACACCACGAGTTACCCGGCGATCGAGGGACACTCTGCCGTCGCGGCGAACGAGCGCATCCTTGTGGGCATGCACGCGGTGACACCCGGCTACTTCCGAGCCATGGGAATTCCTTTGCTCCATGGGCGCGAGTTCAAAGACAGCGACTTCTTCGGCTCGCCGCTGGGCATCGTAATCAATCAGGCCCTTGCGAAACGCGTCTGGCCGGGAGAAGGCCCCATCGGGAAGCACCTGCGCCTGTTCGTCGGTCAGGATAGTCCGGCGGAAGAAGTAGTCGGCGTGGTCGGCAACGTCAAACACAACGGCCTCCACGCCGAAGAATCACTCGACGCCTATGCCGCGTTTGCGCAGCATTCTTGGCCCTACATGGGTCTCGCTGTGCGCGCGACGGGCTCGCCCGAAGCGCTTCTCGCTTCCGTCCGTGGCATCGTGGCCGAGTTCGATCCCGATCTGCCCGTGTTTGGCGTGCGTTCGATGGACCAGGTCGTCGCCGAATCGCTCGGCACTCGCCGCCTGACGTTGGCTCTCACCGGAGGATTTGCACTGCTTGCCTTGGCGCTGGCAGGAATTGGCGTATACGGCGTGATGAGTTACGTCGTGGCCAGCCGAACGCAGGAGATCGGAGTACGCATGGCGTTGGGCGCGCAAGCAGGCGACGTTTTGCGGCTTGTGCTGGGACAAGGGATGCGCCTGGCGGCGCTTGGGATCACGCTGGGGACGCTGGGTGCACTGTGGCTCGCCCGACTGATCGCCGGTCTGCTCTATGCAGTGAAGCCCGGCGATCCGGTGACGTTTGCCGGCGTGGCCGTGCTGCTGGGCGTCATCGCACTGCTGGCTTGCTACATCCCTGCGCGGCGCGCGACGCGCGTGGACCCGCTGGCGGCACTGCGATACGAATAGATGAAACTGCGGGCTACGCTGAGCGAGAAAGTGCCCAAGCGCTACAGATTTCGGCCACCGCAAGGGTGAGAAATCCGGCTAGAGATTCGGTTTGCCGGTTTCTGCGGGCTGGATGACAGGGAGAATTTCCAGATTGCGCCGGCTGAGCCAGCCCACGTGAGCGGAAACTCTCTGCCATCCCCCCGAGGTTGACTCGCTGACAGGGAGGAGCGGCGCGCGATAGACCAGCGCACCCGTGAGCGGATCACCGTCGGGTTTGTCGAGCAGGTGCATCGGCGTCGCCCCTCCGCCCGATTCATTCCCCAGTTCGAAGGCGTCAGACTGGAAGCGCAGCTTGACGCTATCCTCGAGGTCGTCATTCGCGATCCAGCATTCCAGTGCATCCGGCGTGACGATTTCGATGTACACAGCGTTGGCCCAGCGCACTTCGTAACTCCCCGGAGGTAATGGCCGGCGCCTGGTTCCACCGGGACGATTGGTAACCTGCAATGCTGCGGTGATGCGCACCATGGGCAGAATCTGCCAGCACGTCCAGGCATCTTCTGATGAACCCGAGCGGCAGATTCCAGCGTCGGTGGCAACCCAGAGCATGCCCGCCTCGGCACGAATCGCAGTGACGATGCTACCGGGCATCGCCGCTGAGCCGGGCGGGAAGCTGCGGAGATTCTTTCCTTCGGGGCGGAATTGCGCGAGGCGTACAGTCGGCTGGACACCGCCTTCGATGAGCCGCTCCGCGCCAAGCCAAATCACGCTGCCATTCGCGGCGATGTGTGTGACCGCGGATTCCGCCAGCTCCTCCGGCTGATAGAGCCTCGTGCCGTTGGTCTGGGGATCGAAGCGGACGATGCTGCCGATGCCGTAAGCTCCTTCGCCACCACCGTAGCGGACCGCAAGCCAGAGCGCGGCGCCGTCATCGGCGACTTCCGAAATATCCGGGTCACCGATCTCGAGGTCGTGTTCGAACTCGGAGGCGGTCAGACTGGCGGCGTCCTGGCGGGCGAGATCGAGCCACGCCGCGGCAAGTTGCTTGCGATCCCAGAGACGGATGCGCGCGGCGGGCTCTGAAGGCGGGCCATCCGGCCCGACGCGGCGGATTTCGAGGAAGGCTTCGTTATCCGTGGACATCCCCGTAAAGCGGAATGCGGCGCCGAGGCGCGCGCTCGTGAATTCTTTCCAATGCGGGCCGGAACGCAAACCTGCACTCACATCGTTTTTCTCTCGCACCACCTGCCACCCGCCGGAGGCATCGAGGCGGTACGTAAACTCAGCGGCCCGGAAAAGCAGTGTTCCGCTGGAGACATCGATGCGGCGTGCAGGCTGGTAGAGAAGATTGCGGGCGATTTCGGCCGCGTCGACGGGGCGGTCCTGCGGCGCTGCGGCCGTGGCCAAACCCAAATTGAGCCAGCAAAGAGAGAAAAGAACAGCGCGAGTGATCGGTCGCAATGGAAACATGTGGATTTGCCTACAGCAGAATCGTGCTGAGCGGGTCGCGCTGCGAGGCGACCAAGAGTTCCCCCCGAAATCCATTCTCAGGCGGGCGACGGCGAAGCGCTTCTTCCGCACAGATGCGCGCGACGTCGGGGTTGTTGTTGTTCTCCGAGAGATGCGCCAGGACCAAATAGCGCGCGGCGGAATCAAAACCTTCGGGATCGGCGAGGAATTCGCTGACCGTATGGTTCGAAAGGTGCCCCGTGCGGCTCATCACGCGCTGCTTCACGTGCCAGGGATAGGACCCGACCTTGAGCATTTCGAGATCGTGGTTCGATTCCAGGATGAGGCAATCGGAATCGCGCAGGTGGTGCTTTACGAGTTCGGGGAGATAACCGAGGTCGGTGACGATGGCGACCTTGGTGCCGTTCGAACGAAACGTGAAGCCGATGGGGTCGGCGGCGTCGTGCGGGATGGAGAAGGCGTTGACTTCGATGTCACCGATCAGGAAGCGCTGACCAGCGCGGATGAATTCCGCGCGGTCCAGGCGCTTGGACATGGTTTCCGGCACGATTCGGCGGATTTCGGCGTGCGTGGCCTCCGTCAGATAGACGGT
>JBGQGH010000084.1:0-12647 GCA_041497315.1 Terriglobia bacterium | reverse complement strand
TGGGCGTGCGATTCCTGAAGCACATCGAGCGCACGCGCCTGCTGGCGCACATGATTGATACGAGCGACGCTTCGGACCGCGATCCGCTGCACGATTTCGAAGTGATTCAGGGCGAGCTGGCGGCGTTCAGCGAGCGACTGCCGGAGAAACCGATGATCGTGGTGGCGACAAAGCTTGACGCCACGACGGACCGCACGCGAATCGAGCGCCTGCGCGAATTTTGCGCCGCGAAGGGCCTGGAATTTCACGCGATTTCGGCAGCCACGGGCGAAGGCGTGCGCGAACTGGTCCGCGCGATGGCCGATGCGCTGGACCGGCTGGCCCCGGCGACCGCGCCGATCGCGGAAGAAGACGCCACAGCTGCTGCGCACTCCCGCGCAATTGGGACGGAGGAACGTTGACGAGCGCGCATCCTCATTCCGAAGCGCGGCGTCCCCGCAACATCGCACTTTTCGGCGGGTCGTTTGATCCGATTCACGTCGGCCACCTGGCCGTGGCGCGCGCGGCCGAGCGGCGCTTCCATCTGGACGAAGTGCACTTCATTCCTTCGGGACGCCCTCCGCACAAGCACGCCTACGCGCTGGTTCCTTATCCGCACCGGTTCGCAATGGTGGCGCTGGCGTGCGCGGAGCATCCTGCATTCGTGCCGTCGCTGGCGGAGGCGGGCACGGACCAGGGCGGGCACGAAAAGTTTTATTCGATTGATACGGTGCGGCATTTCAAGGCGCGGATGCGGCGCGCCGTGGATCATTTGTACTTTATTGTAGGCGCGGACTCATTTCTCGAAATTCCGACTTGGAAGGATTACGAAGCGCTGCTGCTCTCCTGCGACTTCGTGGTGGCGAGCCGCCCGGGATTTCGACTGAACGCGCTGCGGCTGGTGATACCGCCGGAACTGTTCGCGCGGCCGCATCCGGGCGGCTCGCATCCCGATCCCCACGCGATCGAATTGCGGCGCTCGACCGTCTATGTGATGGACACGGTGGACAGCAGCGTATCGGCGACGGAAGTGCGCAAACGGCTGGCGCGGAAACAATTGGTCCACGGCCTTGTGCCCGCGCGCGTGGAGGAATACATTTGCAAGCAGAACCTCTACCGACACCCGTGACCGCGGAATCGCGTCGCCCGGAAAATTCGACCTCGCTGCCCGCGGACCTGCGCGCGGCGATGAACTGGGCCATCGAGGCGGCACAATCGAAAAAGGCATCCGGCATCACGGTGCTGGACCTGCAGGAGTTGAAAAGTTTTACGGATGCGTTCCTGCTTTGCAGCGGATCGAGCGCGCCGCAGGTGCAGGCCATCGCCGATGCGATTGAAGAAGCGCTCGGACGGCGAGGGCTTCGAGTATGGCACCGCGAAGGCTACGGCGGCGCGGAATGGGTGCTGCTGGACTACGGCTTCTGCATCGTCCACATTTTTCACGAGCGCGCGCGGCATTTTTACGACCTGGAGCGGCTGTGGCGCTCAGCGCGGAGAATCGATATCCCTGACGCAGATGCAAACCCCAATTCGAAAATGAGCGGAGCGCCGCAACAATGAGCGAGCCCGGAATCCCCTGGGTGGCGCGCGACGCTGCTTCGCTGGCGGTGCTGGAGCTGGCGCGCAAGGTCGCGGACACTTCGACCACGCTGCTGATTACGGGCGAAAGCGGCACGGGAAAGGACCAACTCGCGCGGTTGATCCACGAGTGGAGCCCGCGGCGCAGCGCGCCGTACCAAAAAATCGATTGCGCGAGCCTGCCTTCGGAGTTGGTGGAATCGGAACTGTTCGGGCACGAGCGCGGCGCGTTCACCGGCGCGGTGGATCGCAAGCTGGGGCGCCTCGAACTCGCGGATGGCGGCATGATCGTGCTGGACGAAGTGGCGGCGCTGGTGCCGCCGATCCAGTCGAAGCTGCTGCGCGTGCTGGAGGAGCGATCGTTCGAACGGCTGGGCGGAATGGAAACGCTGAAGATCGAGGCGCGGATCGTCGCGCTGACGAACGCCGACCTGCCGCGCGCGGTGGCCGCGGGAAGATTTCGCGAGGACCTCTATTTCCGGCTGAATGTGTTGAGCATCGTGGTGCCGCCGCTGCGCGATCGGCCGGCGGACATCCTGCCGCTGGCAAGCCATCTGCTGGCGCGGCTCGCTCCGGTGCACGGACGCACAGGCGCTGTGTTGACGCCGGAGGCGGTGCGGGCACTGGAGGCGTACAAGTGGCCGGGAAACGTACGCGAATTGAAAAACGTGATCGAGCGCGCGCTGGTTTTCTCGCGCGACGGCATGATCGGGCCGGAAGATTTCCCAGAGAGCGTGAGGAACGCCGGCGCGGGAACTTCGCAGCTCACCGCGCATCTGCGCTCACTCGAAGAACTGGAGCGCGAGGCGATTGCGGCGACGCTCGAGGCCACGCACTACAAAATCGCCAAGGCCGCGGAAATTTTGGGGATCAGCCGGAAGACGCTCCTCGACAAACGCAAGAAATTCGGGCTGAAGTGAAGGCTTCGCCGCGGGCGCAACGGTGAAGATTCGCCTGGTGATGCTCGGCAAGACGCGGCGCGGGGAGGTTCGCGGGCTGCTGGAGGACTATCTCGGGCGAATCAAGCGATTTGCCGAGATTGAGATCCTCGAGTTGCGGGATTCTTCCGCCGCGGAAATGCGAAAATTCAAGCCAGGCGCCGCGGCGACGCTGGTGTTGCTCGATGACGCGGGCAAGCAATTCACGTCGCAGCAGTTCGCGCGATGGCTGGGCGACATGCGCGACCGCGGCACGCGCGAGCTGGTTTTTCTGTGCGGCGATGCGGAGGGATTTCCGGAAGCGCTGCGGAAACAAGTGAGGACGAAACTCTCGCTGACGCCGCTGACGCTTTCGCACGAACTCGCGCGCGTCCTGCTGGCGGAGCAGATTTACCGCGCGTTCGCGATCCTGGCGGGACATCCGTACCCAAAATAAGCAGCGATGAGGCGAGAACGATCTCGATGAGCGTGAAAATCACAAACGACACGCACGCGCCGACGGCGACGGTGGAGCTGCCGATTCTGAAGCCGCTGGCGGATTACGACATCGAAGACGTGGACATGCCCATCCCGCGCGAAGTGGACGGCATCCTGGTGACGCAAGGGTTTAAAGACTTGACGGATGACGCGCGAGGAAATCTCCAAGACATGCTTTCGGGCAAGGGGCTGGAGATTGTGCAGTTGACCGGCGCGATTTGCCCCGATGGTGAGATCTATCGGCCCGGCATCTGGATAGTGCTGCGCGAAACGGGCGCGGCAGCAGATCGACCCATGTCCTCCGCGGCGCAAACGAGCGTCGCAACGATCGCGGAAGAACTTCGCAAGCGATTCGGCCTCTCCTGAGTGCTTTACTTGACGTTTCCAGCGGCACCCTTCACTATTCTGTGCGGACTCACGAAATTGCCTGTAAGGATTTCCTCCGCCGCGAGCGATGCCGGAAGATAAAGGACTCTTGATCGTTTACACCGGCCCGGGCAAGGGCAAGACGACTTGCGCGCTGGGCACGGCGTTTCGCGCGGTGGGACAGGGCCTGCGTGTGATGATGGTGCAGTTCAACAAATGCTCGTGGCACTATGGCGAACTGGACGCCGCGAAGATGCTGGGCGACGACAAATTCGAGATCCGGCCGATGGGGCGCGGCTTCGTGAAAGTGGGCGGCGCGGAAACCGATCCGGAAGACGTGCGGCTGTGCGAAGAGGCCTGGGAGTTCGGGCGCGCGCAGATCGAGAGTGGGAAGTACGACCTGGTGGTGCTCGATGAGATCAACTACGTGATCAGCTACGGCATGCTGGACGCCGAAAAAGTTGTGGCGGCGCTGGCGCGGCGTCCGGAACGCGTGCACGTGATTTGCACGGGACGCAACGCGCATCCGAAGCTGGTGGAGCTGGCCGACCTAGTCACAGAGATGCGCGAAGTGAAGCACCCGTACACGAAGGGGATTTTGGCGCAGAGGGGAATTGATTACTAATCAGAGTCGAAGTACGAAGCGGGATTCCTCACTTCGTTCGCAATGACAGATTTAGAGACGCGACATGGCCTGGTTCAAGCGCGAGAAAAAACGGATCGATCAACCCACGCCGCCCGACGAACGCCGGGTGAAGACGGAAGGGCTGTGGATCAAGTGCGAGGAATGCCGCGCGATTGTCTGGAAAAAAGATCTGGAAGACAACTGGCAGGTTTGCCCGAAATGTGGGCATCATTTCCGCCTGGATGCGGCGAAACGCCTGGAATTGCTGTTGGATGGCCCATGGAAGGAATATGACGCCGAGCTGGCCTCGAGCGATCCGCTGCACTTCGTGGACACGAAGCCGTATGCGGTGCGGCTGCGTGATGCACAGCGCAAACTCGGAGTGGCCGACGCAATTCTGACTGCTGAGGGAAAGCTTTCCGGCCGGCCGGTGATTTGCTGCTCGATGGAGTTTGCGTTCATCGGCGGCTCGATGGGCGCGGTGGTGGGCGAGAAAGTGACGCGCGCAATCGAATTGGCCATCGCGAAAAAAACACCGCTGGTGATCGTCTCCTGCTCCGGCGGCGCGCGCATGATGGAAGGCACGATCTCCCTGATGCAGCTTGCCAAAGTTGCCGCGGCCCTCGCGCGATTGGATGAAGCGCGGCTGCCCTTCATCTCCGTGCTCACGGACCCGACTACCGGCGGCGTGACGGCGAGTTACGCCATGCTGGGCGACCTGAATATCGCGGAGCCCGGCGCGTTGATCGGATTTGCCGGGCCGCGCGTTATCGAACAGACTATCCGCCAAAAACTTCCGGCGGGATTTCAGCGCGCCGAATTCCTCCTCCAGCACGGCTTCCTCGACGCCGTCGTTCCCCGCAAGGATTTGAAGGCCTACATCGCCAACGCATTCGACCTCTTCCTGGCTTGAAATGTTGTACGAAGAGGCAGTCCGGTACCTGCTAACGCTGGGGCGCGAGCTGGCCACGCCGAGCCACGCGCGCGCGGCGAAGTTCGACCTGCGCAACATCACCGTGCTGGCCGAGCGGCTGGGCAGCCCGCAGCGGCGCTATCCTTGCGCGCATATCGCGGGGACAAACGGCAAAGGGTCCACGGCGGCGATGCTCGAAAGTGTTTTGCGCGCCGCAGGTCTGCGCACGGGGCTTTACACGTCGCCGCACCTCGAACGCATCAACGAGCGCATTCGCGTGGACGGCGCGGACATCTCGGACGCGGAGTTCGCCGAAGCGTTTACGCGGCTCGTGGCGCTCATCGAAGATTTGCTGGCGCTGGGGCCCGATGCTTCGGGGCTGACCGCGCATCCGACGTACTTCGAGTGCTTGACGGCGATGGCCTTCGATGTTTTCGCAAGGTGCAGCGTGGATTTCGCGGTGTTCGAAGTGGGGATGGGCGGGCGGCTCGATTCCACAAATATCGTCACGCCTGAAGTCGCGGTAATCACTCAGATCGATTTCGACCACGAAAGTTTTCTCGGCCACTCCATCGAAGAGATTGCCGGAGAGAAGGCCGGAATCATCAAGCCGGGCGCGTGGGTGGTGAGCGCGGCCGAAGATCCCGCGGCTCGCGCGGTGATCGCGCGGCGTTGCGCAGAACAGGACGCGCGTCTGGTGGAGATTGACTCGGCTTATGGAGTGGAAGAATTGCGCGCTGAGGACGGCTGTTATCGGGCACGAATCGTACCGGCGCACTCGGCCAAGTCTATCGAGATTGTACTGCCGCTGGCCGGGCGCTTTCAGGTGCGCAACGCGCTGGCGGCAATTGCCGCCGCTCGCTTGCTAGCGGAACGCGGCTTCCCCATTGATGATGCCGCCATCGCCCGCGGCATCGCTGCAACGCGCTGGCCGGGACGGCTGGAGCGCGTCAGCGAACGCCCCACGGTTTTTCTCGACGGCACGCACAATCCCGCCGGCGCTCGAGAACTGCTTGCCTTCTGGCAGGAACACTTTGCGGGGCGGCGCGTAATCCTTATCTATGGCGCGATGCGCGATAAGGCCGTGGACGAAATCACCGGTTTGCTCTTCCCGCACGCCGCGCAAATCCTGATCACCCAGCCGCGCCAGCCTCGCGCGATTTCCGCCGCTGCGCTCGCGGCGATGACGCGGCACCTCTCCGATCATATGGACATCGTGGAAGTCCCCGAAGAAGCGATGGAAGAGGCACTGGAGATGGCCGGGCCGGACGACGTGATCTTCGCTACGGGCTCGCTGTACCTGGTCGGCGACTTGCGCCGCTGGTGGAAGAATCAGGCCCCGACAAAATAGCGGCCGCTCCCAAGCCGACGGGGCCGTGAACTACACTCCTCGCCGGTTGCTGGGCCGCGCGGCGCGATGCTACGATGAAAGATTCGATGGGCACCCCGAAGACAAATCAGAAGCCGCAGATTGGTTTGCCCTACCGCACGGCCCGCGAAGAACGGGAAGGCAAGCGGGACAAGTACGAATTTTATGTTCGGGCGATTCGAGCGGCGGGCGGCGAGCCAGTGGAAATATCTCTGTTGTTGAATGCCGCAGAGCTGAAGAGGCTGGCCGCTTCGCTCGATGCGTTCGTTCTGCCCGGCAGCCCAGCGGACGTGGACCCGGCGCGTTACGGGGCGGGACGACATCAGACCTGCGTCGATGCGGACGTGGATCGCGAAAAAACCGACTACGCCCTCATCGAGGATGCGTTTGCCGGTGAAAAACCGCTCCTGGCCATCTGCTACGGCGTGCAGCTTTTGAACGTGTGCCTCGGCGGATCGCTGTGGCAGGACATCGCAAGCGATCTGCACAGCGAGATCCGGCACAGCAAGGCCGGGCTTCCGCCGGGCGCGGGGGATCCGATACATGCGGCAAAGATTGATTCCGGCGGAGAGATCGCGCAGCTTGCGGCGGCTTGCGGCCTGGAGAATGCCGCGGACAGTTTCGGCGCGCAGGTGAATACGTCGCATCATCAGGCGATCCGCGACCTCGGACACGATTTGCGCGTCGCCGCGGTGGCTCCCGATGGCGTGATTGAAGCGGTGGAGCACGAGCCGCATAAGCACTGGGTGGTCGGCGTGCAGTGGCATCCGGAGCGCATGGAAGGCGACGCGCTCGCCGGGGCGCTCTTTGAAGCGTTGGTTCAGGCCACGCGCGCGACTTCCGCGCGGCGCTGAGGCATCGCCCGTCCGAATTTCGCGTTCCGATTCTCGCTTTTTCATCTTCCGTGGGGGTTCGATGATTTCACTGGCAGGCAAGGCGGCGCTGATTACCGGGGGTTCGCGCGGCATCGGCGCCGCGGCGGTGAAACTTTTCGCCAGCGCAGGCGCGGACGTGGTTTTCAATTACCACCGCAACCGTGAAGCGGCAGGCCAAGTGGAGCAGGAAGCGCGCAAACACGGCACGCGCGTCGAATCGTTCAAGGCCGACCTGGGCCGCATGACAGACACCGCGAAGCTCGTGAAGTACACGCTGGCGCGGCTGGGCCGCATTGACGTGCTGGTGGCCAACGCGGGCATCTGGAACGTGGAGGATTTGCCCATCGAGAAGCTCTCCGAGCGCGAATGGGACGAGATGATGCGCGCGAACCTGAAGAGCGTCTATTCCGTGACGCATTACGCCGCCACGCACATGATCGCGCAGCGCAGCGGGCGCATCATCGCCGTCAGCTCGACGGCCGGGCAGCGCGGCGAAGCGTTTCACGCGCACTATGCCGCGACGAAGGGCGCCATCATCAGCATGGTGAAGGGTCTTTCGACCGAACTCGCGCGGCACAACATCCTGGTGAACTGCGTGGCGCCCGGATGGGTCGATACGGACATGTCCAAGCCTGTACTGGATACGAAGGCGGGGCGCAAATTCGCGTTCGGGCAAATTCCGCTGGGGCGCGCGGCCACGGCGGAAGAGATTGCCGGGCCCATCGCGTTTCTGGCCTCCGACCTGGCAACCTTTATCACCGGCGAGGTCCTCAATGTAAACGGAGGAGCAGTCCTGTGCGGATGATCGGCATCCTAGTCTGCCATTCCGAGGAGTCCCGGCGCGACGGGGCGACGAGGAATCTCTCTTTCTGGCTTCGCCTCGCTGCGCTTTTTTTCCTCACGCTCAGCAGCGTGCCGCTGCGCGCGCAGAATCCGGGCTCGATGATGCCGGAGCAAAGCGCCGCGAAGGCCAAAGAGCTGCTACAACAAATGATCACGGCGACGGGCGGCTCGGCGTACCTCGAGGTGCGCGACCGCGATTGCACCGGGAAGCTCTCCAATTTCGGGCACAACAATGAGCTGATGGGCTTCGGCACCATCCACGAAATCTGGAAGTATCCGGACAAGCGCCGGACCGAATACTCCAAGCAGGCCAACGTCATCGACGTGTACAACGGCAACCAGGGCTGGACTCTTGATCGCGCAGGCGTGCACGACCAGCCCGCAGACGTCACGGAATCTTTCCAGGAAGGATTGAAGCGCAGCATCGATTACCTGGTGCGGTACCGCCTAAGAGAAGAGGGTCTGGTGTTCCGCTTCGGCGGTAACGCAATTCTGGATCTGAAGCCGGTGCAGTGGGTGGAGATCGCGGACAGCGAGCAGCGCACGCTGCGCGTGGCGCTCGACCGCAACTCGCATCTGCCCGTCCGCTCGACTGTTTCGCTGCGGCTTTCGGTCACGCGCGAACGGCTGGACGAGGAAAGCATCTATTCGAACTGGCATGAGGTGAACGGAGTCCAGATGCCATTCCAGATTACGCGCGAGCGTGACGGGCGCAAGATCTATCAGTTTTTCTATACGGAATGCAGGTACAACACGGGCGTAACGGACGATCTTTTCACTAAGGCCTCACTCGAAAAGCGCTGGAGCGAAGTGGGTAAGAAAAAATAAGCAAGCCCTCCGCGATTCCCTCTCTCCGGTATCTTTCCACTCTCGATTCTTCTAACACGCCGCTTTTCTGCTAGACTCCGCGCAACGTAGCTTCTCGTTGGCGTGCCCGGACGGGGAGCGGAGGTGGCCATGCTTCAACGACGCGAATTCATCCAGAAAGCCGCGGTTGGCGCCGCAGTGTTCGGTCTTCCGCTGGCTCGCGCGGAGCAGATCTTTGCGCAGCAGGCCGCGCCGCTGCCCGCGCGCGATCTGTTCTCGACGGACGCGGAGCACTACTGGGCCGAACTGCGCCGACAATGGCTGCTGGCCGCGGACCGCATCAATTTGAACTGCGGCTCGGTGGGTTGTACGCCGCTGCCGGTGCTGCGCGCGACGATCGAGCACCTGTTGAGCGCGGAGGAGTATCGCGAGGCACCCTACCCGTGGTTCGGCTACGAGGAAAACACGCGCATCCACGACCTGCGCGACGCCATGTCCGCGTTCCTGCACGTCAGCCGCGACGAACTGGCCATCCTGCGCAACGCCACCGAAGCCAACAACGCCATCTGCAACGGCCTGGACATGAAGCCGGGCGAAGTAGCGATCCTCACGGATCAGGAGCATCCCGGCTGCCGCGGATGCTGGGAGCAGAAGCAAGCGCGCTTCGGGATCAAGATCGTGAACGTCACGCTGCCCACGCCGCCGGCGTCCGCCGAGGAAATCATCGGCATTTTCGAACGCGCCATCACGCCGCGCACGCGCATCCTGGTGTTCAGCCACATCACCACCGCGACGGGCACGATCCTGCCGGTGAAAGAAATCAGCGCGATGGCCCGCGCGAAAGGCATCCTGACGCACGTGGACGGCGCGCACGCCGTGGGACAAATCCCGCTGGACCTGCACGACCTGGGCTGCGATTTCTACGCTTCGAGCCCGCACAAGTGGCTGATGTCGCCAAAGGGCACCGGTTTGCTCTACGTGCGCGAGCCGCTGCAGGAAAAGTTGTGGGTCAACGTGGTTTCGGGCGAGTGGAAGAACTACGCGCTCAAGGCTTACCGCTTCGAAAACCTCGGGACGTCGAACCTTTCCGTGATGGTGGGTTTGAGGGCCGCGCTTGATTTCTTTGCCACCATCGGCGCGGACCGCATCTACGCGCGCATCCACCAAAATGCGACAATGGTGCGCGAAATTGTGGCCTCGCATCCGCAACTGGCTTTCAACAATGCCAGCAAGGATGAGTTCTACGCCGGCCTGGTGAGCTTCCGAAACACCAAGGGCGATCTCGCCAAGGTGGCCGCTGAGTGCGGGAAGCGCAACATCCGCATCGCCGGCGGTGCGGACCGCATGCGCATCGCCACGCACATTTTCACCATGCCGACCGATATCAACGCGTTTGCTGATGCGGTGGATGCGGGCCTGCGGGGATGATCAACATTCAGCGCCGTCCGTAATATGCTGACGGCCTCGGACCAAGAACCACACTTTGGAGCACAGCGAGCACTTGCGAGCACATGGACCACTGTGAGCACAGTAGAGCACAGTGAGCACCGCCACGACCTCTAAGTCCCCTGCAATCAACGAAACGTTCGCGCAAAAGTGCCGCTTCTAGAATGCTGTGGACTCGAAGTCGCCGCAGTTGAGGTCTCGCTAGTATCTAGCAGCCGCAGAACTGAATCCCGGTACGGCAATGAGTTCTTGAAAGAGAGAGGTGCATATTGCATTCTGGTCCGGCAATGTGAGTTCGCCCCTCGTAACGGCGACCACATCGCGACTTGAGATCCGCGGGCGTACGACCGCGGATCCCACGAAGCAAGGTAGTCTCTCGGAGGTGAGAACATGGCGCATCCTGCGCTGAAAGTTGTCGCGTCAAATAAGACCAGAGGCCAAACTCGGAGAGAGGAGCTCCGGGATCAGCTATGGTCCGATGCAGCCTCTCTTGTCTGGACCGTAAGAAGGAGAAAGGGTTTTGTACGGTTCCCCGCACATTAGCACTGGTGATGTGTCTGCTTGACCAACTCCAGAAGAAAAAAGACGCCTCACGCGTTTATTTGGATCTGTGGTGTCGAGCGTTTGACGATTATCTGATTGAGGTGACCGACGAACCTGTCCTTGCATATTCTTCGGGATACATGACTGGGCGTGGGGTGCGAACCTGGCGTGAACGCGTACGGCTTCTAGAAAAGTTGGGATTCATTCGGGTGAAGGCAAGCGGGAGCCGGAAGATTGCCTACATATTCCTGGTCGATCCCCACAAGGCAGTGAAGCTGCTCCACCAGAAGGATCAAGTTCCCGAGAGTTGGTGGAATACGTTCAATCATCGTGCCGGCGAGATCGGGGCTGTGTTGCCGTGACGGTGCGGAATTTGATTATCGCGGTATAATGGCCGGATGCGGATGGCGCAAAAAACCTCACAGATGCACGGCACAACGGTTTTGTGCGTGCGCAAAGACGGCAAAGTGGTGATGGCCGGAGACGGCCAGGTCACCCTGGGCGAGTGCGTCGTCAAACATTCGGCCAAAAAGATTCGCCGCCTTTACGAGGACAAAATCCTGGCGGGCTTTGCCGGCTCGACTGCCGACGCCTTTTCGCTCTTCGCGCGGTTCGAGGGCAAGCTGCAGGAGTATCACGGCAATCTGGCCAAGGCCGCGGTGGAACTGGCCAAGGACTGGCGCACGGACCGCGCTCTGCGGCACCTGGACGCGCTGCTGATCGTGGCGGATGCGAAGTCCGCGTTCCTGATTTCCGGCCACGGCGATGTGATCGAGCCCGACGACGGCATCAGCGCCATCGGTTCCGGCGGGCCGTTTGCTCTTGCCGCGGCGCGCGCGCTGGCCAAGCACAGCAAGCTCACGGCGCGCGAGATTGCCCAGGAAGCCATGCGCATCGCCAGCGAAATCTGCATCTTTACCAACGGGAACTTCACGGTGGAAGAGTTGTGAGCACCAAGGCGGACAAAAACATGGTGATTTGCCTTCCGGGCGGCGAAAAGGAACCTGAGCCTGAACCGCTGCCGTCTTTCGATGAGCTGACGCCGCGCGAAATCGTGGTCGAGCTCGACAAATACATCGTCGGGCAGCACGCCGCGAAGCGCGCAGTGGCCATCGCCCTGCGCAACCGCGTCCGCCGGCAAAAACTTCCCGCGGAAATGGCCGAAGAAGTCCTGCCCAAGAATATTTTGATGATCGGCCCGACCGGCGTGGGCAAAACGGAAATTGCGCGGCGCCTGGCGCGCCTAGCCGGCTGCCCGTTCGTGAAAGTGGAAGCATCGAAGTACACGGAAGTGGGCTACGTCGGCCGCGACGTCGAATCCATGGTGCGCGACCTGATCGAAACGGCCATCGACATGGTGCGCGAGGAAAAACTCGACGAAGTGGCCGAGCGCGCTGAGCAGTCGGCCGAGGAGCGCCTGCTCGACCTCCTGCTGCCGCCCACGCCGGTGTCCGCACCCGCGTTGGAAACAGTGAGCGGATCGCCGAATGGCCCCGGCGCCGAGGCGCAGGCGCGCGAGGCGGCCAGCCGGACGCGCGAAAAACTGCGCGCGCAGCTTCGCGAAGGCAAGCTGGACCAGCGCACGGTGGAGGTGGAAGTCCGCGAGCGCTCCATGCCCGCGTTCGAAATCGTTTCGAACCAGGGCGTGGAGGAGATGGACATCAACATCAAGGACATGCTCTCCGGCGTCTTCGGCCAGCAAAAGAAGAAGCGGCGCATGACCGTGGCCGAAGCGTTCGATTACCTGATTCAGGAAGAAGAGACGCGGCTGATTGACATGGACCAGGTGACCCGGAACGCGGTGGAACGCGTGGAGCAGGCCGGCATCATCTTCCTGGACGAGATTGACAAGATTGCCGGGCGGGAGAGCGGGCACGGGCCGGACGTC
>JBGQGH010000083.1:0-12920 GCA_041497315.1 Terriglobia bacterium | reverse complement strand
GTGCAAGCCGCCCGAAACTTTATAGGTGTCGCTGTCGAATTTTCCGCCGGCGTGCAGCACGGTCATGACGACTTCGGCAGCGGGCTTTTTTTCCGTGGCGTGCATGTCCACGGGAATGCCGCGTCCGTTGTCGATGACGGTGACGCTGTTGTCGTCGTGGACCATGACGTTGATTTCGTCGCAGAAGCCGGCCAGGGCTTCGTCCACGGAGTTGTCCGCGACCTCCCACACCAGGTGGTGCAGGCCCATCTCGCCGGTCGAGCCGATGTACATCGCCGGACGCTTGCGCACCGCTTCGATGCCGCCCAGGACCTTAATCGAGGTCGCGTCGTAGCGGTGCCCACCCGCTGCTGAATTCTGTGCCATGTTATTTGTGTCTCCTGCCCCGCGCCGCGGGGATCCTGCCGATGAGGGAAAGGCTGTCGCAGAGAGGTACGACACTCGCCTTACCCTGTGGCCCTGCCGCCCTTATGGGCCGGGCTCGAAGGGTTGTTGCTCCATCCCGTCTCGCGCTGCGAGACGTGGCGAAGGCTGCTTTCTTCCGGGCGGCTCGCTCGCCTTAAGCCCTGGCGCAGGCTCTGTTGCAGGCGGCGTGCGGTCCGGCCGAGTTGCCGCGAACGAGGAACTCGTGCCGACAATCCGAGAACACAAGTGTACCTCTTGGGAGGGTGTTTTTCAAGAGGATTGTCGCGGGGCAGTTACTCTATATCTCCTTTAAAGGCAATGGCTTGGCCGTGCGCTCAGGTGCTGGTTAGGCGCCTTGACTCTCTGTTTTATCTGTCGTTACCTGCGGGCAGTGACGCTGTAGATAACCTTGTAGTCGAGAAGCTGGTTTTTCTCCGCCTACTTTCGCTGGGAGGCTTGCCGGTAAAACCGCATGGTGCTCGGCGGCTCTAGTGTGCGGGACGCTGGATTTGCGAGCTAGGGCCGTCGGGTCAAATCCGCATGGGCATGATGACGTAGCGGTAGCGGAACTTCTCGTCAGCGAGCGGGCGCATCTGGCCGGCGGACTGTTCGTCTTTCAACTCGATCGAGATCGGGCCATCGGGCGCCGCGGCCAGAAAATCCAGCATGTATTGCGCATTGAAGCCGATCGAAAGCGGCTCGCCCTTGTATTCCTTCTCGATGGATTCCTTGGCTTCGCCGTATTCGGGACTGGAGGCGGAAATCTCCACGCCTTCTTTGGACAACGAGAACTTCACCGCGCGGGAGCGCTGGTCCGCAAGCTGCGAGACGCGGCGAAGCGCGTCGTTCAATTCGTTGCGATCGATGGCGACTTGCTTGTTGTTCTCCCGCGGCAGGACGGCTTCATAGTTGGGGAATTGCCCGGTCAACATCCGGGAGATCAGCAAGCGCTGGCCGAACTCGAAGAAAAGATTGCTGTCGTCGCGCGCGAACTCGACTTCGGCGTCTTCAGCAGTTTCGGCGGCCAGGCGCTGGACTTCGATCATGGCTTTCTTCGGGACCAGCACGCGCGCTTCATTGGAAAGTCCCGCGAACTTGTGATCCGTCTCGGCAAGGGCCAGGCGGTGGCCGTCGGTGGCCACCATAGCCAGTGTATCTGGCTTCAAGATCATCAGCCCGCCATTCAGAGTGTACCGAGACTCCTCCATGGAAATGGCGAATGCTGTCTTCGCGATCAGCGAGGCCAGCATCTTCGCGGGAATTTTTACCAGCGCGTGAGGGAACACGGGGATGGCGGGGAAATTGTCCTTGGCCATGCCCACCATCTTGTAGCTCTTGCGGTCGCAGACGATCTGAATCCAGTGGTTGTCCAGCAGCTTGAAGCGGATCTCTTCATCGGGCAGCAAGCGCACCAATTCGAGCAGTTTTTTCGCCGGGATGGTGCCGGAGCCTTCCTTCTTCACCTTGGCTTCACACGAGGTGCGGATGCTCAGCTCGAGGTCCGTGGCGGTGATCGTCAGGCGATTGCCCTGGGCCTCGCAGAGCAGGTTCGAGAGGATGGGGATGGTGGTCTTGCGCTCGACCACTCCCTGCGTAAGGCTGAGCTCGGTGAGCAGGTCAAATTTCTTTACACTAAATTCCATCGGTTCTCTTTCCTCGCGTGTTGCGGTAGCAGGCATTGTCAGCGCAACAATCTACCCCTTTTTGAGGAGAGTATAAAGCTTGTTGTTGTGATGAGTGCTGTGAATCGGTGGAAAACTCTCGCAACCTTCCGGCGCGGCAGGCCTTCCCGCTGTGCGCGCTTTTTGGGCAGCCTGTGCGGGCGGTGGATAAGCGGCGCCTGCACACCGACATTGGCGGCCTCAACAATCCACGCACAGAATAACCACACGATTTACGAGGCTTTCGCACAGGGTATCCACAAGCGAATTGCGCGACAAGGGGGGCACAAAGAAAGCAGCAGGCGTGGAAGACGGTCCGGCCTAGGCAAAGAGATCGAGCAGGCGATTCAGGGTGCGGTTCAGCTCTTTATCCGAGTGGCGCTGTGATTCAATCTTATTGATGGAGTGCATGACCGTGGTGTGGTGCTTGCCGCCGAATTGACGGCCAATTTCCGGCAGCGAAGCGGAAGTAAGCTGCTTCACCAGGTACATGGCGATCTGACGCGGATAGACGATCGCCTTCGAGTTGTTGCGGATTTTCAGATCCTGTTCGCGCAGGCCGAATTGTTCACCGACGCGCTTCTGGATCAACTCGATGGTGATTTTCTTTTCCTGCGTGGCGATCAGGTTGCGGAGCACCTGATGCGCCGTGGTGATCGTGATGGCCATGCCCGTCAGCGAAGCGTACGCGATCAGGCGCGTCAGCGCGCCTTCCAGCTCCCGCACGTTGGATTTGATCGAGTGGGCGACGAACTCCGCCACATCGTCCGGGATCTGCACGCGCTCGCTCTCCGCTTTTCGATGCAGGATGGCGATCTTCGTTTCCAGGTCCGGCGGCTGAATATCGGCGATCAGGCCCCATTCGAACCGCGAGCGCAGCCTTTCTTCGATGGCGGAGATCTCCTTCGGCAGGCAGTCCGATGAAATGATGATCTGCTTCTGCTGATCGTAAAGCGCGTTGAAGGTGTGGAAGAACTCCTCCTGCGTGCGCTCCTTGCCAGCGATGAACTGGATGTCGTCCACCAGCAAAACATCCACGGTGTGGAAGCGGTCGCGGAAACTGATCATGCGGTCGAAGCGCAACGAGTTGATCACTTCCATGGTGAACTTCTCGGCGCTGACGTAGAGCAGCCGCACCGCCGGGTTGCGCTTCTTGATCAGGTGCCCGACCGCCTGCATCAGGTGCGTCTTCCCCATCCCCACGCCGCCGTAGAGGAAGAGCGGGTTGTAACTCTTGGAGGGCTGCTCGGCCACGGCAAATGCGGCGGCGTGTGCGAACTGGTTCGATCCGCCCACCACGAACGAGTCAAACGTGTAGCGCGGGTTCAACTGGTGATCCACCGCATCGAAATCCAGGCGGGCTTGTTTTGCCAGCGCGGTCGGGCCAGCATTTCCGGCCGGGAGATCCGGAGAGGCGCAGACGAAATCCAACTGAAGATTGGACATGCCGACTTCGGCCAGGACGGCTTGCAGCAGCTCCCCGTACGTCTCGGTCAACCGTTTGCGGAAGAGCCGGGTGGGTACGCGAATGATGAGCTTGCCGTTCTCGGAGCCTTCCTGCCGGGTGGGGCGGAACCACGTCGCGAAGCTGTGGGGGTTCACCCGGCGCTCCATGCGCTGCAGGATCTTCTCCCAGGCGTTCATCGCCCGGCCCTGTTCTGAGTGATCTAGCGCCTGTCTCATCTTGTCCTTGGGAGCCCAGCCACGAGCCAAATCCACAGTTGTGGAAAAGGTGTGGAAATCATACCTCGATCACTTCTGCCACGATTCAGGAGATTGGAAACGACGCCGCGGTCTCCGTATGAACTTTCTTGCCGAGTTCTCCCAGCCCGGCAGGATCGCAACGCTTCAAGGAGTGCCACCCACGTTCCGCGCCCCCTGTAGGCGAGGTGGGATTCTCCACAAATGGGGGGCCTGGGGCAAGCTAAAACGCTCCTGAGAACCGCAACGATTCGCACACACTTTACACAGGTTTTCCACAGGCAAAGAAATTGCGATGAAAAAGCCTTCGAACAAAACCTGGGGGCAAATCAGGGGAGAGTTTTGTCCGGGCGCGCAAATTCATATATTCCCAGGGGATCCGCGGCCAGCAAGAGGCGATTTGCCTCCACAAGGATGGCCACCGACTCGAGCCGCGCGCCCTCCGGTGTGTATGTGCGGTAGCTCGCGCGGCGATTGCCGTCCTTATCAAAATGCAGAAGCGTGCCGCCCACGGCCATCCACAATTCCTGCGTGGTGGGATCCACGGCGAGAGCCGTGACCGTGGGTTTCAGCACAGGCGCTTTTCCGCCGGCTTCCTGTTTCCAGATTTCACGCCGCACCGCCTGGGCCACGGGATAAAAATCGAGCGTCTCCTGCACGGCCTCGTAGGCCGCGTAGCCGTAGCGGTCGTACTTCCGCACTGTCGGTTCGGGCAGATAGGAGAAAGCGTAGTAAATGCCGCCGGCCGGATCGGTGGCCAAGCGGCCGATATTGAGATACTGATTCAAATCCTGGCGCTCGGCGGCCTCCGATGGGTCGCCGAATTCGCGCACCACCTTCCCCTTGAGATTGTAGACCGTCACGAGACGCGAAGTTTTCATGCCCGCCACGGCGAACTCGTCCTGGGTGACGTGGGCCACTGAGGTGGGAGAAACGATCGGCACGGAAAGCAGCAGGCTGCCGTCGGGGCCATAAACCTTGACGGCGTGGCCGCCGCGGTCGGCCACGTATACGCGGCCCGCAGCGTCCACGTCCAGGTCGGCCCCGAAAACAAGCGCGGCCTGCTTCGCGGAGGGCGCCCCCGTCGTCGCCGAGGGGATCTGGCCGACGCGTTGGCCGGCGGCATCATAGAGGAGCACGGCCGGGCTAGGCGCGGTGAGAATGTAGTAGTGCCCGCCCGCATCTTTCGTGATTGCGCGAACGCCCGCGCCTACATCGGCGAACACGCGTGCCCGTGCGGTCAGGTCTTTGTCCGCCTGCTGCGCCGAAACGCCAGGCACTAGCGTCAGTGCCGCGCAAGCGCAGAGGAGCAAGATCGCGGGACGAAAGTTCATAGCGATGTAGAGATTATAACCCGCGCGGGAGAGTTGCCTGCCAGCTTAGGGGTCCAACGAATACCGTAAGCGAGTGATCGAGCGGGCCCGCGCGCGGCCGGCCGCATTCAACTCGCCCGCTTCGTCCACCTCGAAGAGCACCGCGTTCATCTGCACCTTGTCGGCGGCCACCTCGAACTTCGCCGGCAGGCTGTCCAGGAAGCGCCTCAAGATGGCCGTCTTGTCCATACCGATGACACCGTCATGCGGCCCGGTCATGCCCACGTCGGTGATGTAGGCGGTGCCCTGCGGCAGGACTTGCTCGTCGGCCGTGGCCACATGGGTGTGCGTGCCCACCACCGCGGTGACGCGCCCATCGAGATACCAGCCCATGGCCTGCTTTTCACTGGTGGCCTCGGCGTGCATATCCACAATCACCACCCGGACGTCGGCCGGAATGCGCGCGAGCTCTCGATCAGCGGTCTTGAATGGGCAATCGAGCGCGGGCATGAAAGTCCGGCCTTGCACGTTCAGTAAGGCATACCCAACGCCGTTCTTCGCTGTCCCTACGTAGAGTCCGCCGCCGGGAACGCCGTCGGGATAGTTGGCGGGGCGCAAGACGCGGGGCTGGTGCGCGAAATAGTCCAGGATTTCCTTGCGGTCAAAGCTGTGGTTCCCGCCGGAGAGTACCTCAATCCCCGCCGCGAGCAACTCCTCCACCAGGCGCGGCGTGATGCCGAAGCCGGCGGCGGCATTCTCTCCATTCGCGATGACCAGATCGATCTTCTGCTGCGCGACAATATCCGCCAGCCGCTCGGCGACAATCTGCCGGCCGGGCGAGCCTACAATATCGCCGATGAAGAAGATGCGCATCGCTCGAATCAAATTTCGGGACAACGCCGAGACAAAAAATGGAGTGGTCCATTCCGCCGTGTGGTGCTAGACCATGAACCTCTCGTTAAGGTGGGAACCCTACTCCTGCTTTGAGGCTTCCCCGGCGAGCCGGGGCTGCACAACGGCAGATAGACTCGGGACCCCAAGAGATTCAGCGTTGGTTCAAACAGTCATTACACCCAAGCACGAGCGGCGCAGGCCGCCTCCGGTTGCCTATTCTAGCCGGGGTGGAGCGGCGCGACAATGCGCGCCGGGGGTCGGCTTGCGAATTGTCCAATCCACTTACCCGCGCGCTTGACGAGGAAACCATATCTCCGCTAGTCTCAGTCTAACTGGAATACATTGAGCCACCGGCTTCCAACGCGCGCTTGGGCTTTGCTGGCAGTGTTCGTCCTGCTAGCTGCGCAAGGGCACGTCTGTCTGGACGCAACCCAGGGCAAAACAGCCGGGCACGCCTGTCTGCTCTGCCATTATGGAGCGTGGGCGATTGTTTCCGCCGCCCCAGCGATTGAGTTTTCCTTCCAGTTTGTGGGACTGAATGCAGATTCCGCGCGCGCGAGCGCGAAAGACACACGAGCCACCGCCAGTTCTCCCCGTGCCCCTCCGCAGGCCTGATCGGGCCCATCGTTCTCGGTCTCACAAAATCTTTTGCAGGAGTCTGACGATGAAAAAACTTGCTCTGTTTGTCTGCGCACTTCTCTTGCTGCCCGGCGTCCTCTTCGCCCAGGGACAGGCGGCCTTCGACCAAAAGGCGGACGCGAAAAACGATCCAAGAAAAGATCCCAAGAAAGACGTGCAGATGATGGTCCTCGAGGAGCGTGTCCGCGCGCTGGAGGCCGAAGTGAATTCCCTGAAGGGAGCGCTAAAGTCCGTGATGGCCTTGGTCAAGGGCCCACAGGCGGGCAATGGACGCATGGTGCTGGCTTCAACTCCGGCCGCGCCTCCGGCTGCGTCCCCTCCAGAGGAAACCTCTTCTGCCGCCGCAGGGCCGCCCGGACCCGTGCCGCAGGGTGGGGCGCAACTGCCGAACTATGGCGGCTCAGTCAGCGCGGCGAAGGCCCTGAACCCCGATATCAGCGTGATTGGCGATTTCCTCGGAGCCATCGGCAGCCAGCGCACGCAGACCGCGGGACTCGGCTCCACGCAGACGCCCGTCCCCGCGCTCGAAATGCACGAAACCGAAGTCGGCCTTCAGGAAGTGATCGATCCTTACGCGCGCGCCGACGTCTTCATCTCCTTCGGCGAGTCAGGCGTGAACGTCGAGGAAGCCTATCTGACCTTCACGTCGCTGCCCGGAGGCTTTGTGGCCCGTGTTGGCAAGATGCGCGCGGATTTCGGCAAGGTGAACACAATCCACAACCACGCGCTACCTTGGACCGACCGGCCGATGGTGACCAACAATTTGGTGGGCGGCGAGGATGGCATTGACGACGCCGGGCTCTCCATCACGCGCATCCTGCCCGCGCCGAAAGGCATCTTCCTCGAGGGCACCGCGCAAGTCTTCCGCGGAGATTCAGAAAACCTTTTCTCGGCTGCGCGCCGACAGGACGTGAGCTACGTCGCGCACCTGCGGGGATACCGGGACCTCAACGAATCGAACAACATCGACATCGGATTCTCTTACGCGCGCGGGCACAGCGCACCGACCGAGGGCATGAGCGACGTCCTGTTCAATTCGCACACCAACCTGTACGGCCTGGACGCCACCTACCGCTGGAAACCCCTGCGCCGCTCGATCTATCACTCCTTCCTCGCGCGGGCGGAATTTGTTTGGAACCATCGCGACCAGCTCTCGACGCTGGCGCTGCCGGAGATACAGAAGGCCTTCGGCTTCTACACTTCGGCCGAATACCGCGTCAACCGCCGCTGGACCATCGGCGGTCGGTATGACCGCTCCGACCGCGCCCGCGACGCCAGCCTGACCGATTCCGGTTTTTCGGCGCTCATCACGTATTGGCCCAGCGAATTCAGCCAGATCCGCGGGCAGTATCGCTTCGCGCGTTACGCGCCCGAACTCGGCCTGCTCAATCGCAACGCAAACGAGCTGCGCTTCCAGTTTCTTTTCGTGATGGGCGCGCACGGCGCCCATCCTTTCTAGGAGATGCCATGAAACGCAAGACGCTTCCTGTTCGGATATTCGCCATGGCTGTGGCGGCCGCATTTTTCTTCGCCGCCGCGGGCCCGCGGCCTTCGCGCGCCGCGTCCAAGCTCTCCGTCATTACCGCCACCACCGATCTCGCCGCGCTCGCGCAGGAAGTGGGCGGCGACCGGATTGACGTTGAATCCATCGCTCGCGGCTACCAGGACCCGCACTACGTCGAAGCCAAGCCCAGCTTCCTGCTGAAGCTGCGCAAAGCCGATCTGCTGATCGTCGTCGGACTCCAGCTCGAAATCGGCTGGCTCCCGCCGCTGATTACGCAGTGCGGCAACCCCAAAATCCAGGGCCCCGGCGCGCCCGGCTATCTGGACGCCTCGCAATTCGCACAAATTATGGAGATTCCAACGCAACAGGTGACCCGCGCGATGGGCGACGTCCATCCGCTGGGCAATCCGCACTATTGGCTGGACCCCGAGAACGGTCGGCGAGTTGCTCGCGGCATCATGGAGAAGCTCTCCCAGATGCAGCCGGAGAACGCCGCGTACTTCAAACAGCGGTTTGAGTCATTCGACCAGCGATTGAAGGAAGCCAGCGCGCGCTGGGATGCGGCGATGAAGCCTTATCGCGGGCGGAAAGTGATCACCTATCACCGTTCGTGGCCCAATCTCGCGGAGCGGTTCGGCTTGGACGTGGTCAATTATGTTGAGCCGCGTGCGGGCATCCCGCCCAGCCCCGCGCACACGGTCGAGCTGATCCAGCAGATGAAGCGGGACAACGTGAAAGTGATCCTGGTGGAACCCTACTTCGATCTGAAAACGCCCCAAAGCGTGGCCCAGCAGACGGGAGCGCAGGTGGTCGTCCTGATGCCCTCGGTAGGCGGCGAAAAAGAAATTACCGATTACTTCAAGCTGTTCGATTACGATGTGAATCTGCTGGTGAAGGCCTTCTCCGCGGTGCGGTAACGCGTCTCCGGCATTCGGCTTGTGCCGGACCGGAGTGCTGGCTGATTCCGAAGCTTCGGGATCACCGCACCAAGGAAGAGGCGGGACAACTTGGTGGTGCTTGCCTGTAGGCGATGCGCGAGCCATCCGGACCACGCGCGGGGACCTTGAGGAGGATCGATGGAAATTCTGGAGTTTCTGAAGTGGCCGTTCCTGGCCAGCTTGATTATCGCCGGAATCCATGCGTATCTCGGCGTTCACGTGGTTGAGCGCGGCGTGATCTTCGTCGATTTGGCGCTCGCCCAGATCGCCGCGCTGGGCGCCACCTTTGGGATCTTGGCCGGCATGGACCCACACGGAGGGGGCTCCTACTGGATCAGCCTCGCCTTCACATTCTTGGGCGCCGCCATTTTTTCCGTGGCCCGGACCCGCCGCGCCCATATTCCGCAGGAGGCCTTCATCGGCATCGCTTACGCCGTGGCCTCCGCCGCCACCATCCTGGTCATGAGCAAGGCCACGGGAGAAACCGAACATCTGAAGGACATGCTCGTCGGAAACATCCTCGCCGTTTCTCGGGAAGTAGTTTGGCGCACGGCAGTGCTCTATGCTGTCATCGGGCTCTTTCATTACATCTTTCGCAAGAATTTTCTATTGATCTCCACGGACCCGAAGGCCGCTGAAGCCAAAGGGCTCTCCGTCCGCTTCTGGGATTTTCTCTTCTATGCATCCTTTGGGTTCGTGGTAACGCGGTCCGTGGCCATCGCCGGGGTGCTGATGGTGTTCTGCTACCTGATCGTGCCGTCAGTGGGCGCCATGCTCTTCGCGGACCGCATCGGGCCGCGCCTGGCCATCGGCTGGACCATGGGAACGCTCGTCTCCGCTCTCGGCGTGTATCTGTCTGTCTTGCTGGATCTGCCCACCGGAGCGACCATCGTGTGCACCTTTGGCGCCGTGCTCATCCTGATGTTCTTCGTGCACTTGTTCGTGTACCACGGGCAGTCCGCTAAGCCCCTCGAAGGCGCCCGCTCCGCGGACTGACGCTTTACGCTTCAGAAAAACATAGGATGCTCTGGAGGGACGAAGAAGGTCAACTGAGCAAGTTCCTGCGCTCTCCTGCAGGGCGTTTTGCCTCACGAGTCACGAACCACGAATCACGCTGTTTGTTTTAGGGCTTGCTCGACCAGCAACAGGCAGCGCTCGGCGCGCTCCCGCAGATTCTCTTCCGTCTCTTCCGGGCCCTGGTGTTCGGCGTGCAATTCGTCGGCGATGGCCAGCGCCGCGAGGACCGCCACCTTGACCGTATCCACCACGTGCGCGCCCTGCGCCACCGCGTTCATTTTCTCGTCCACGTAGCGCGCGAGCTTTTGCACGTAGGCTTCGTCCAATTCGCCCGCGATGTGGTAGGTCTGCCCGAAGATTTCGACTTTCACGCGGTGTGTCACTCTCTCAACTCCCCCGGCCGGTGCCCCATTTTCGCGCCCGTCAGCGCTCCGCTACAAGGGCCAATCTCGTTCGCCCCGCCTGCCGAACGAAACTAAGCCGTGCGAAGAGTTGCGCCGAGGCGGGACTCCAGCGCGGCGATGATGCGCCCCGTGTATTCCGCAAGCTGCGCTTCGGTCAGCGTCGCATCGTGGCTCTGAAACGTGACGCGCACCAGCAACGAATATTTGCCGGCGGGAATCTGCCCGCCGCGGAAGAGGTCCACAGCCTCGATCCCAGCGAGCTCCGCGATCCCGGCCGACCGAATCGCCTCCGCCACCTCCGCGAATCGCGTTCCGTCCGAAATCACCAGCGAAAAATCGCGCTCCACCGCGGGGAAGCGGCTCAGTGACTGATAACTCCGCCGCGCGCGCGCCGCGCGGAAGCCCGCGTAAAGCGGATCCAGGCGCAATTCCGCGACGTAAACATCCTGCCGCAGCTTGAATCGCTCCGCCGCGCGCCGCGCCAATTGACCGGCCAGGCCGATCGACACCGCGGAGCCGCCATCCGATTGCGCCAGCGCGATTTTTGCGGCCCGCGCTGCGTGCAGCCATGTCGGCCCGCCGGATTCCCAAGCGAGGCCGCCAGCGAGTTCGCCCACGCGGTCGAGGTCGCCCTTCAAATCCGCGAACGAATACTCGCGTGGCGTTTCGAAGACGCCTTTCTCGCGCGCTAGCCCTGTCGCGCCAATCGTCAGCACGCGCGTCTCGACTGGCTCCGCGCCCTTCAAGCCATACGCCTTCCCGATTTCAAAGAGCCGGACGTTGCGTTGCCCGCGATTCAAATTCCATTCGAGCGTCGCGGCCATGGTGATCACGCCCGTCGAGCGCAAGACGGAAGCGTCTTCGGCCAGCGGATTCGTGAGGCGCGCCGGTCCCGAAGCTTCGGGACGGAAGAGCGCGTCCAACTCCGGATCCACGTGCGGTATAGAGACAATTTCGTTATAGCCAAGCGCGATCAGCCGCTCGCGCACGCGGTCCTCGGCCTCGGCATGCGGCAAACGCGCCGCGGGCTGCTTCGCCGGAGGCAGGCGCGAAGGAAACTTGTCGAAGCCGAAATGCCGAGCGACTTCTTCGACCAAATCGATTTCGCGCGTCACATCCTGCCGCCAGGTCGGCAGCGTGCATTCCCACGTGGCCATCAGCGAGCCGGTCGTGCCCCGCACCGCATCAATGCGCACCGGCGCGAAGCCCAACGCAGCGAGAATCGCTTCGATTTCCTTGTCGGGCACGTCCGCGCCCATCACGCGCAGCAATTCCTTGCGCGTGAAATCCACTTTGCGCGGCGCGGGGCGCACCGGGTAAACATCCACCACACCCGCGAGCACTTCGCCGCCCGCGACTTGCTGAATCAATTCCGCGCAGCGCCGCGAAGCCAGCTCGGCCAGTTCCGGGTCCACGCCGCGTTCGAACCGCGTCGAAGCTTCCGTGCGCAGCCCCAACACCTTCGAAGTTTTTCGCAGCGAGCGCGGCTCAAACCACGCCGATTCCAGCAATAGGTTGCGGCTGGCAAATCCAATTTCCGTTTCCGCGCCGCCCATCACACCGCCGATGGCTACCGCTCGCGAAGCGTCCGCAATCATGCACATGTCCGGCGTCAGGGCGCGCTCCACGCCGTCCAGCGTGCGCATTGTTTCGCCCGCGCGGGCGCGCCGCACCACGATGCGTTTCTCGTTCAGCGTGTCCAGGTCGAACGCGTGCAGCGGCTGGCCCAGTTCGAGCATGACGCAGTTCGTCGCATCCACCACGTTGTTGATCGAATTCTGCCCCAGCGCTTCCAGGCGCTGGCGCAGCCAGTCCGGCGAAGGCTGCACCTTCACGCCGCGAAGGATGCGCGCTGTGTACCGTCCGCAGAGTTCGGGACACTCAATCTCCACGCGCGCGACGCTTTCTGCCTTATCCGCGGCTTCGCGCACTTTCGGCGCGACACTTTTCACCCGCAGGCGGTAGAGCGCGGCCACTTCGCGCGCGATGCCGTAGTGGCCCAGACAGTCCGGCCGGTTGATGGTGATTTCCGCGTCCAGCACCGGCCCCGCCGGCGAATCGTCAATCGCGTCAACCGCGATCCCGGCCATGGAAAGCCGCGAACGCAGTTCGGGCGCCGGCGCCGTGAAGTCCACGAACTCTTTCAACCAGTTGTAGAGCACCTTCATGAGAATCGCCGCAAAAACCGCAAATCGTTCCGGAAAAATTCCTGGATGTCGCTGACCCCGTATTTCAGCATCGCCAGACGATCCACGCCGAGGCCGAACGCGAAGCCGGAAAGCTTTCTGCCGTCGTAATTCACGAAGCCATAGACCGCCGGATCCACCATCCCCGCGCCGAACAGCTCGATCCAGCCGGACTGCTTGCACACGCGGCAGCCGGAGCCTTCGCAGACGTGGCAGCTCGCGTCGAATTCCGCCGAAGGCTCGGTGAACGGGAAATAG
>JBGQGH010000082.1:0-13262 GCA_041497315.1 Terriglobia bacterium | reverse complement strand
TCTTATGGCTCAGTCCGATGACAAGCAGATTCACTACCGGGGATCCCCCTCCCTGGGCTCGAGTCTCACAAGGGCACTCGTGCTGCCAAAGCGCGTCCGGATGCCCCGTGGCCACAAGTCCTTACGCTAATTACGGATACCTGGGCTCAATCGGATGATGGAAGCCGAGGTTGGAGGGGACTGCTGATTTTTTGAGCGATATGCCGCGCCGGGCAGTGCTATTTTGCGCCTAGGCTGAAATCTCGCAGGTTTGCTCGATTTTCTCGGAAAAAGGCTCACTGGCTGCGGTAAAAGGCTCAGAAACCATGGCGGAGAACCGTCACGCTCCTGCGCCACTCTGCTGACAACTGAAAGCAAGCCAGTTATAAACCATCTAAATCTGCGGCTTTGGCACAGTTTGTGCCCCTACGAAAGGTGTTAGAGATTCAGTCAGGAGCCGGATAACTGTGTCAGAGGTGGCCCCAAGAGTCCGCCGGGAGAGGTCAGATGGGCCCAATCAGGCGGGCCCGATTGCCCGGCGGGGATGCTCCACGCTCGAGGATCCTCAAGTGGAGCATCTTCCAGTTACCCGGCTCCCCAAAGTTCGGCAGCGGCGATTGATGGAAAACCGGACGGGTGCCTCCGCTCCCAAGATGACCGGCCTAACCCTGACTGGGATGAGCCGGTTGGTTTTCCGCTTCCGCCGCTGCCAAGTATTCTCACCGCATCGCCGGAATCTGTCTGCGAGTATTACAGGGACACTTGCTGCTGCTCGGGAGCTCTCAGCTATTCCCACCCAACACTTGCCCAATATCCTGAGCGCGATCCAAGTACAAAACCCCAGGTTAGTTCCCCCATACACGATCCTGGGCAGCGGCAAACCCTGTAATTTTCTGGCGGCGAAGCGAACGAGCTTGCGTTCTGACCGGACTATGCCCCCTCAACTGGGAAACCAGAAGTTGTCCGGCGGAACGCATTCGACTCTCCCCGGGACGACCGGCGTGGGTTCAAAGACGGGCGCGGCAATCCACGAACCAGTCGTCCCGGGGGAGTCTATTTAGGATTCTCTCCCGTTGAGACCCCAAGAGATGACGCACGAGCGTACAGGTGTGTGGAGAACGTTTCGCTGGCCCGCTGAACACGGCGCCTGGGGAATTCTTCTGGTGCCGTTTCTGTGCGCGAGCGCGGTTGCGGGGCGATGGAACATGTCACTCGCGCTGTGCGGAGTGTGTGCGCTGGCGCTGTTCCTGCTTCGGGGATCGCTCAGTAACATCCCAGCGTCGCGCACCACAGGGGAGAAACAACGATCGGTCATCGAGCGGATGATCGAGCCGGTGCATCTGGCGTTGGCGATTTGCGCGGCAGCGAGTGCAGCGACCCTTGTTTTTTATTTTGGGCGGCGCGAACTAATCGGCGTAGCGGTCGTTGGAGCGGCGCTCTATGGGTTGCAAACGTGGATGGTGGCGGACCATCGCGAACACGGCAAGGAAAAACGCAGCCTGCTGGCGGAGCTGGTCGGCGTCGCGTTCCTCACGCTGACCGCGCCGGCGGCGTGGATTGCGGCGCGTGGGTCGTTCTTTGAGCGGTCGGCAGGCGAGACGCTCGGCGGCGCTGCGGGCTTACAAGTTTGGCTGCTGAATCTCATTTTCTATCTCGGCGGAATCCTGTATGTGAAATATCGCGTCCGCGGCCTGTTTGCTCATCGTGAATTTCACGGCCTGCGCGAGCGCCTGGTGTTCGCGTGGCCGGTCTTCGTTTATCACCTCTGCGTAGTTCTCTTTCTCCTCTACTGGCTCGGCCCCGGGCTGCCCTTCTCCGGCAATCCTCTTGCGCCCCGCGGCTGGGCGCTGGGACTGGCTTTTGCTCCCGCGCTGGTACGTGCGGGAGGATTGTCGTTCGCGCTCGGCCGCCGCTTCCCTATCCGCAGGCTCGGCTGGACGGAAGTGCTGTACGCAGCCGTGTTCGCGGTCTTCGTGGTCGCCGCATTCCGCCTCGGGACATAATTTCCGCAAGAATTCTGGGACATTCGTACCATTGATTTGAAGGGCGAGCTGGCCCAGACTGAGCGGATGAGTGCAGTTGAAGCGAGGGAACGATGAACGAAGTTGAACGCCCGTTGGCCAGCCCCACGTCGGTGAGCATGGCGCAGGAGATTTTCGCGGAAGGACTTTCGCCCGAGGAGTACGCGGCGCGGAACGCGCACTACTGGCTCTGTTTCTCGCAGGACGATTACCGGTATGAGGATCTGGCGCTGGATGCGTGGATCGCGCGGCTGGGGGACATCTTCTTCCACCGGAATGGCGCGCCGACGGTGAAAGAGCTGCGCGAGAAGTATCTGACTCCAGAAGAGCGCGCGCGGGCCGAACAGAGAGAGAAGCAGGAGTTCTAGGCGTCCCTCGCGTTCGTAGCAGCCGCTTTCCCCTCCCAAGGTTTGGAGCCCGGGCCGGTGGCAAGCCAATTCGGCGCATCCGCAGTTTTCCGTTGGCAACATCGAACGCACCGGGCTAATACATTAACTGCATGCGAAAGTCGGGCATGCCTCCGCCTTTGATCGTAGCGATCCAGTTCGGCAATTGGTCGGCGCCCATTTTCCAAAATTTGCCGCAGGCTTGCAGAAATGTGATCACAGCGTCGCGCTCGCCTTTCTCCAGCAATTCCTTGGCGAGGGTCATGTTGGGGCCGAAGGAATCGAGCTGCGGCGATCCCGGTGTGTTTCCGGCGGCGATGAGGCGCTCTCTTGCACCGACAGTGTCGCCGCGCCGAAGGGCGATACGCCCCAAGACGAAATTGCCTTTGAAGATTGCGTTGCCATAGTTCCAGTTGGCCTTGAACTGCGGCGCAGATTCGAGAAGCTCGGTGGCGTACTGTTGGGCCTTTGGGATGTCGCCTGCCTCGAAAGCGGTTGTGGCCAGGTCTTCCAAAGCATTAAACCTTTCCTCGCGAGTGGCCTTATTCAAGGCACGTTCCCTGAGGGCGAGCGCTTTCTGGGCGAGAGCCAATTTTTCCTCGGCAGAATCTGCCATCATTCCGTCCATGTCATGCAAATGCGCCAACAGTGCACATGTTCGCGGATCGGCCGGATCAAGAAACAGGGCTTTCTCGAGAAGTTCATGGCTGAGTTTCTTATCCTGCAGAAAAAGGAATTGAGAGGCATTGCGCGAGATCGCGAGATTGTCTGGCCGCTTCTCAACCTGCTGGAGCCAGAGCTGCTTGCCATGTTGGTAGTCTTCGAAGCTTCCAGAGTAGCCCGGAACGATGTCTGCTTCCCCTGAACCCGCGAGCTCAGATTCGGGATGGTGTTCGATGAGCCAGAAGATTTGTTGGCAGCGCTTTTCCAGGAGGTCCGACGACCTGGAGGAAAGCATTGACAGGCCGTAATAACGGAGGAGTTTCGCGCGAGCAGTGAGGTCGTCGGGATTCTTCTTGAGAGCTTCTTCGGCTGCCTTGACATCGTCAGGCGAGACGGCGAGTTCGGGAGGGATCTTGAACTTCTCTTGCTGATTCTGCGGGCCAGTGCCCTGGGCTCGCGGCGAGAGGATCGCAGACAAGAAGAGCAGTCCGGATATTGTGAGGAATTTGCGCATTGCGTAGCTCCTTCCGGCAGTCAGACTAATGCAGGCGATCAGTAACCGAACAATAAAGGCATCTAGACTTACAGTCAAGCCAGAATGGCGGACACGAGGTCCACCTGCCTGCGGTGGGCAATCCCCTAGGCGAGCCAAAGCGACGTGTCGGGGGAGAAGTTCCTCACGGGTGAGGGCGACACGTGGAGCACCAGGCACCCGGGTCTTTGGTGTAGTCTCACCGGGATGCCGCGCCACGAATCGAAATTGCCGGAGCACTTTCAGGGGGCCGCCGTCGAATCGGAGGCTGTTCGGATCCGGCATTTGGGCCAAGACATGAACCCGGATTATTCAAGAGAAACGAGGAACACTAAGAACGGGAGGTATGGGATGACCGTCGAAGAAGCTCAACTCGAAGTTCGATCCGTTTTTATGGGCGGGCTGGTCGGCCAGCTGGTGACTGGGGTGTTGTGGCTGCTCTCGGCTGCGATCGGCACGTGGGTCTCACCGGGCCGCGCCATCGTGGTCTTGATCGTGGGCGGCGCTCTGATCTTTCCAGTGACACAACTCGTGCTGCGCGCGATGGGCCGACCGGCGACGCTGCGCGCGAACAATCCCCTGCGCCAACTCGCGATGCAGATCGCGTTCACGATTCCGCTCCCGTTGGTTGCAGCGGCGACCCTTTATCGCCTGAACTGGTTCTATCCCGCCTGCATGATCGCGGTCGGAGGCCACTACCTGCCGTTCATGTTTCTCTACGGCATGAGGCACTTCGCCGTGCTGGGCGGCCTGATGGTCGGGGGCGGCATCCTGCTCGGGCTGGGATCGACGCTCACGGTCGGGGGGCATGGTCTCTACCTGCACGACACGTTCAGCATGGGGGGCTGGCTAACGGGAGCCACGCTCGTTCTGTTCGGCATCCTGGGGGGCTTCCTCTCGCGGCGAGAGTGGCAAGGGGCGCGGGCGGCGGCCTGACCCGGTCGAGGGGAGGGTGGCGCACCTAGTTTTCAAATAGGCCACGAAGTGAAGACGGGCGCAGCGAGCAGCGCCCCTACAAGTGGTGGGAGTTCCGTCCGCGCGTGACTCCCTGGTGCGATTCTGCGGTAGACTTCCTCTAGGCAGAGCGACGTGAACTGACGAGGCGTCCGCGCAATGGCCAGAACGATGGTACGTCGAGACCGCTGCCCCGATCGAGGCCAAGACTGACAGGCTAGCGGATACGCGACCGCCTCCCCCTAGCCCTCAGGCGGGTCCGAGAGATAGGAGAGACCGCTGTGTCACAGCAACCTGAGCATGAAGGCGGCGTAGCGAACATCAGGGGGAAGGTCATTCTTTCTCGACTGGAGAGTCTGGCACGGAAAATAAAGCTCCAATCGGGCGATTTGCCGGACATCGATTTCCGCGTTTTCGCACCCCAAACCGCCGGGGGGCCGTTCATCATCGAAGTGTCGAAAGGCCGTTTTCGCCGCCGCGTGGCCGTTGATCTGAAGACGGTTCGTATTCTCAATGTGCAGCCAGAACATTTCGACCCAAACCTGTCGCGGGAGTTGCGGAATGCCATGTTGGCCGTCGCGCGGCTGGCCGCTGCCACCCAACCGAAATAGCGCAAAACCGTGACGCTCTCAAGGCCGCCGGTAGAGGTAGTTGGTAAACCGAATTACGAAGAACAGAGGGAAGGAAAGCTTATGCGGCGGGAGCAATCTTCGGAGCGAGAGTCGCGGCGGACTCGAGCTCCAGACAGAACTCGCGGGGGTCGGTGCCAGAGACGAAACCAAGCGAGCGCGCCAAGCGGAGCATAGGCACGTTGTCTAAGTCCGTGACGCCCCAGACGCGGCGCAGCCCCATGGCCCGCGCGGTTTCGATCAGGGCGCAGAGGAGGCGCTTGCCGAAGCCGCGCCCGCGGTAGTCCTGTTGCACGAAGACGGCGATTTCGGCCGAGCGGCCCTCGGCGCAGAGCACGGCGTGGGCGGCGATCCGGGCGCCATCGAGCACGATGAAGTTTGGGAATTGGGCGAGGCCATCGAGCCAGCGCTCCGGCGCCTTGGCCGGCGGCAGGCCGAGGCAGGCCCGCTTGGGCTCAAAGCTCTCGTACATGGCGATGAGGGCTTCGCGATCGGCCGGGGACAAGCGCCGCAGTTCGAAATCGGCCCCCGACTCACACCGGATTGTTTCGACCGACATTGGTTCAACCAACGCAGACATCAGAGAAACCCGCTGAGTTCGCTTTCTTCGCGCGCCACGTGCGCGCGCAGGCTGCAAGAAATTTCCAAGCCCCGTTCAATTAGATGAGGGAGCGCCGCGGCCGGATTCCCGGCTGATTCGGTTTCTTCGAGGAGCACACGGAAGTCGTCCAGAAGTTGCATGGACTCGCGGTGCTCGCGCTTCATCTCCGCGCAGAATTCGGCAAGCTCTTCACTTACGGCGGACACGCTCGCGAAGAGTGATTCCTCCTCGCGGCGGCAGTGCTGCGGAAGCTCGTCGTTCAAGAGGCGAGCGAGTCGCGCGAGAGTCTGGAGTTCGGTGCGCTCGCCGGCGGGATCGAGGCCGTGAGAAAGCCGGCTGAACGACGCCTCGAACTTGTCCAGGAGGCGCGCCAGGAAAAGATGGTCGTTGTGGATGCCCGCGGAGTCTCTGTAAATTGCCGAAGCGGATGTGGCCATGCCCCCCTCCATGCAATGAGAGAGAGCACTTGCTCTGCCAGGGGAGGAGTTCGGAGAGGGAGCGCAAACCTTTGGAAGAGCGCGACTTATCGGCGGAGAGAGTTCTTCAGCAGGAGCGAATCTGAGGCGGCTGGCGCACGAGCCTGCGCGAGGTGACGCAAAGTGGCACGATTCCGTTGTGCGGCGCAGCACAACCCTTGTGAAATCAGCGGCGTACCACGGCACGCTATGGAAGCGCAGGTGCACCTCTGGAAGCGAGGGGGTAAGAGACTGTGCCTATCACATCGGAAACTACGGAGCAGGCTGCAAAGAACAAGAGCGCGCAGGGTAGCGCCGTGAAAACGGAAGACGCGACGCAGAATGGTGTAGCGCTGGAGACGGCTCCGCCGCTCTACCCTGGAATCGCGGCCACGACGGACGGCTCCGGCGCGGTGGTCTGGGTGGAGTCGCAAATTTCGCAGGCGGCGTGTGCCTATCCCATTACGCCTTCGACGCCGATGGGCGATGGCTTCGCGGCCGAGTACGCCAACGGGAAGAAAAACCTTTGGGGAGAGCCGCTGGGGTTCCTGGAGCCGGAGTCCGAGCACAGCTCGGCTTCGGCGTGCGAAGGCTACGCGCTGGCGGGCGGCCGCGTCACGAATTTCACGTCGGGACAGGGACTAATCCTGATGAAGGAAGTGCTCTACGTGATCGCGGGCAAGCGTCTGCCGGTAGTCTTCCACATTGGCGCGCGCGCGCTGACTTCACATTCGCTGAACGTGCACTGCGGGCACGACGACGTGATGGGCGTGGCGGACACAGGTTGGGGAATGCTGTTCGCGCGCAACGCGCAGGAAGCGGGGGACCTGGCACTGATCGCGCGGCGCGCGGCGGAGGAATCGGAGACGCCGTTTTTCAACGTGCAGGACGGTTTCCTGACCACGCACACGCTGGAGACGATCCTGCTGCCGGAGCCGGAGTTCATGCGCGACTTCGTGGGCGCGCCGGCGGAGCGGATTCGCGCCCTCTTCGATCCGTTGAAGCCGCTGCAGAGCGGCACGGTGCAGAACCAGGACAGCTATATGAAGGGCAAGGTGGCGCAGCGGCATTTCTACGACCGCGTGATGCCGGCGCTGACGCGCGCGATGCAGGAGTTCGGCAACCTGACGGGGCGCAGCTACGATTTGCTGCGACCTTATCGTATGGAAGACGCGGAATACGCGATTGTGGGCTTCGGATCGATGATGGAAACCGCCGAAGCAACGGTGGACTTCCTGCGTAAGCGCGGAGTGAAAGTCGGCGTGGTGCACGTCACGAGCTTCCGGCCCTTCCCTTCCCGCGAACTTGCGCAACTCTTGCGACGGTGCCGCGCTGTGGCGGTGATCGAGCGCGCGGATGTGCCGCTGGCCGAATCGAACCCGCTGACTGTGGAAGTGAAAGCGGCGCTGGCCGACGGCATCATGGGCACGCATGGGCCGGAGTCCGACTGGATGCCGGACGTGTATTCGGGCGTGGCGGGGCTCGGCGGGCGCGACGTCCGGCCGGGACACTTCGTCGCTGCAGTTGAAAACATGATCCGTCCCGAGGGCAAGCGATTCTTCGTGCTTGGCGTGAAGCACAAGGACGAACTGGAACTGCACCACGACCCCGACGTACGGCCGGCGAATGCATTCTCGATGCGCGGACACTCGGTGGGCGGGTTCGGCTCGGTGACCACCAACAAAGTAATCGCGTCGGTGGCCGCGGACCTCTTCGGACTTCGCGCGCAAGCATTTCCCAAGTACGGCTCGGAGAAAAAAGGCCTGCGGACGAACTACTATCTAACGCTCGCGCCGGAACATATCCGGCTGCATGCGGAACTGAGCGTAGTGGACTTCGTGGCGATTCAGGATGCGAATGCGTTCGGCAGCGGCGACCCGCTCGAAGGATTACGGCGCGGCGGAACGATTTACCTGCAGTCGAGCTTGCCGACGGAGCAGATCTGGCAGGCGTTGCCGGTGGCGGCGCGGAAGACAATCCGCGAGCGGAAACTGCGCGTCTTTGCCCTGGATGCGCTGAGCATCGCGCGGGAATCGGCCAGCCGCGCGGATTTGCAAATCCGCATGCAGGGGATCGTGCTGTTGGGCGCGTTCCTGCGACTGACACCCTTCCATGAGCGAGCGGGTCTGGGCGAGGAACAGCTCTTCCAAACGCTCCAGAAGACACTCACAAAATTCTTCGGCAAGCGCGGCGAGCGCGTGGTGGCGGACAACCTGAAGGCGGCGCGGCGGGGATTTACCGAGGTGCAGGAGATCGTGCCGCCCGCTGAAGACGAAGCGCCGAAGGGCAAGAAGCCGCGGCCGATATTGCGCGCAGTGCCGTCGGCAATGGGACCGGTTCAGGCGAACTTTTGCGACCACGTGATCGGCAACTACGCGCGCGGGCGCGAGGCGGACCTGGAGGCGGATGAGTACGTCGCACGGAGCCTGATGCCGCCGATGAGCGCGATCCGGCGAAGTTTTCGCAATCTGTCCACGGAGATCCCTGCGTTTTCCGCGGCGGCGTGCGTGGGCTGCATGGATTGCGTGAATGAGTGCCCGGACACGGCGATTGTCGCAAAGGTGGTGGAGAAGTCCGTGCTGGAGGGAAGGCTGGCCGGCATTGAGCGGCCGGAAGTGCGCGAGAAACTTCGGGCGAACTTTGCAGTCACAAACAAGTATCACGACCTGTTTGAGAAAAAAGGCGAGGCGGGCGGCTTCTTCGGGCTTTTCATCGATCCGGAAAAGTGCAAGGGCTGCGGAGAATGCGTGGAGGTGTGCGGCTCACACAACGCGCTCAAGATGGTGGGGAAGGCCGACATCGATCTGTGGGACTACGACCTGGGGATGGACCTTTTCCAGCACTTGCCGGAAACACCTGCGCGCTACCTGAATGAAAAATCGCTCGGGGACATGATGCTGGCCGGTCGGTCGCAGCTTTTCGCGGGCGGCGCGGGGTCGTGTATGGGCTGCGGCGAAGCCACCGCGGTTCGGTTGATGCTGGCAGCGACGGGATTCACGTATGGCGCAGATCAAATCGGCGTGGTGGCAGCGACGGGCTGCAACACGGTTTTCGGCTCCACGTATCCCTACAACCCGTTCGCGGTGCCGTGGACCAATTCCCTTTTCGAAAATGCGCCCGCGGACGCCATGGGCATTCGCCTACGGTGGAATCAGGAAGGGCACACGCGACGGCGCCTGTGGGTGATGGGCGGCGACGGCGCGATGTACGACATCGGTTTCCAGTCGCTCTCGCGGCTGCTGATGTCGGGGCTCGATATCAAAGTTCTTGTTCTCGATACGCAGGTTTACTCCAACACTGGGGGCCAGGCCTCCACCGCCACATTTACGGGCCAGGACGCGAAGATGGGCGCGGGCGCGAGCGCACAGCCGGGCAAGCGCGAGATGCGAAAGGAACTTGCGCAAATCGCCATGATGCACCCGCACGTGTTCGTGGCGCAGACTACTGCCGCGCATCTAAACCATTTCTACAAGAGCGTTCTGGCCGCGAACGAATTCCCAGGCCCGGCGGTGGTGATCTGCTATGCGAGCTGTATGCCGGAGCACGGGATTGCCGACGACCATTCAGCGATCCAGGCCAAGCTGGCGGTGGAATCGCGTACCTTCCCGCTGATGGTTTACGATCCGCGGAAGGGCGAGCGCATCCGCGAGCAACTGAGCCTGGCCGGGAACCCAGCCGCGAAAGAAGATTGGTATCTCGATCCGAAAACCAATCAACCCGTTGACTTCATCAGCTTCGCGCGAACCGAAGGGCGCTTCGCTCGCCACTTCGACGCCGAAGGCCGAGCCGATGAGTTCCTCCAGCGCGCACAATTCGACCGCCTGGAGAACTGGCACAAGCTGCAGGAGCTGGCCGGAGTGAAGTGAATCCGGCGCGCTCTTGCGAATCCGCGCCCGGGAAGGCATCCCGATGATGCTCGTGGATTCGAAATCGATGATCCGGCTGCGGAATATCCTCTGCGCGACGGACTTCTCGTTCTCATCGGACGCCGCGTTGAATTACGCCGCAGCGATCGCCCGCCGCTACGATTCCCAACTCTACCTGGCGCACGTCATCCGGCCGGAAGCGTATGAGGTGGTCCCGCCGATGGCCATCACCGCGGCGCTGGAGCAGACGCGCCTCTACGCCGAGCGGCAGATGAGCGAGGTGCTCATCTCCGGGCGGCTTCGCGGCATTCCGCATCAAGTCCTCATCGGCGAGGGAGACTTCTGGCCGGTGCTATCCGGGATGATCCAGAACAACGAAGTGGACCTGATCGTCGCCGGGACTCATGGACGCACAGGTGTGCGCAAGCTGCTGCTGGGCTCCGTCGCGGAAGAAGTGTATCGCCTGGCCGAATGCCCAGTGCTGACCGTGGGCCCACACGTGCCGCGAGAAGTTGCGGCCGAGGTGGGCTTCCGCAACATTCTTTACGCTACGGACTTCTCGCCGAACTCCGGGAAAGCGGCGGCTTATGCGCTCTCGCTGGCGCAGGAGCACCGCGCGCGGCTGACGCTACTCCATGCGGTAGAGGAGGCCAGCCAGGCGTCCCAGCCGAACGCGGCGATGTTGCGAACCTACTTCACGCGCTTGCTGGAGGAGTTCGTGCCCGCGGAGGCGGGCCTGTGGTGCGACCCGGAGTACGTGGTGGAATTTGGCGAGGCGGCCGATACCATTCTCAAGTTTGCGGCCGACCGCCAGGCGGACCTGATCGTGATGGGCGTGCGAAAGTCGGCGACGTTTCCAGGCCACCTGCCGCCAAGCACGTCGTATCGCGTGGTGTGCGCGGCGCACGGCCCGGTGCTCACCGTGCGCGGCTGAGGTTCCCGCACTCAAATCACCCGGCGGACTGGCTCCCCGGGAGTTTCTTGGTCTGCGGTTGCGACAACAGGCTTCAATTCAACTTGCGCGTGGAGGAGAGTCGCAATACTGCCGCTGCGGCGGCGTAACGGACGGCATCCTTGTCGTCGTCGAGCGCCGCCGTGATCTTCGGGATCAACGAACGATCGCCGCGTTTCGCGATCGCTTCGAGCGCGGCCACGCGCACGGTCCAGCTCTTATCTTCGGCCGCTTCAGCCAGTGCTTCGCCGCTGCGGGGATCGGGATCGTTGGCTAGAACCTTGGCGGCTGCCGCGCGCACGGGCGAAACGTCATCCTTGGTGAGCGCCTTCACAGCGCCCCACCCCAGCCCGGCGAACGGGATGAAGCCGATTCCCTGTTCGAATCCGAACTCGGCCATTTTTTTCGGATCCTTCAGCGTCTTCTCCTGACCGGCGATGAGCCCCGGCTTGCTTTTTCTCTCTCCGGTGAGGATGGCGTAGTAGACCTCGTAGCCCGCCTTGTCTCCCAGGCTCAGAAGGGCTTGCGCCGCAGTCAGAACGACGAGCGTCTCTTTGTCGTTCAAGGCCTCGCGGAGTTTCGGGATCGCTGATTTTGCGCCCATGCTGCCAAGCGCGTAAGCCGCCGAGGCGCGTACCTCATCTTTTTCGTCCTTCAGGGCCTGCGTGGCCAGGTCCAGGGCTTTGAGATTTCCCGGCAGAAGGCCAAGGATGCGGACAGCAGTGGCGCGCTGCGCGGCGTGCTCGTTCTTCAGACCGTCTTGCAAGACGGCCCAGGCCTTTTCCCGCGGCGTTTCCGCGTGAACGATTCCCGCAGCACCAAGGACTACAATCAAGCAGCAGACCCCGAGGGTTTTGGACTTCGCGAATGAGTGAGAGGTGAAGGTCATGTTGTCGTTCGGCTCCTTTGAGAGCAATTCCCTTCCCTATGGGCGGAAGGCACGCTCGATTACAAATTCACTGAAATTGTCTTCAAGCGTTTCGCCACCTCGGCAATGTCCGACCGGGAACTAAGATCCAGAACGCCGCCGCGGAAGGTGAGGACGCGAATCCGCTCGCCGTAAAAGGCGACGGCGAGTTGCACGGCCTCAGGAAGTTCCAGTTCGCCTCGCGAGGAAGGACAAACTTTTCGGCAGGCGCGAAAGATCGAGGCGCGGAAGAGCCAGCAATTCATCCCAATGGGAGCATTCTCGCCGTGGGCCGCAATCGTTTTTTCGTCGGGCTTTTCAATGATGCGGGTGAGATAACCTTGCGCGTTTATCTCCACGATCGAATACTGCCGCAAGCGCTCTTCCTCGACGTTGCTTTCGCGGACCAGCGCGGCGCGTTCGAATGCGGCCAGCGCGGGCTCTCCCAGCTCGCGCAATTTCCGGAATGTCTCGACGGGATAATAGTTGTCGGAATTGAGCACCAAAAACGAATCGCCGGCAACAAACTTTTCCGCGGCCAGGACGGCGTCGGCGGTGCCCAGGGCTTTTTCCTGAATGGCAAAGCTGATCCGCAGACGCGTCAGAGGAAGCCGTTCGTAGTAGGCCCGGAGTTCGCCGTGCTCCGGGCCGATGATCAGACAAATGTCCTGGAAGCCCGCGTCCGCAAGCCCGCTCAAAACGTAATCGAGAAAGGGCCGGCCGCCGGTGGGGATGAGCGCCTTTACGCCCGCGTCCGCGGCGCGCGATTCTTTGTCGTCCAGGCGCACGCTTTCATCAGCGCGGCGCATCCTCTTGCCCAGGCCGCGGGCCAGGATGACTGCTTTCGACAAGGCTTGCGAACTCATCTCGGATCAGGACTTTCCAGCAGGATGTTCTGCAAATCGCGCGAGATTAGGACCACGCGCGGCGCGTATCATGACATAAATGCAGCTCTGCCGGAGCCGCTCGGGTCGGTCGAGCAACTCCGGCAGATGGGGTGAGGAGGGCTGTAAGGAGAGCGTTGAGTCAGAAGATCGGGGCCGGCGTACAGGCCCGATTCGGGCCGCCGGCCGTCAAGATTAGTTTACTGAGCCGTGCTGAACGGCCAGCCGCTGGCTCTTCAGCTTCGCCAGCTTGCCGCGGAAGCGCGCGGGATCCAGTCCCGCCGACGCGCAGACGGTCTTGAAATCGTCTTCGTTGTTGAACAAAAAGTCTTCGGCCAACTGCTGCAGGCGCTTGGGCCCAGAAACCCATTCCTCCACCGTGCGGGCAATCACAGCCGTCCAGAGGCGCTGTTCCGGTTCTGGTGTTTCGTTC
>JBGQGH010000081.1:0-13280 GCA_041497315.1 Terriglobia bacterium | reverse complement strand
GGGAATGATCGCGAGCCCCGGCACTTTTTCGTGCAGTTCGCTGAGGCGGCCGGTGATCTGATCTGCGAGAGCCATATCGTTGTCGCTATCGCGCAGGATGAGCGACTTGCCGACGCGCTCTTTGAAACCGCGCTCGTCGTCAACAGCGTCGCCGACGTAAAAGAAGCGTCGCGCCGGTGACAGGTTCACGAAGATGCCTGTGCTCCCGGGCGTATGTCCGCGGAGAGGCACGACGACCACCGAGCCGTCTTTGTAGAGGTCGGCGCTCTCGTCGAACGTTTCATAAGGCGTCGGATCGAATTTCAAAGTGGGCGCGTCGATTGCCGGGAACTTCTGGGTGTGCGCGGCAATCGTGAATCCTCTGGCCTGCACTTTGGAATCGTTTGCAAATTGCAGCTCTTCGCGCGTCAGCAGAACCGGCATTCGTGGCAGGTCCATCAAGCCGCCGGCGTGGTCCAAATGTACGTGCGAAAGGATCGCCCAGCGCAGCTTCGAGGGATCTTCACCGATGCGCCGCAGCAGATCCGGCAGCGGAACTTTCGGGTTCAACTGCCCGGCAAGGGATTTGAGTTTGAGCCGCATCCAGAACGGGTAGACGCCGACCTCCTCGTCGAAGTGGCTCGAGTTGCCCGCATCGATCAGCAAGTCGCCCGCGGGATGCTTTACCAGAATGCTCCCGGCGGTCGAGCCAAACGAGAAGTTGCTGAACGTTTTTCCCGTCTCGACCCAGCAGGCGGCGAGGCCGGGAATCGCGGAAATCACCGGCGCAACGCGTGCATGCGGCGCCGCAGCCGGAAGGGGCGCTCGCCGGAAGTAGAGCACGTAGAATGCGGCAGCCGCCACCGCGACGAAGATGAAAAGTACCAGGGCAAGACGTTTGAGCGCGCGGGGCATCAGTGTACGGCCTCCGTTTCGGCAGTTCGCGTTTCGGTAGTTCGCTTATGTTATCTTTTTCACGGGTGGCCGCATAGCGGTCCACTTTCTTGGAGTTCTTTCGTGTTTGTTGATGAAGCCAAAATACTTGTGAAGGCCGGCGACGGCGGCAACGGCTGTGTGGCCTTCCGCCGCGAGAAATACGTGCCGCGCGGAGGCCCCTCCGGCGGGGATGGCGGCAACGGCGGGAGCATCTATCTCGAAGCCAATCTGAACGACAACACGCTGCTACGCTACCGCTACAACCGCGAATTCAAGGCCGATCGCGGCCGCCACGGCGAAGGCTCCAACTGCACGGGTTATTCCGGCGAGGACATGATCCTGCAGGTTCCCGTCGGCACGCTCGCTTTCGACGCGGAGAGCGGTGAAACCATCGCCGATCTCGCGACTCCTGGACAGCGCGTCCTGATCGTTCATGGGGGACGTGGCGGACGCGGCAATCAGCACTTCGCCAAACCGTGGCATCAAGCCCCACGCGAGCATGAAGATGGCTTCCCTGGGGAAGAGCGTCACCTTCGCCTCGAACTAAAACTCCTTGCTGATGTCGGACTCGTGGGCTTCCCCAATGTGGGCAAATCCACTTTGATTTCCGTCATTTCGGCCGCGCGCCCGAAAATAGCCGACTATCCATTCACTACGCTCGAGCCCAATCTCGGCGTTGTCAACGCCGATGGCGGCACCGGTGGTCACGGCACGGAACTCGGCCGCACCTTTGTCGTCGCCGATCTCCCCGGCCTCATCGAAGGCGCTCACGAAGGCGCCGGCCTCGGCATCCGCTTTCTCCGCCACGTCGAACGCACGCGGCTTCTTGTTCATCTGATCGACACCAGCGATTCGAACGCCGATGACCCCGTCCATTCTTTCGAAGTCATCAACGGCGAGCTTGCGGCCTTCAGCGAATCCTTGACGGAAAAACCGATGATCGTCGTGGCCACCAAGCTCGACGCCACCACGGATCGCACTCGGCTCGAAGCGCTGCGCGATTTTTGCAAACGGCGCGGCCTCGAATTCCACTCCATTTCTGCTGTTGCAGGCGACGGTGTGAAAGACCTCGTTCGTTCCATTGCGGATGCTTTGGACAAGATTCCTCGGGCGGCTCACGATTCTTCGCTGGACTTGCCGCACACCTCGCCGGGAAATGACGAAAACGCGTCAGGGCGCGATTCGTTGCCCGCGCCCCTCAAGGATTCATGAGAAAATCGCTTCTGTTATTGCCGGTTGCAACCCTGTTTGGCCCGGCCACGCCCTCTGGGGAGGCGCATTGACCATAGCGCAGGCGCACCGTACCGCAGCTAAACACCATCCTCGCCGCATCGCGCTCTTTGGCGGTTCTTTCGATCCCATTCACAACGGCCATTTATCGGTCGCCCGAGCTGCCGATCGCCGTTTCAATTTCGATGAGTTCCATTTCATTCCCGCCAGCCGGCCGCCCCACAAACTCAAGCAGCACCTCGCTCCGTTCCCGCATCGTTTTGCCATGGTCGCACTGGCCTGCACCGAGCACCCGCACTTTGTGCCATCGCTCGCCGAAGCCGGGGAAGACTTCAGCGGCACGCAGCTCCACTATTCCGTGGACACCGTGCGCTACTTTCGTCACGTCTATCACGGACACGGTGACCGCATTTTTTTCATGATCGGCGCCGACGCTTTTCTCGACATTCCCATGTGGAAGGAATACGAATCGCTCCTCGGTCTCTGCGATTTCATCATCGCCAACCGTCCCGGCATCCGCCCCGAAGCGCTGCGCCTCGTCATTCCACCCGACCTGATGGCGCGGCCTGATGCCAGGAAAGAAGCCGAAAACGGGCATCCTTCGCAGGTTGTCGCGCACCTTCAGCGCACCACGGTCTATCTTCTCGAAAACGTTTCGAACGAGGTTTCCGCCACCGACATCCGCCGCCGCGCCAACCGCGGGCAGGCCATTCATGGACTTGTTTCGGCGCGCGTCGAGGAATACATTCTCAAACAAGGCCTATACCGGTGAAATTAGAATCCTTGCCACAGGGTGTGCGCCTCGCTGTCGAGGCTGCTAAAAACAAGAAAGCCGCGGGTATTACCGTTCTCGACCTGAGCGGCATTGGTGCGTTCACGGAATATTTCGTCATCTGTACGGGTTTCAGCACGCCGCAGGTGCAGGCCATCTGCACCGAAGTCGAAGAACAGCTTTACAAGAAGCTGGGCCGTTCGCCCGAGCATCGCGAGGGTCAGCGTTCCGCCGAATGGGCTTTGCTCGATTTCGGCGGCTTCGTTGTCCACGTTTTTGGCGAGCAGGCCCGCCGCTACTACGATCTCGAGCGTCTCTGGCGCTCCTCGCCTAAACTGGAAATTCCCGACGAGCCGGAAGGTCCATCCTCCGGCCGGAAGATGTCCAATTCATCTTTCGGGCACGAACCATTTTCGGACGAAGCGGTTTCCACTCGTCCGCTCGGCGGCCGCTCATAACCATGACCACGGAACGATTGCCGTGGATCGCCGAAGATCCTGCAGCGCTTCGTCTCTTCGAACTTGCCGAAAAGGTCGCCGTCGCTCCCACTACCTTATTAATCACCGGAGAAAGCGGTACCGGCAAGGATCACCTTGCGCGGCTGGTTCACGAACTCGGTCCGCGTCGCGATGCGCCCTATTTGAAGATCGATTGCGCCAGCCTCCCTCCTCATCTCGTCGAGAGCGAACTCTTCGGCCACGAGCGCGGTGCTTTTACCGGCGCCGTCGAGCGCAAACTCGGCCGCTTCGAACTCGGCGGCAACGGCACGATTGTCCTCGACGAGGTGGCCGCCCTCTCCACTGCGGCGCAGGGCAAACTCCTGCGCGTCTTGCAGGAACGCACGTTCGAACGCCTCGGCGGAACCGAGACTCTGCGTATCGAAGCGCGCCTCATTGCCCTCACCAACGTCGATCTTCCCGCCGCCGTAAAGGCGGGCAGCTTCCGCGAGGATCTTTATTTCCGGTTGAATGTCCTGATGCTCACGGTTCCGCCGCTCCGCGAGCGCCGCACGGACATTTTACTTCTCGCCGACCATCTCCTCGTGACGCTTCGTGCAATCCATGGCCGCGCCCATGCGCGATTGAGCGACGCCTCGCGCCGCATGCTGAGTGCTTACTCCTGGCCCGGCAACATCCGCGAGCTTCGCAACGCCCTCGAGCGAGCGGTGGTCTTTTCGCAGGGTGCCCGCTCCGAGCCCATGGCCGGCAAAGATATCCTCGAACCCGAAAATTTTCCGGAAAGTGTTCGCGCTGCCGCTCCTGGCGCGGTTGGCTCCATTTCCAGCTTGCGCTCGCTCGAAGAAGTCGAACGCGAAGTCATCACCGCCACCCTCGAAGCCACGCACTACCAGATCAGCCGCTCCGCCGAAGCTCTCGGCATCAGCCGCAAGACGCTCCTCGAAAAGCGCAAGAAGTATGGGCTGAAGTGACCCCGACCGGGTCGGGGTCATCCCGAGGAGCGAAGCGACGAGGGATCTCTCTTCGGGTGAGATAAAACTCTCATGAAAATTCGCCTACTGATGCTCGGCAAAACACGCCGTCCCGAAATGCGTACCGTCCTCGAGGACTATGCTAAGCGCATCGGCCGCTCTTGTCCTGTCGAAATCACCGAAGTCCGCGACGGCGAAGCCGCCATCAAGAAACTCGACGCAGACCGCGCCGCCACCGTGGTCCTTCTCGACGCTGCCGAAAAAAATCTTGATTCGAACACCCTCGCCAAGTGGCTTGGGGAACTCCGCGACCGCGGCGTCCGCGAACTCATCTTTCTTTGCGGCGACGCCGACGGCTTCCCCGAAGCTCTCCGCCAGCGCGCCCACCAAAAGCTTTCTCTCAGCGCGATGACTTTCTCCCACGAGCTAGCCCGCGTCATGCTCGCCGAACAGATCTATCGCGCCTTCGCTATCCTCTCCGGCAGCCCCTACCCGAAATAGCGCGCGTAGTGTAAAACCATAAAGACCATGTCCATCCACATTTCTCCCGACGCAAATCGGCCCAGCGCCACAATCGAAATCCCTCTCGAAAATCCTCTCCCCGATTACGACCTGCACCAACTCGAGCAGCCCACGCCCCGCGACGTCGACGCCGTCCTCGCCTCGCAGGGCTTCCGCGACCTGGTCGATGACGCTCGTGGCGTCCTGATGGATCTCCTCGCTCATCCGCCGTTCCAGCAGGACTCGCCGGAAAACGCCAACCTCGATTTCACGCATTCGGTGCCACCGCCCCTCGAACTCACTCAACTCAGCGGCGCCATTTGCCCCGGCGATGACGAGTCCTACCGGCCCGGCTTGTGGATCGTTCTCCAAGATCCGCATGCCAAGCCAGGCGCGCCCCTTCCTCCGATGGCGCAAGAGCGCATCACCGCCATCGTCAACGAATTCGTCAAACGCCTCCAACTCGCGTAACGTCTTCCCTCCAACAATGGCAAGAAGCACTCCCTCCAACTTGACCTTTGCCACCCGAATCCGCAGACTCTAGTCTTTTCGCCGCACTTGGAAGCAGCGCGCAGAGACGAAGCACATGCCCGAAGAAAAAGGACTCCTCATCGTTTACACCGGCCCGGGCAAGGGCAAGACGACCTGCGCCCTGGGGACCGCGTTTCGCGCCGTCGGACAAGGCTTGCGCGTTCTAATGGTCCAGTTCATCAAGGGCTCGTGGCACTACGGTGAGCTCGACGCCGCCAAGATGCTGGGCGACGACAAGTTTGAAATCCGTCCCATGGGCCGCGGCTTCGTAAAGATCGGGGGAGCCGAAACCGATCCTGAAGACATTAAGCTGGCGCAGGAATGCTGGCAGGCGGGCCGCGACGCCATTTACAGCGGCAAATACGACCTCGTCGTCCTCGACGAAATCAACTACACCATCAGCTACAAAATGCTCGACGCCGACGAAGTTGTTGCAGCTCTAAAAGACCGCCCCGAGCGCGTCCACGTCATCTGCACCGGCCGCAACGCCCATCCCCAGCTTGTCGAGCTCGCCGACCTCGTCACGGAAATGCGCGAGGTGAAACACCCCTACACCAAGGGTATACTGGCTCAACGGGGGATCGACTATTAGTCTTGGTTGCAGGCTCCGCACGCTGTCATCCTGAGGCGAACCGACGAGGTTCGCCGAAGGATCTCAAGCGCCGCGTCTTGGCTGCCAATTTAGGGCTCGTCGGCTTTCAACTTTAAACTTTCGACTGTCAACTTCTCCTATGGCCTGGTTCAAGCGCGACAAAAAATCGATCGAGCAAACGACCCCGCCCGAAGAGCGCCGCGTGCGTACCGAGGGCCTTTGGGTGAAGTGCGAATCCTGCCGCACCATCGTCTTCCGCAAGGACCTCGAAGCGAATCTCTTCGTCTGCCCCAAGTGCCAGTTTCACTTCAGAATGAACGCCAAGCAGCGCCTCGCGATGCTCCTCGACGGCCGCTGGACCGAACACGACGCGAGCATGACCTCCACCGACCCGCTCAAGTTCGTGGACACCAAGCCTTACGCCACCCGCCTCCGGGAAGCCAAGAAAAAGCTCGGCATGAACGACGCCATCATCACTGCCGAAGGCCAGCTCAACGGCCGGCCCGTTGTTCTCTGCGCCATGGAGTTCGGCTTCATTGGCGGCTCGATGGGCGCGGTCGTCGGAGAAAAAGTCACCCGCGGCATCGAACTCGCCATCGAAACGCGCCAGCCGTTCATCGCCGTTTCCTGTTCCGGCGGTGCGCGCATGATGGAAGGCACCATCAGCCTAATGCAGCTCGCCAAAGTATCTGCCACGCTCGCCAAGCTCGATGAGGAAAAGCTCCCCTACATCTCCTTGCTCACCGATCCCACTACCGGAGGCGTCACGGCCAGCTTCGCCATGCTCGGCGACCTCAACATCGCGGAACCTGGCGCGCTCATCGGTTTTGCCGGCCCTCGCGTCATCGAGCAAACCATCCGCCAGAAGCTCCCCGAAGGCTTTCAACGCTCCGAATTTCTTCTCGAGCACGGTTTTATCGACGCCGTTGTCCACCGCAAAGAATTGAAATCCTTCATCAGCAACTCCCTCGATCTGCTCCTGACCTGAAATGAATTACGACGCAGCGGTTAGTTATTTGCTTTCTCTTGGAAGGGAACTCGCTGCGCCGACGCAAGCCGCGGTCACGAAGTTTGATCTCGAGAACAGTACCATCCTCGCCGAGCGCCTCGGCCGTCCCGATCGCGCCTATCCCAGTGCCCATATAGCCGGCACGAATGGCAAAGGTTCGACGGCTGCGTTTCTTGAATCGATTCTCCGCCATGCCGGTTTTCGAACCGGGCTGAACACGTCGCCGCACCTGGAAAGAATCAACGAGCGCATCCGCATCCATGGCGAAGAGATCAGCGATGATGCCTTCGCGGAAACTTTCACGCGCATCCAAACGCTGATCGAAGAACTCCTCGCCGCGGGCAAACTCCGCGCGCATCCCACTTACTTCGAGTGTGTCACCGCGATGGCTTTCGAATGCTTCGCCCGCGAGCGCGTCGAATTTGGCGTCTTCGAAGTCGGCCTCGGCGGCCGCCTCGACGCCACCAATATTGTGCACCCCGTCGTTTCCATTATTACCCGCATCGATTTCGACCACGAAAACTTCCTGGGCCATTCGCTGCCGGAAATCGCCGCCGAGAAAGCCGGAATCCTGAAACCCGCAGTGCCGGTTGTTCTCGCCGAACAGCGCCCGGAGGCACGCGAAGTCATCCTCGCTCGCGCCACCGAACTCGGCTGCCCCGTGATCGAGACAACGCAAGCTTTTCGCATCGACCAGGAATCCATGCAAAACGGCAGCGCCCGCGCACGCGTCACCGAAATCGCTTCTGGAGCGTCATTCGAAATCGCTCCCAGCCTTCCCGGCCGCTTCCAGCTACAAAACGCCCTCAACGCCCTCGCCACCGCGCGCTTTCTCCAGGATCGCGGCTTTCGAATTTCCAACGAAGCCATCACCCAGGGCATTGCAAACGTCGTCTGGCCCGGCCGCCTCGAAAAACTCCAATCCCATCCCGGCGTTTACCTCGACGGCGCGCACAATCCTTCCGCTGCCCGCGAACTCGCTGCTTTTCTCGAGCAGAATTTCTCCGGCCGCAGAATCTGGCTCCTCTACGCCGCCCTCCGCGACAAAGCCGTCGACGAAGTTGCTGGCCTGCTCTTTCCGCGCGCCGAGGAAGTCATCCTCACGGCTCCCCGCACTTCACGCGCCGTCTCCGCCGCGCAACTCGCGGAGATTGCCGGCCACCACGCCGCCCGTTTTTCCGTGATCCCGGAAGCCGAGCAAGCCCTCGATTACGCGCTCGCGAAAGCCGCGCCTGATGACGCGGTTTTCATCACCGGTTCTCTCTATCTCGTCGGCCAGCTTCGCCACTACTGGAAACAGCGCGCCCAAATCGCCACGCGCTGAAAAAAACCGTAGAATATCGCCCTCGGGTTCTATAGGGTCTTTGTAGCGCCGGCTTCCCAGCCGGCATTCTTTCTTTAGCGCGATGGATGGTTAAAGTGCGGAAGAAGCCCAAGGGGTTGGTTCGCGGAAGCAAGCAGGCTGGTGCAGTCAAGCATCCTCTCGTCGGCATTATCATGGGCTCCGGCTCCGACTGGGATACCATGAAATTCGCCTCCAAAACGCTCACGGCCCTCGGTGTTCCACATGAAACTCGCGTGGTCTCCGCCCACCGCACGCCCAATCTGCTGTTCGAGTACGCCTCCGCCGCCGAAAAGCGCGGCATCAACGTTATCATCGCCGGCGCGGGGGGCGCTGCCCATCTCCCCGGTATGACCGCCTCCAAGACGGTTCTCCCGGTCCTCGGTGTCCCCGTCGAATCCAAAGCCCTCAAGGGCCTCGATTCGCTCTTATCGATTGCCCAAATGCCCAGCGGCGTCCCTGTGGGCACACTCGCCATCGGCAGATCCGGCGCGGTCAATGCCGCGCTCCTCGCCGCTGCCATCCTCGGCGCAAAATATCCGCAATTCCGCGAAGCTCTTCGACAATTTCGTTCCGTTCAGACCGGCCGGGTTCTGGCGCAGCCCGATCCCTCCGTTCTCGTGCCGCCTGGCAAAAAGGGAAAGCGCGCGTGACCATCGGCATCCTCGGAGGCGGACAACTCGGCTACATGCTGGCCCTCGCCGGCTATCCGTTGGGTCTGCACTTCCGTTTTCTTGATCCTTCGCCCGAAGCCCCCGTCGGCCGCATCGCGCAGCGCGTCACCGCGGATTTTGCCGATCATGCCGCGCTCGAAAAATTCGCGAGCGGCCTCGAGCTGGTCACCTATGAATTCGAAAACGTCCCCGTCGACGCCGCTAAATTCCTCGCCGAACGCGTTCCCGTCTATCCCCCTCCCGCCGCTCTCGAAGCCGCGCAGAACCGTCTGAACGAAAAACAGCTCTTTCAGAATCTCGGCATCCCCGGGGTCGAATTCGTCTCCGTTCCGAACTCCAGCGCGCTCGACGCCGCCGTGAAGGAGTTGGGCCTCCCCTCCGTTCTAAAAACCTGCCGCATGGGCTACGACGGCAAAGGCCAGTGGATTCTTCGCACTCCCGAAGACGTCGCGAAGGCCAAGCCCGAGCTGCCCGCCGTTCCTCTCATTCTCGAACGCTTTGTGCCGTTTGCGCGCGAGCTCTCCGTCCTCGCCGTCCGTTCGCGCGCCGGCGAAATCGCTTTCTATCCGCTCGTCGAAAACCATCATCGCGGCGGCATCCTCCGGCTTTCTCTCGCGCCCGCCCCGCGCCTGGAGCCGCCCATCCAGCGCGCCGCCGAAGACGCCGCCCGCCGCGTTCTCGTCTCCCTGGATTATGTCGGCGTGCTCGCGATCGAATTCTTTGAGTGTCAGGGCCGCCTCCTCGCCAATGAAATGGCCCCCCGCGTACACAATTCCGGCCACTGGACCATCGAAGGCGCCATCACCAGTCAATTCGAAAACCATCTCCGCGCCGTCCTCGGCCTGCCCCTCGGCTCCACGGGCCCCGCCGGCCATTGCGCCATGCTCAACCTCATCGGCGAACTCCCCGAATCCGCGGAAATCCTCGCCATCCCCGACGCCCACCTCCATCTCTACGGCAAATCCCCTCGCCCCGGCCGCAAACTCGGCCACGTCACCCTCCGCGCCGCCTCCCCCGAACGCCTCGCCCTCCGCCTCTCTGAACTTCCCGCCTTCTTCCACCGCCCCGAATTCTGCCTCGACGCCGCCCTCGCTCCCTCCGCCCCATTCCGCGCCTGAGCTTTGACCTACAAATCCCCTCTCAGTCGGCAAGCGTTGGTGTCCGAATTTGCGACATGGGTATCCTGAAAACGAGCATCACAGACGAACGCCGCATGCTAAGTGATTTACAATGTGGTGCTTAGCATTGGCATGTGTGGTGCAATATCTAGTCGCAAAATGAGGTCAAGAACATGTCATTTTTTCGCGATCTGAGAGTTGCGTTCTACTCGCTCATGCGGACGCAAGGGCTTGCGATCACCGTGATCCTGACGCTGGCGCTTGGCATCGGCGCCAACGCCGCCATCTTCACGCTGGTGCGCGGCGTGCTCCTCAAGCCTCTCGTCAACCGCGACGAGGACCGGCTGATCTACATCCGCCAGAGCGCCCCGGGCACCGGCGACGACAACACAACGTTCTCCGTGCCCGAAATCCAGGACATGCGCGCCAGCGTTAAAACCCTGAGCGCGTTCGGCGAGTTCTCGACTATCGGTTTCACCATGATCGGCCTGGGTGAGCCTCGCGAAGTTCAAGCTGGCGTCGTCGGCGGCACCTACTTCGAAGTCATGGGCCTCCACCCTGTCCTCGGTCGTCTCATCGGATCTCAAGACGACGGTCCCAAAGCTGCGGGCGTCGTCGTTCTCACGTATCGTTTCTGGACGACCACTTTTCAGAAAGATCCTTCCGTCCTCGGCAAAACCGTCCGGCTCGGCAGCGGGCCCATGGGCGATCGCTCTGCCACCATCATCGGCGTCCTCGAACCCTCCGTCCCCTATCCCCAAGATACCGAAATCATCGCCAACGTCGTCACCAGCCCGCACCACCTCTCTGCAACCATGGTCACCGGCCGCGTCCATCGCATGACTGAGCTCTTTGGCCGTCTCGCTCCCGGTGTCACTGTCGATCAAGCTCGCGCCGAGTTGCGCTCCGTCTACGGGGCCATGACCAAAGAACATCCCGAAGCATATTCGCCCAAAGCGGACTTCCAGATCGGGGCCAAGCTGCTTCGCGACCAGATCACCTCGGGCGCCCGGACCGTGCTGCTGGTGCTGCTCGCAGCGTCAGCGCTGGTCTTCATCATCGCGTGTTCCAACGTCGCCAACCTGATTCTCACACGGACGGTTCGCCGCGAAGGCGAGCTGGCGATCCGTGCGGCGCTCGGCGCAAGCACAGGCGCGCTGCGCCGCATGCTGCTGGCCGAAAGCCTTCTGCTCTGCGGCGCTGGCGCCGCGCTCGGTGTAATGAGCGCACAGCCGATGGTGGCCATCCTGGCCCGCTACGCCTCGCGCTTCTCGGTCCGCGCGCTCGATTTGACGGTCGATTCCAGCCTGCTCTGGGTGGGAGCGGCGCTGGCCATCGTCGCCTCGGTGATTTTGGCGTTTGTCCCGCGCCTGCCGTCGGGCGACACGTCCAATGGCCTTAGCCTATCGAGCGGCAGCGTACGGATCACCGGCAGCACGAGCCGCCGCCAGCGGATCTTCGCGGTGACACAAATCGCTGCATCCTTCGTGCTGCTGGCCGGCGCAAGTATGTTGATCACTACGCTGATCGCGCTGCAAACGGCGCGGACGGGTTTCGACACGCGCCACGTCCTCGCCATCAACGTTCCCGCTATGTCCTACGGAAAAACGCCTCAGCAAGTGGTCGATTTCTACAAGGAATCGATTCGTCGCATTGATGTGCTACCCGGCGTGAACAAGACCGCTTTCGGCATTGTTGTTCCCTGGCGCGATGCCGGCTTCGGCGGCCTCCAATTCTCCGCCGATGGTCATGTTCATGCCCCCGGCGAAGAAGATCCTCGGGCGCGGTGGCGCGTCATCTCTCCCGGATTCTTTGCCGCGCTCGGCGTTCCCATCATCACCGGCCGTGATTTCAACGATCTCGATGGCCAACAAAGTAAAGAGCCCGTCGTTATCGTCAGCGAGACTCTCGCAAAGCGCATGTTCCCCAATCAGGATGCCCTCAATCGGCATGTCTATTGGACGGATCCCGTGCTGAAATTCGCCCCCGGGGTTAGCGCCGCGCCACACCGCATCATCGGCGTCACCGCCGATATTGACGACGAACACCTCGTTCCTGAGCCTATCCTCACCGTCTATAGCACCTTTGAAGAGGGTCCCATGTTTGGCGGTCGCCTTTTCATCCACACCGATGCAAATCCTTATTCGCTCGTTACGCCGGTCACGCGCATTATTCGCGACCTGTCCGCCGATCAGCCCATCGAGCACGCTGCCACTCTCGAAGACATCCGCGCGGAGGTGCTCGCGCCGAACCGTTTGAACTCGCTGGTGTTCGGCGTGTTCGCGGCTGTCGCGTTGACGATTGCGTTGGTTGGCGTCGCAGGCGTGCTGGCGTTTTCGGTCAGCGCGCGGACGCGCGAATTCGGCATCCGACTGGCGCTTGGATCGCAGCCGCGGGATCTCCTGAGAGGTGTCATCGCAGAAGGCGCCGTGATGGCTGCGGCGGGCGTCCTCGCAGGCGCGGCATTCGGGTTCGTGGTGGCGCGTTTGGCGGGCAGCTATTTCCTGGACGTGAAGATGCCGGGCGCCTTGCCCGTGGTCCTCTCTGCGTTCGTGCTGCTGGCGGCCGCAGTCGTCGCGTCGATGGTGCCGGCGGCACGCGCCGCGCGCGTCGATGTTATACAAGCGCTGCGCTCGGAGTGACCGTTGACGGGCGGGCCGCGCCGCTACCCCGGCCCCGATCCCACGCGCTCGGCGATGTCGCGCGCGACGCTTTGCATTTCGGCGTGAATCCTGGTGTTGGAGACGAGCAGGTCCGGGCCACCCACGCGATAGGGCTTCCCGGCAAGATCGGTGACCATGCCGCCTGCTTCGCTGACCAGCAGCACGCCGGCGGCGGTGTCCCAGGTGCGCAGGCTTTCTCCCTGTACGAGACACTGCTGGCCAGGCCGATCTGGTTTGGCTGGGAATCGCAGCCCGAGTGGCTTGAGGCGCATCTCGAAGTTGCGCGTCTCTACCTCAAGCGGGGCGAGACTGAAAAGGCTGGGCGCGTTCTCGGCGAGTTGTTGAGCTTGTGGAAAAACGGCGACCCTGACCTACCCCTCCTCCGAGAAGCGCGCCAGCTCCGAGCGGAAACTATAAGAACTTCTCTATAGTTCAAGTCATTTGATAACAATCGAGCGAGCTAAGGAAGATTTTCTTGCCGATGCGGAGGCTCGCAATCTTAAG
>JBGQGH010000080.1:0-13848 GCA_041497315.1 Terriglobia bacterium | reverse complement strand
TTGGCTCCATAACTTCCGCCGCCTCGTCACCCGCTGGGAATATCAGGAGGCCAACTTCCTGGGCATGCTCCAACTCGGCTGCCTCCTCATCCTCGCGAGGCATTTATGAGACTGCTTCTAGTTAGGTTTCCTGGCGTGGCGCTCGATGTAGCTGCGGGCGAAATCGATGAGGCTCTGGCTGTGCAGGCCGGCCTTCTTCGCTTCCGTTTCTGCGTCTTCGAGTTTCATGCCGTCCACCAGGACGCGCCGGATCATCCAGAAGGCGCTGACGCGATTATTGGTGGTGCAGTGGAGGAAGAGGGGGCGGTTCAGCGGATCGGCGAGGATTTTCAGGAATTCGTCCACCTGATCATCGCGGGGAGCGGCCGAATCCACGGGAATGATGAAGTAACGCAGGCCCAGCGACTTCGCTTTGGCGGCTTCTTCTTCCGCGTTGTATTCGGAGGGACGACGAAGATTCAGCACGGCGCGCCCGCCTTCATCCTTCATTCGCGAGAGGTCTTCCATGGTGGGCTGGCCGCCGGTGCAGAACTGATTGTTGACGCGGAAAAAGTTCTTGATGGAAGGGTACTCAGGCGAAGGCTTCGGCTGGGTATCTTGCCGCGACAGCGCCGGCAATGAACAGAAACTCGCGAGCGAGAGAAACACAGCCGCGAAAGTAGGAACCCTCCGCATACGAACCCATGTTAATCGAAGTCAGTCGGTCTGGCGAATTTGCATGGTCTGATCGATGGTGATCGTGGGGTAGTGCGCCGGGCCGGGGCCCGCGGGATGCCGCGCGGTGATGGTGAAACCGCCGGCGGAAGTCTCGATGGCGTAGGTGTAGCCGTCGCGGCCGGTCTGCGCCATGCTGAGCGAGCCGCTGGAGGTCAATTGGTCGAGCGTGGCGTAGGAGCCGTTTTGTGCATTGTAGATGCGCTCCGCCTGCGCGATGGCAATCAGGTCATTTTGCACGCCGGTGATGCTGATGGTCTGAACGGGATTCGAGCCCGGGCCGGCGGGCGTCACCTGCTTCAAATAATACCGATAGACGCCGAAGCCGATCGCAAGGGTGAGGACGAGAGAAAGAAGGGAAAAGGTTGCGCGCATGACGTGGGAATTATATCCCCGCCCGCAGCGGCCAATGCGCCGATGAGCCGGCGATGTGCTCGAGACGTCACGCGCGGTTCGCGAGGATCCCGCGGAGACGGATCAATCTTTGTAGAGCCAGCCGCCCACCAGCGCCGCCAGGATCGCGCCGATAAACATGTCGAGTCCCCAGAAGAAAGGAATGCCCCGGCCAAACGTGCCCCACGAGGCCACGCTGATGTTGACCGGAAAACCCGCGGCGAAGCCAACGAACGCACCAACCTGAATCGCCGGGCCGGGACCCGCGCCGCGCGTGGCACGCCCCGAAGCGTAAAACCAGCAGACGATGAAAGAGAGCACGAAGAGCGTCACGTACCAGAGCGACATGAAGACGGGGACGGGAATTCCTCGCGGTTCCAAAAGCAGCGTGCCGACTTTTTCGGCGGCTTGATATCGCGCGCCCAGGAAAAACACGTTCACTACCGTGCTCCAGATCCCCCACACCACGCCTCCGGCCAGCGCACCAAGTAGCACCCGGCGGGTATTGACTGCGATCATTGTGCACTCCTTCAGGACAAGGATATCCGCTAACCCCGGGAATTGGCGTGATGCTAGACTTCACCTCGAGCCCTGTCAAGGCGAGTCTTTGCGTTACGGCGCATGCGTACGTCCTTTCTCCGCTTGGGCGCATCCAATTGATTTTTGAGCGTTTCCGGAATCGTGCGAAGCCCGTCTAATTCAGAATGCGCGAATCGCGTAGAAGAGGAGAAATTGAGCGTTTTCGGATTGCGCCCCGGCCCGATTCGGATTAGGAGATTTGGCGAGAGTGTCTTACACTAATCAACTTTACTTTCCATCATGAGACTTCATACGCGGACCATCCGCCCTTACTTGACAGCTTCTCTGCTCGCCGCAGCCTTGCTTCTTCTGGGTACGGGAGCCCGCTCTACACCACCGCAGGCGACGAATGCGGCTCCGCGATCGCCGGTTCTCGGCGCTCTCGAGCAGGAGCTGGACCGCTCGATGGCGACGCTGGGCAAGACCGATCCGAAAGCCTACTTCATCAACTACACCGTGACGGGTTCACGCCGCGCCGAAGTGCAGGGATCCAATGGCGCACTGCTTTCGAGCCAGGAAGCGCGCTCGCGCTGGCTGGAGGTGCAGGTGCGCGTGGGAACCTACGCGCTCGACAATACACACAAGGTCGGCGACCGCGGGCCCTCCACAGCCTCGAGTCCGGGCACACCGGTGCCGATTGATGACGACCCCGCAGTGCTGCGCCGTTCGGTCTGGCTGGAAACGGACCGGCAGTACCGCTCCGCGGCAGAAGCGTTGATCAAAATCCAGACCGGCAAAGAAGTGAAAGTGGAGACGGCCGAAGGCCGGGCGCCGGATTTTTCCCAGGAGCAGCCGCACACCTTCACCGGCCCGCAGGAGAGTTTCACGCTGGACCGCAAACCGTGGGAAGACAAAGTCCGGCAGTACACGCGGGCCTTCCGTGCTTCGCCGAAAATTCTGAACTCGATTGCCACGTTCAGCGCGCTGGCTCAGAACCAATACCAGGCGAACAGCGAAGGCACGCGATTGCAATTTGGCCAAGTGCGCTACCGGCTGGAACTCTTTATCCAGGGCAAAGCGCCCGACGGGATGGATATCGAGCGTTACTACAACTTCGACTGGACCGATCCTGCCAAGGCGCCAGACGACAAGACGGTGCTGGCCCAGGCCAAGGTGATGACCAAAGAACTCGAAGATCTGGTGGCCGCGCCGCTGGTGGAGCCTTACGCCGGGCCAGCCATGCTGACCGGACGCGCCGCTGCGGTTTTCTTCCACGAAGTGTTCGGCCACCGTGCCGAGGGGCATCGTCAAAAAGACATCACCGAAGGCCAGACCTTCGCGCGCAAGGTGGGCGAGCCAATCTTCCCGGACTTTCTTTCGATCTACGACGACCCGACGAAGAGGGACATTCCATCGTCGGTGTTGCTGGGCTACTACCTGTTCGATGACGAGGGTGTGCCGACGGAGCGCGTGACGCTGGTGGACCACGGCGTCCTGCGCGGGTTCGAGATGTCGCGCTCGCCGCTGGTCGGTTTTCCGCGCTCGAACGGGCACGGCCGGCGCCAGCTCGGATTTACGCCGGTCTCGCGGCAGGGCAATTTGATCGTAGAGAGCAGCCGCCAGGTGACCAACGTCGAGTTGCGCAGAAAACTGATTGAGCTCATGAAGCGGCAAGGCAAGCCGTTCGGTCTGCTGATTGACGATATCGCGGGCGGGTTTACGTTTACCGGGCGCGGGCAGCCGCAAGCGTTTCAGGTGCTGCCGTTGGTGGTTTACAAAGTTTTTCCCGACGGGCGGCCCGATGAACTGGTGCGTGGCGTGGACATCGTGGGCACGCCGCTGGTTTCGCTGATGAAGATTGTGGCCACCGGCGATACACCGGAAGTTTTTAACGGTTACTGCGGCGCGGAATCCGGCTCGGTGCCGGTCGCGGCGGTTTCGCCCGCGATCCTGATCTCGGAAATGGAAATTCAGAAAAAGCAGACCTCAACCGATAAGCCGCCGATTCTGCCGCCTCCGGCTCACGACCCGGGAGCAAAGGCGGGCAGCGGAATTTCCGGAGGCTCACGCCCGTGACGCGGATGAGACGCATCGGCGGATGCTTGTGGCGCGGCGTTTTGCTGGCGGCGATTGCCGCGACGCTGGTTTCGCCGGCGCACGCCAAGAAGCACGCGTCGGCGCAACGTGTGGCGCCCGGAGATACGGATCAGACGCTGCGGGCGATGCGCGATGAACTGACGCGGTCCAAGGACCGGCTGCGCATCCCCGATCTCGAGCCGCCCTACTTCATCGAGTACCGCTTGTTGGACCTTGACGTCCGCACCGTGACGGCGCAGTTCGGTGCGCTGCTACAAAGCACGACTTCACGCAACCGTTACATGAGCGCCACGATCCGCGTGGGCGATTACAAACTGGACAGCTCGAATTTCGTCAGCGACGACGCCTTCCGCGGATTCATCGGATCCACCGGCACGGTGGGCATTGACCGCGACTACGATTCCCTGCGCCAGGATCTGTGGCTGGCCACCGACCAGGCCTTCAAAGAGGCGCTCGATACGCTTTCGCGCAAGCGCGGTTTTTTGCGCAGCCTGGCCAAGCCTTCCAACATCGACGATTTCTCTCGCGAACAACCACAGGTGCTCGTCGAGCCGCGGCTCGAGTCCGACTGGTCCAATCGCAATTGGGACGACGAAGCACGCGCGGTTTCCGCGGTGCTGCGCGCCTATCCGGAGCTGTACAGCACGCGCGTCACCTACCGCCTGATTTACGCCACCAGCTACCTGATGAATTCCGAAGGAACACAGATTCGCACCAGCCGCAGCCTGGCAGCGATTGAGGCGAGCCTGGAAACGCAGTCTGACGACGGCATGCCGCTGCACCATTACTATGCGGCGTATGCGGTGCGCCCGGATGATCTGCCTACGGTGGACGCGGCAAAAAAAGAACTCGACCGTACCGGCAGAGAGCTGATCGCGCTGCGCAGTGCGCCGCCCGCCTCAGACTACGTCGGACCGGTGCTGTTCGAACCGGCCGCAGCCGGCTCGTTGCTGGCGCAAATGCTGGCGCCGTCCGTGGGCGGGGCGCGTCCGCCGCTTTCGATGCTGCCCGTTTACGATCAGATCATGGAGCGCATGGGCGGGCGCAGCGAATGGGCTTCGCGGATGAATACCCGCGTGCTGCCGCAGGGCGTGAATATCGTGGACGACCCTGCGGCAAAAGATTCGCATGGACAATCTTTGATCGGCAGTTATGAAGTGGACGAGGAGGGCGTGCCCGGCCAACGCGTCTCCCTGGTTGAGAACGGAACGCTGCGGAGCCTTCTGATGTCACGCCGCCCGGGGCCGGAACTCGATCACTCGAATGGCCACGGCCGGGCCGGATACTTGACGGACCCGCATCCGCTGATGAGCAACTTGTTTTTCAGTTCTGCGGAGGGGGTGAGTCCCGCCGACCTGCGCCAGAAGCTCCTGGACGCTTGCAAAGCCGCGGGCCGTGTGTGGTGTCTGGCGGTGCGGCAGATGGACAATCCTGCAATCGCCATCCATCACCAGGACGAGCTCTCCGACGCCATCGCCGGAGTGGCGGCGGGCGCCGCAACCGGAGAACGACTACCGCTGCTGCTGTACCGCGTGAACGTGGCGGACGGCCGAGAAGAACTGGTGCGCGGCGCGCGCCTGACGGGGCTTACGCTGCGCTCGTTGCGCAACATCCTTGCCATCGGAAACGATCAGACGGTCTTCCCATACTTCCAGAGTTTGGTGAGCGGATTTGCCGGCACGGCGCTGGGCGCTTTTGGGTCGGCGGATTCGGGCGTGCCCAGCACGGTTATTGTCCCTTCGCTGCTCTTCGAGGAAGTAGAAGTGCGCGGCGCCCGCGGCGAGCCGCGCCGTTTGCCGCTGCTCCCCGCTCCGCCGCTGCGCTAACCACCTGTTTGTTTCGTGTTACTGCTTGATTTCCGCGAGCATGTCTTCGAAATCATTCAAGCTGAGCTTGTCCGGTTTGAATTTCAGTGCGACATTGAACTCGGCCGTCGGTTGCGTCGCATTCACGAAGCCCAATCGCCCGGTGACGTTGCCCTGGTGGATGTAGATCGGAAGAATGTCGATCCAGTTGTCCGGTACGCCCGAGCGGGTGACTTTGCCGGAAATCCTCCACTGGCCTTCGCCCTCCGCTTTGATCTCATACCGGAATTCGTAACGGGGGATGCCGGTGCCATAGACGTACTGCCGGAAGAACCAATCCATCCGATGGTTTTTCTCCACGTCCATCGCGTTGATTATGTGTTTCTCAACGATGGCTTTGAAGTCTTCCGTCGAGGCGGCCTTATTGTCAAAGGTCTTGCAGAAATCCTGCATCATTTCCTTGAAGCGCTTGTCGGGGTCCTGACCGCGCGGATCGTACAGCATCATGCGCAGCATGTGCAGAATGAGGCCGCCCTTCTTGTAGATCACTGTCTGATAGGCCCTGGGTGATTCCGGAGAAATGAGCCGCAAGCCCATCCAGACCGGCCCGACGGATTCATAGCGATGGCCGAACGCGTCGGATTGGGTCAGAGCTTGCCTGTCAAGTTTGATGCGGTTTACATACTCCTTCATGCTCTCGCGGTACTGGATATAGAGATTCCCTGAAAATTGTGCAAATCCTTCCGACATCCATTGATCGTGGTAACTCTTCCAACCCACGCGATGGCCCCACCACATGTGTGAGGTTTCGTGCGCGCGGAAGAAGTCGGTGAGCTCAATATTGTCGCGGAGCCCGATCTGGTGGCGCTGCTGATCGTCGAGGAAGGATGCCGACCAGAGGTAGATCAATCCGGGCCAGCCCTGGCCGTAGGTAAAGCTAACGGGAAGGCTGGTTACTGCAAGGCGCTTGTAAGGATAGGGGCCGAAGTAGTTCTCGAACACGCGGACGGCGTTGGCAAATTCTGATGCCATGGGCTTGGCCATCATCGCGGGGCTCATATTGCCAACCGCCACGGCCGAACGCTGGATCATGTTCATGATGTCGTCAGGCTCCCGGTTGGCATAGATGTCCACTTCCACATTGCCGGCTTTTTCGGTGATGACCTTGTAGTCGCCGTAGGCGAAACCGGCGACGGCGAGCGGAATGCCGCTTTTCCAGGTGGTGATCAAGGTATTGCCGTCGAGCGTCTCACCCGTTTTGTCGCCAGTGGCGATCAGGGTGAAGCCTTTCGGACTGTGAAAGGTGAGCTCAAAATCGGCGCGGGAGGCGAAACTGTTCCGTTTCTGAGGGTACCACCCGCTGCTCGGGCAGAAATAGTTGCCGGGGCCCTCCTGGCGGATCACGCGCTTCCCGGCGTAATGGAATTCCAGTGTGCGTACGGCGTTTTTCTCCGTGGGGGCCGGGAACACCACGGCCAGCCACTCGCCGAAGGAGGTCAGGTTGTCCTTGCGCTCGCGCGGCTGATAGAACTCAAGGGGTTTGCCTTGGTCATCCAATATCTTATCCACGCGTAGGTTGGAGTTTAACTCGAAGATCCAGACACGCTCGCCGGCGAGCCGCGATTCAAGCTTGACCTTGGTGGTGGCGCCGAGTTCGGCGCCCCGGGTCACACTGGCGTCAATCTGGTATCCGTGGATGTGATAATCCTCCTTGGCAAACGGATCTGCGTAGGCATCTGATGAAGAGCGCCCTCCGCCGGGAAAACTCATCCAGGTGTCGGTTTCCAACGCGCCGCCAGGCCCTTTGTTCTGGTAGTGCGCCACTCCGATTTCTTCCTCGTCCAGGGCGTCGTCGCTGACGTTTAGCCAGCCTTTGTCGGGTGTTTTCAAGTCCGCCAGAAACAGCGCGGCCTTGGCCCGGTCAGTGGACAAGATGCTTTTGAAAAGCCGCGGAACGACACCGAACCCCACGCTTTCACGTTGTTGCTGCCGTTCCCCCCAAAGCCCGCCCAACTCGCCGGATGAAGTATCGGCCCACTTCACCTGCGCGGCGATGTCTTCGAAGGTCTTGTCGGTGAATGTAAAGGTCGCTTCCGAAATCGGAGTGTCAATCTCCTCTTTCTTAAGGAAGAAGTTGAGTTGCTGTGCTTCGATGGGATTGGGCGGAGTGATTTGCAGGCGGCCCATGCCGCGGAATACTCCGGCAAAAACGATGCCGTTGACCGGTGGAGCAAACTGGATCGTGCCGCTGGTCAGCGTGATCTTGATGCGATCGCGCTCGATGGTAACGTTGCTGACGCTGGCCGATTTGCCGCCGGCAAAGGCCGGACGCTGCAGCGCCTGCCAGATAGCGGCGGAATCCGAAGCAGGCGGCGGAACCTGGCACCAAGCGGCAAGACTGAAGAGAAGAACGGAGAAGAGGACAACGTGAAACAGTTTGGTTCTCATCGAGCTACCCCCGACGGCACGTTGTCAGAATGTAATGATATACGAACCGTTAAGCAAGCCCTCAAAAGGCAGCACGTACTCGGGCCGCGCAAGACGTGTCTCAAGGCTGGATGTCGATGATGGCGAGTTCGGGGCGGCAGAGAAAACGGACGGGAAGAAATGTCGTGCCGATGCCGCGGCTGACGTAGAGCCGCGAACCTTTCTCTTCGTACCAGCCTCCGAGAAAGCGGCCGCAGCCGCGCGGCAGCCAGACCGGTCGAATGAATGGAAGGATGACTTGTCCGCCTTGCGTATGCCCAGCCAGCACGAGCGGTACGCGGCCCGCAATCGAGTCGAAGTAGGCCGGCGCGTGAAACAGTGCAATTGTGTAGGCGGCTGCGGGGACATCGCGCAGAGCCGCGTCGAGGTCTGGCTCGCCCGAAGAAGGATCATCGAGGCCGGCAATCCAAACGCTGTCGCGGATGGGTCGGGCCTCATTCAACAGGAAATGCACGCCGGCAGAATTGTAGAAAGCGCGTTCGTCGGGTACGGGACGACCGTTCTCGCGGTTGCCCCGCACAATCCACACGCCCAGAGGAGCGCGAAGCTGCTGGAGAAGTTCATGCACTTCACCGTAAGTCCCGGTGAAGCTGCTCAGGGAATCGCCGGTAATGACGATGATGTCGGGCTTCTCTGCCGCGAGCTTCGCAAGCAGTCTGCGTTCGAGCACGCCTAGACCGTGCGTATGCAGGTCGGTTAAGTGCGCGATCTTGAGGGGCGCTGTGCCGAAGGCCGGCGTGCCTCCATGGACGATGTGATGGGTGACCTCGATCCAGTAAGGCTCGATCAGGAAGCCGTCAACGAGCACGGCCGTCTCAGCCAGAAGGAAGGCGGCTGCGATCCAGATGGCGCGGCGTGATCTCAAGGCGAGATGCGCATTCGCGCATCCGCTGCTTTGCAGTCGGAAGCGCGCTCCGAGGCGAAGAAAGGATTGATGTCAATCTCTTCGAGGAATCCAAAATCGGCAACGAGCTGCGAGAGCCGGGCGATGGCCTCTTCCAGCGCTTCGAAAGCCACCGGTTTTTGACCGCGGACGCCGGAAAGCACCGGATAGCCTCGAATGGCGTGGATCAATTCGCGCGCATCCAGATCGGTGAGCGGCACAGGACGGAAAGCGACGTCGCGGATGGTTTCGACGAACAACCCGCCCAGGCCGAACATGACCAGCGGGCCGACATTGGCGTCGCGGACCATGCCCAGAATTGTTTCGCGGCCCGGGATCATCTCCTGCACGAGCACCGCCTCACCAAGTGCCTTGCCGTGCGTCAGCCCGTAGTAGGTGTGGAAGGCCTGATCGGTGGAGCGAATATTGAGGGCGACGGCACGCGCTTCGGTTTTGTGCGCGATCCCGCCGTGCGCGCACTTCATCGCCACGGGGAATCCGATTTCGCGCGCGGCTTCTTCGGCTGCTTCGGGTGAACGCACAACTGTGTAACGCGCCACGGGAATGCCGTAGGCGGCGAGCACCACGAAAGACTCGTCGAGATGCAGTTCGGTCCGGCCATCGGCGCGGGCCGCGGCGAATATTTTTTCCGCTGCCGCGCGATCCACAGGCCATTCACGCTCCACGCCCGGGCCGCGATCGCGCCAGCGTCGCTGGCGTTCGAGAGCAGCCAGCGCCACGGCGGCGGATTCAGGGAACTGGCATAGGGCCAAATGATTCGGATATGTCTCGTGAAGCATGGCGAGCGACTCCTCCGGAGCCATCAGGACGCCCACAACGGGTTTGGAAACGGCGCGGCGAGCCTCCTCCAACGCGCCGATCACTTCTTCGGGTTCGACCATCATGGGCGGCACGAAAATCACCAGGGCCATGTCCACGCCGGGGTCTTCCAATGCGACACGCAACGCGTAGCCGTAGAGCGACGGCCCGGCGGTGGGCAGCATGTCCAGCGGGTTGTTGCAACTGGCCTGAGCGGGGATGCGCGATTTCAATGCCGCGAGCGTTTGCTCCGAGAACTGCGCCATTTCGAGTCCCGCACCGATCACCGCATCCGTGGCCAGGATGGCGGGACCGCCCGCATTGCTCAGGACGGCGACGCGAGGCCCCTTCGGCAGCGGATTGCGCGCGAAAGCCATGCCCAGATCGAAAAGCTCCTCGACGGTGTGCACGCGCTGCACGCCGCAATGTTCGAGGAAGGCGTCGAGCGCGGCGTCGCTGGCCTGCACCAGCGCTCCGGTGTGAGAGACGGCAGCGCGGGCGCCCGCGCGCGTCTTGCCGGACTTCACGACCAGCAGGGGCTTCTCACGGCTCACGGAACGCGCCACGCGGGCGAAGCGCGCCGGATGGCTGAAAGATTCGAGATACATCAGGATCACGGAGGTGCGCGGGTCCTCGGCCCACGCCGCCAAAACGTCGTCGTCGGCGACGTCGGCCTTGTTGCCCAGGCTCGCAAACGAGGAGAGTCCAAGGTTCCGTTCTTCGGCGATATTCAGGATGGCCACGCCAAGCGCGCCGCTCTGGGAGAGAAAGGCGACGTTGCCGTCGAGAGGCATGGTAGGCGCGAAGGTCGCATTCAAGCGCACCAGCGGATCGGTATTGATGACGCCCATGCAATTCGGGCCGACCAGTCGGAAGCCCGCGCGACGCGCGATCTCCGCGAGTTTCTGCTCCTGCGCTTCCCCCTGGCCGCCAACTTCCCGAAAGCCCGCGGTGATTACCACGGCGCCGCGAACCCCTTTTCGTGCACATTCTTCCAGCACCTCTGCTGCTGCGGTGCGCGGGACGACCACGACCGCCAGATCGATGGGATCGGGGATATCCAGAACGGAGGGGAAGCAGCGCAAGCCGAGCAGTTCGCGGGCCTTCGGGTTTACCGGAAAGATCTTGCCGCGGAAGCGGTAGCGGATCAGGTTTTCGAGAATCTGCCGGCCGAGCGCCTTCGGCTCGGTCGAAGCGCCGATCACGGCGATGGAGTGCGGAGAGAAGATTGGATCGAGACTGGCCGCTCGACGATTCTCTCCCGTGGTTTCTTTGGACATGGGTGATGGATGGCCGGGGCCGCGCTCTCTATATTCCAAGAACGGGCTTGGCCAGGCCGCTATACTTTCTACGGGCGCAACGCTCAAACTCTACAGCAGAGAATTGTACAACAGGCCCGCCGCTGCGCAGGACGCCATTGCCGGCGGCGGAGGGGCCGGCTTCGCTCCGGCCCTCGCCGCTGCGGTGTTATAGTTTCCACTGAATTGGGGAAGCCGCCTTCGGCAAGGAATTGCGGTTACGGAAGCTGGACGCAGACGCAGATCATGATCGACGCGGCGGGAAGAGAGAAGAGGGTTGCGGCGCTGGCCTCGGTCGGCACCGCCGTCGTATTGGTGTCACTAAAAGTCTTTCTCACTATTTCGACGGGCAGCCTGGGAATTCTTTCCGAGGCGCTGCACTCCGGGCTGGACTTGATCGCCGCCGTGATTACCTACCTTTCTGTCCGCGTTTCTGACCAGCCGGCGGATTCCACCCACCTCTATGGCCACGGAAAAGTGGAGAGTTTTTCCGCGTTCATGGAGACGGGCCTGCTGATCCTTACCGCCCTGTACGTCATCTGGGAAGCGTTTCACCGGCTGCTGTTCCACCGCGTGCATATCGAACCGAGTCTGCTGGCGATCGGGCTGCTCGCGCTGATGGCCGGGCTCGACATTGTGCGCTCGCGGGCGCTGGGTCGCGTGGCCAAACGGCATGAGAGCGAAGCTTTGGAAGCGGATGCGCTGCATTTTTCCACTGACGTCTGGAGCACCACCGTAGTGATCTTCGGCATCGCTTGCGCCTGGGTAGGCCAGCGCGCTGGAGTGCCGTGGCTGGCGTTGGCGGACCCCATTGCGGCGTTGGGCGTCGCGGGGATGATTCTCTGGGTCGGCTCGCGCCTCGGCAAGCGCACGATTGACGCTCTGCTCGATGCCGCGCCACCGGGCCTGCAGCAGCGAATCGCAGCCGCGGTCGGCGGAATGGACGGCGTGCTCAGCGCTGAGCGAGTGCGCGTGCGCCGCGCGGGCGGCCACCATTTTGTGGACGTGACGATCTCCGTTCCGCGCACCGCCAGCTTCGAGCAGGTTCACGCGATCAGCGATGCGGTCGAGCGCCGCGTGGGCCAGATCGTGCCCGCCGACGTGATGGTGCACATGGAGCCGCGGGCGCGCGCGGGTGAGCATCTCTTCGATGCCATCCGTGCCGCGGCGCAGCGCAGCGGCCTGGCCATCCACGAGCTCTCCGCGCATCAGGTGGATGGACGGCTCTTCGTCGAGTTGCACCTGGAAGTAGATGAACATCTCACCCTGCGCGAAGCCCATCGGCGCGCCACCGAGCTGGAGGAGGTCATCCTTCGGCTGCCCTCTGTGAACGAAGACAGCCGCGGGGGGGCAGGCGTGGCGCCGCAGGTGAACATTCACATCGAGCCGCTTGGCGAGCACATCCCCAGTGCCGATACCGGCCCCGGTCAAATGAAAGACCTTGGGCGCGAAATCGAGGGATACATCAACGGTCTTCGGGACGAGTACGGCGAACTGGTGGATTGCCACGAGGTGCGCGCGCGGCAGGTAGAAAACAAGATCCTCGTCTCCTGCCACTGCGCGATGGACGGCAATCTGCCGATTACCCAGGTCCACGACGTCACCGCTGCACTCGAAGACCGCGTGAAAGAGAAATTCCCCCAGATCTTTCGAGTGACCATTCATCCCGAGCCGGTGGAAGAGAGTTGAGAGTCCGCCGCGAGCTCTTCCGCTCGCACAGAGACAGCCAGGGAAGCTAGAATGGCGGGCTCTGGACCCTCCAGACTTCAGAAAATGAATACTGACGGAGAGCACGGATGAGAATCAGGGCATTTTTTGCCTTTCTATTGCTGACTGCACTCGGCGGGGGCCTTTCGGAGGCACACTTCACCGTTACTCCGCGCCCGGATGATGCCGCCTTGCTGGTTGCCGGCGAGCAGAAGCATCTTCGAAACATCCTCCAGCTCACCTTTGGCGGCCAGAATGCTGAGGCCTACCTTTCCGCAGATGACAAGATGTTGATATTCCAATCCTCTCCGAAGGATGTGAACTGCGATCAGATCTACACGATGGATTTGCAGGGCGAACACAGGCAGATGGTCTCCACCGGCGGTGGGCGCACCACCTGCGCCTATCTCTTCCCCGATGGGAAACACATTCTGTATGCCTCGACGCGCGGAGTCGGCTCCGCGTGTCCCGCTCCGCCCGATCACAGCCGCGGGTACGTTTGGAAACTCTATCCCGAATACGAGATCTATGTGGCGCGGCCCGACGGTTCGGGCGTGGAGCAGATTACGCACAACCCCGGCTATGACGCCGAGGCCACCATCTCCCGTGATGGGCGCAAAATCGTGTTCACCTCACTCCGCAACGGGGATCTGGACATCTACACGATGGATCCCAGCGGGCGCCACGTGCGCCGCTTGACCACCGAACTCGGCTACGACGGTGGGCCGTTCTTTTCCGCGGACGGCAAGAAGATTGTGTATCGCGCCTATCATCCGGAGACGCCCGAAGAAACCGCCGATTATCAGGAATTGCTCAAGACGGGCATGCTCCGGCCGCGGCGTTTCGAACTTTTCGTCATGGACGCGGACGGATCACAAAAAAAGCAGGTCACGCACAACGGAGCAGCCAATTTTGCCCCATTCTTCCATCCCGATGGCAAACGCATCATTTTCGCTTCAAACATGAACGACCCCGGTGGGAGGAATTTTGACCTCTACATCATCAATGAGGACGGGACCGGCCTCGAACGGATTACCTACCATCCGCTCTTTGACGCCTTCCCCATGTTTTCATCCGACGGGAAGAAACTGGTTTGGGCGTCGAATCGGAATCAGAAAGCCCAGGG
>JBGQGH010000079.1:0-14121 GCA_041497315.1 Terriglobia bacterium | reverse complement strand
GATTTCGCGCTGACGCCGATGCCGGGAAGCTGCGACGACACACTGCCGGTTTCTTCGAAGCCCTTCGGCTTGCCGGGTTCGGGACTGACACCCGTTGCTCCCAGCATTTTCATGTATGCAAACGCTAACTCTTCGAGTGTGGCGAGCGAAATGCCGTCGCGGTCGTGCCCGTAATGCTCGATTTTCACTTTCGTGCCTGTAGCCAGCGCCGCGGCGCGCGCGGCGTCGTCCACCCACTGCGTCACTTGCTCCAGGTAAACCGCGTCGGGATAGCGAATGTAGAAATCCGCCGAAGTCTTGTCCGGCACCACGTTGGGCGCGGCGCCGCCTTCGGTGATCACGCCCTGGATGCGCGCTTCCGGGCGGATATTGCTGCGAATGCTGTCGATGTTGTTGAAGAGTTTGATCACCGCTTCGAGCGCGTTGCGGCCGTCCCACGCCGTCAACTGGTGCGCCGGAGCGCCGTAAAACGTGTACTTCACGCCGTCAATGTTCATACAGCAGGTGCCGAAGCCCGCGGCCGAGCGCGAGGTGGCGATGGACGAATGGCTGCGTACCAAAATGTCCGCGCCCTTGAAGACGCCCGCTTCCCACATCTGCGTCTTGGCCTCCGGCGGCATCATTTCCTCGCCGGGCGCGCCGTAAACCGTCACCGTTCCCGGCGTGGTTGTGCGTGTCAGGAATTCGGCGATGGCGATGGCCGCTGCAAGTCCCACCGGCCCTTGCGCGCTGTGCTGGTCGCCGTGGAACGCGCCCTTGGTGCCGCGCAGCGCGTCGTACTCCACGATGACGCCGAGGTTTGGCCCCGCCGTGCCCTTCTTGTATTTCGCGATGAACGCCGTGGGCAGATTCGCCACACCCGTCGTGACTTCGAAATCGTGCGCGCGCAGGTAGGCCGTCAATTTCGCCACCGCCTGCGTTTCTTCGAAACCGATCTCAGGGTGCTGCGTGATCCAGTCCGAGAGCGGCATCAGATCCGTCTGCATCAATTGCTTTGCGCGAGCCAGCACGTCGTCGCGGCCTTTGTCCGCGGCCGTCAGCTTCGCAACCATCTGCGGCACGCCGAGCGTTTGGCTGAGGTCGCGAATCTGTTTCACGAGGCCGGGAGCGGCGGTCTGCTCAGTCGGCGTTTCCTGCGCGGCGGCGACGCCGCCCACAAGCAGCAGAACCAGCAAACAGAATCCAATCTTGCGCATAAACCCTCCTCGCAGAGCGCGGCGAGCGTCGAACACATGAAATCGGTCCTACTATTTCACAGTTTCTCGGGCTGCCGCCACAAAGACCTTCTAGCCCGTTGACACGGCCATCGCCGGGTTGCAACGCCCCGCAGGCGATTTGACTTGCCTGCACGCCCGCCGCATCCTAATGCCGCGGCGGGACGCAAGCGCGTACTCCCCGCAAAAAATCGCGACCAAATCACACTGCAGGGCTGACGTCGAGATCGAATCCATGCCCAAGTTCGACATGAAGAGCGACTGGAACGATCTCGCGCGCAAGGACGCGCCCTGGTTCATCATCATGGGCGAGGGCCGCGACGACGCCACCTTCCGCGCGTCCGGCCACCGCGACGCCGCGGAGATCTATGACGCGGTCGCTAAGCATCTTCCCAGTCGCGCGCGCGTCCTCGAAATCGGCTGCGGCATCGGGCGCCTGCTCGAGCCCATGGGGGAGCATTTCCGCGAACTCTACGGCGTGGACGTTTCCGGAGAGATGATTCGCCAGGGCCGCGAACGCATGGCGCGCCTGCCCAGCGTGCGCCTGGAAGAGGTGGACGGCACCGGCTCTCTGCCCTTCGACGAGAATACTTTCGACCTCTGCTACTCCTTCATCACCTTTCATCACATCCCGCACAAAGAAGTTGTGATCCGGTACATCGAGGAAGTCTGGCGCGTGCTCGTCCCCGGCGGCATTTTTCGTTTCCATTTGTTCGGGCGGCCCGAAGGCGTCTGGCAGAGGGTCCGGGAGACGTTCACGAAGAAGAGCACCTGGCGGGGCTGCAAGTTCACTCACCGGGAGATCCTGGCGGTGGCGAAGCAGGCCGGCTTTGAAGTGGTGGAGTCTCGCTACATCGAGCCGGAGCTCGAGCGGCCGCAGCATTTCTGGGGAAGACGATTCCGCACCACATCTGGATCACCGCGCGCAAACCTGAACCACCGCGCCGATTCCTCCATTATCCACTGGATGCTGAGCGCAAGTAGTGGACCAATTTCCGATAAGCGCGTTAATGAGGCGTTGAGCGCTGTTTAACGAAGCTGTACAATGCCGCGCTCTGTCGTGTAAACCTGCATGCAGAAAGTGGCGATCCGTTGAAGCCTAAGGGCCATTCGCCCAGTCGGGCTTACCAGCAGCGAAAACTTATTGCCGTTAAGGGAAGTGCAGGGATTATCGGAACCTTTCCTTTCAATCCCGGGAACCGTACTGAGTAGCTTTTTGTACAGCGCTATTTTTTCTGGCGGGTAGGGGACTCTTTTTTAGCGGGCTCATGTCGTCCTGCCTCAATACTAGCAAGAGATTGAATCACAATTGAAAAATATCGCCTGAGATGGCCGTCGCGCTGACAAGAAATTCACTCAGCTTCGCGCAAATATCAGCCTGAAGGGCTAGCGTCTCGCAACCAACGCAGGGCGGTAAATGACACCAATTACGAGGCACACAATTGTCCATTGGAGAATCGTGCTTGCAGCCAACTCGAGCGCTAGCTTCTTGCCGATGTTGAGAGTCACATAATTGGGGCCTACGAAAGTACAGGCCACGAAGGTGCCGACCAGCACGCCAAAGCCGGCAAGACTTCCGGCATCAGGCGCACCCTCGTGGCTGTTCGCGAACAAGCCCGCGATGATGAATGTTGCAATCAGCGTGCACACTAAGCCAATCGGCATGTAACCCATCACGGTATCAGCAGAGCGATACAACGCTTTGTATGGAGCAAAGTCTTTTCTAATCAGCAGACCCTCCACCAAAAATCCGTAAACGTAATACACGGCGGTTGCCGAGACAGCTGCTATAGCTAATCGTCCGTAGTTCATGACAATTCCTCCGCGAATTTGGCGCGATCCGGACAACTTCACTGGATTTTTTCGACGGGTTCCCAAGCCTATTGGAAAGCATCTAGAAATCTGCGACCAAGGCTCACTCCACGGCGCGTTAAATTGCCCCGGTCACTCAAATTCAAATACATGACTCTCAGGGTTTGGCTCCACTTGGTGTGGATCTGTGGCTCTCGACGACAAAAACATTGCCGTAAAGATCCTCAAAGTGGGCCTCAGTGACACCCCACGGTTGGTCGACCGGAAGCTCGGCAAACTTCACGCCACGCTTCGAGAGCAATTCGTAGAACCTGTGGCAGTCCTTGACCTCGAAGACCCATCTGGTCTCTTTGCCGACGCGATCTTTGTAATCGCGAATCTTGTCTTCAGGCGATATTGGTTGTGCTAGTTCCAGCACGATGCCGAACTCCTTCTGACCGTGCGGCGCCACGACAATCCAGCGGAGTCGGCCGGTCGTTACCAGGGTTCCATTTGGTCCTGTTCCGAAAGACCCCTCTTCCACTTTTTCCAACCCAAGAACGTCCGTGTACCAGCGCAGTGCCTCGTCGTAGTTAGGCACTACTATCGTGGCGTACCGCAGGCGGACTATGCCAGGATTCTCCGCTGGTGACTGCGGGAAAGCGGTCCACGACATCAGGATCGCTCCGAACAGCAGTGTAGACATTACCCAAGGTTGACGTTTCATAGTGTTTCTCCTTACCTGCTGGAAAGTACGAACTGATTGCCGTCAAGGTCTTTGAAGATACCCATTGTTCCCCAGACTTCAGTTTTCGGCTCCTGCGCGAATTCCACGCCCTTTGACTTTAGGATCTTGGCTGTAGCAAAAATGTCGTCACACCAGAACGTTAAAGGCTGAAAACCGCCGATGCGATTCTCATGGCCCTCCGGCGTAAAGAGCGCCAGCTTCGATTCCGCGCCGGGGATCAAAAGTTCAATCCAGCGCTGCTTGTCGGTGAACGGCTGGTCGGTGAGGACCTTGAATCCCAGCTTCTCCGTGTAAAACTTCAACGCAGCATCCTGATTGCGAACGGGGATGCTGGCGATACTGATGCCACGAATCATGTTTGACCTCCTGGTCGGGGCAGAGCGTAACTTGCGGCCGCGAGGGTTGCAATCAGCCAGGGATTGCTATACAAATGGTTGGTATAGCGATGCCCTCCGTGGACGATTACGTTATCGACGTGCTCATGCGCGACCTCGTCGGCCATGACCGGAGACCCGTCAGTTTCCTCGTGTATCTTTGGTTGGCACACGAACAGGGGCGTGGACACGCAGCGGTCCAGGTCAGCTATCAGGGACTCGCGGAATCTGTTGGAGGATCGAAAAGTTCCGTGCAATCTGCAGTGAGCTGGCTCATCCGAAGGAAACTTCTGGCCGTCAGCAAAGAAAATGTCACCGCAACACCGCGATACACGGTACTGAGCCCCTGGAGGGAGTCCGCTCGACGCTGCCAGGGTCGCGGCCACTGATGGCGCGGTCGCGAATGTAACGGAGCGCCTGTTAGTGGGCTCTCAAGCCTTGTCACCAACTGGCGTGGCCCTCCAGATCCCTCCGGTCTGCAATGGCATCCGACAGGCTAACAGCATCACGCGGCGTCGATTTCTGTATGCGCCAAACTCGCCACGTATCGTCACTCCCGGTTTGTCAGCCGATCGGAAATCATCCTCGGATCCGATTTGCCTAGCGGCAACTCGCCAACTCCTGGTTAGTCGGCATATCGGAAACTAGCTCACTACCCGGGAGCATGCTTCCTTGACCGTCTCCGCTGGGTCGCATAAACTACCTGTTTCACCTGGCAGGCATTTGCCGGACTGAGGAGAGCATCCGTTGCCGAAACGCACCTTTCAACCCAGAGTGCGCCGTCGCCACAAGACTCACGGCTTCCGCGCGCGTATGAAGTCCTTCGGGGGACGCAGAGTCCTGGCCGCGCGCCGCAAGAAAGGGCGCCATCGCCTTACACCCGTTTAGACCGTCGCTCGGCTTTCCGCGGGCTGTGCGCCTGGTGCGCCGCTCGGAGTTTGAAGCGGTGTACCGCGGTGGACGCCGGCGGACCAGCCAGCACTTCGTCGTATTCTTTCGCGCCAACGGACTCGAGCGCAGCCGCTTCGGCGTGAGCGTAAAGAAGGCACTGGGCGGCGCCGTCGTGCGCAACCGGATTCGCCGCCGCATCCGCGAGATTTTTCGCCGCAATTATTCGGAGATACCTTCGGGATGGGACATTGTCATACACCCCCGCGCCACAGTAGCTGGAGCGGAGTTCGCGCCGCTCTTGGCGGAGTTGATTCGCCTCCTGCAGAGCCTCGCGAAGTAGCGCCTGCCCGCAGCGCGGCTTCTGCCTTTGCGGTTCGCCTGCTGCTCGCGGGCCTGCGAATCTATCAAGGTTTCTTCTCCCCGCTGATGCCTTCAGCCTGCAAGTTTTATCCTTCCTGCTCGCGCTACGCCTACGAAGCCATCGGAACGCACGGCGCGCGCCGCGGTTCGTGGCTGGCCTTGCGGCGCCTCGCGCGCTGCCGGCCGTTTTCTCCCGGCGGAATCGATCCGGTGCCCGAACGCGAACCCTCCGCGGAAGCACAGGTGGCGCGGCTGTGAGCAAAGAGCTCTCCCAGGAAACGCGAGTCCTGATCGCTTCGGCGCTCGCGCTGGTCGTCATCACCATTTGGACGATTTTCCTGAAGCCGCCAGCGCCGCCGAAGCCTCCGCTTTCGGCGCCGATTGAACAGCCCGCGCAATCTCAGAACACCGCAAGCCCGCCGACGTCACCAACCACAACACCCGCCGCGCCGTCGCTCACGCCGAAGCAACCTGCCATGGTTGCGGCGCGCGCGGCGAGCCAGGAACAAACCATCGTTGTTGAGAACGGCCTCTATCACGTGGAACTTTCCAACCGCGGCGCGGTGGTGCGGAGCTGGCAACTGAAGCATTACAAGGACGACGCCAAGCCGCCGCAGACGCTCGACCTGGTGCACGCGGAGGTCGCGAAGCAGTTCGGCTGGCCTTTCTCGATCACACTCGACGATCCGGAGCTCGAAGCCGCCGCGAATACCGGCATGTACGAAGTGACCCCGCCCGGAGGAAAACTCGAAGCGCCCGCGCAGGTGACGATGGAATGGAGCGATGGCCACTTGGCCGTCTCCAAGACGATCAAGTTCGACCGCAGCTACATCATAGAAGTGGAAACATCGGTCACGCTGGACGGCAAGCCGCTCGGGCACGGCATCGGCTGGCGCGGCGGGTTCGGCGACATCACCGGTTACAAAGCCGCACAGCAGGTGCAGGTTTTCTACAGCTCCGCGGGCAAGTTTCAGCTCCTACCCTACAACAAACTGGGCACACCCAACGCGCCCGCTACTCCGCTGCATCGTCCGGGCCCATTCGATTACGCCGGCATCGAGGACAAATACTTTGCCGCGGCGTTTCTGCCGCGCGCGGCAGGCGCCGGCTATCTGACGCTCACCGACTGGACGCACGAACGCGACGTGGTGGTGGACGGCAAGCCCGCCAAAGAGCCGGTCTGCGAGATGGCGGCGGGGACCACGGTTGCGGGCCCGTTGCACCTGCGCGTTTTCGTCGGTCCGAAAGATTTTGACACTCTGAAAAGTATCCGGCCTCCGCTGACCGAACTGGTGCAATACGGCTGGTTCGAGGTGATCGCGCTGCCGCTCTTCTACCTGCTGCGGTGGCTCCACAGTTTCGTGCCCAATTACGGCTGGTCCATCATCCTGCTCACCATCCTCCTGAACATGGTGCTCTTCCCGCTGAAAATGAAGAGCTGGCGCTCCATGCAGAAGATGCAGAAGGTGGCGCCGGAGGTGAAGGCCATCCAGGAGCGCTACAAGAAGTATTCGCTGCGCGACCCGCGCAAGCAGGAGATGAATAAAGAGGTCATGGCTCTCTATGCGCGCGAGGGGATCAATCCGATGGGCGGCTGCCTGCCCATGGCGCTGCAGATGCCCATCTGGTTCGGGCTCTACCGCATGCTGGGCGTGAACATCGAGCTGCGCCACGCGCAGTGGTTCGGCTGGATCCGCGACCTCTCCGCGCCGGACCCGTTTTATATCCTGCCCATCGCCATGGGCATCACCATGTACACCATGCAGAAGATGACGCCCACCACCGCCGCCGATCCCACGCAGCAGCGCATGATGACCATGATGCCGCTGCTTTTTGGCGGCATGTTCATCATCTTTCCGGTTTCCAGCGGCCTCGTGCTGTATATTCTTTCCAGCAACCTGATCGGAATGGCCCAGCAGTGGTATCTGAACCGCACGGCGCCGGCGGACTTGAAGCCCGGGCGCGGCAAGAACATCAAGAAGAAATAGCGGCGAGCGGGAACGGCGAAGCGACCGCCGTCGAGATTTTATCCTGCAGCACCGAGGAATTCCGGGGGGCAGGCTTGACCGTGCATCCGAACTTCATTAACGACGGCAAACTGGACGCGAAAGGGGTAGCGGCGGAGCTGCGCCGCTATCTCGAACTGGTGTTGCGCACCACGCGGCTCGTCCTGGAATTCGAAATCTCGGTGCGCCCACGCGCCGCGAATGCGAGCAGCGAGGAAGAGTTCGAAACGCCCGAGGTTTTGGTGGTGTTCCGCGGCCGCGATCAGGAGCGTTTGCTGGAACAGAGCGCCGAGCTTCTGCTTTCCCTTGAATACATCGCCTTGCGCTGGCTGCACCTGGACCCGCATTACTATGACCGCGTGCGCTTCGATTGCGGTGAATACCGCGCGACGCGCCAGGAAGAATTGAAACTCTCCGCGCGCGTTGCCGCGCAGCGCGTCCGCGAAACGCGCCAACCCTTTCGCTTCAACGCCATGTCTCCGCGCGAACGGCGCGTGATCCACTTGGTGCTGAAAGGCCAGCCCGGAGTCCGCACCGCCAGCGAGGGCGCCGGCGATGACCGCCAGGTAGTCGTTTTCCCCGCCGATTCGAAGTAGGCCCCGGCCGTGTCTTGACAATGGTGCCAAGTCGTCTATAATCAAGATTGATTAATGGTAATCAATTTGCTCGCGTCGCCAAGGGAGAGCCAAGCCCATGAGAAACGTCGTTCACCGCATTCCGATTACCCGGGCGCGCATTAACCTCGGCCAGGTTGTCCGCCGGGCGCATGTCCATCGCGAGTTCTTCATCCTCGAAAAGGATGGGATTCCAGTCGCGGGAATTCTAAGTGTCGAGGACCTCGAGGACTATCTGGAGCTACAGGATCCCGGGATCAAGAAAAAGATTCGCCGGAGCACGGATCAATATCGACGCGGCAAGGCACGGCGCGCCGGCAGTTTTCTTACGGAATTGCTCCGCGCACCAGCCAAGTCGAAACGCTAGGCTTCCCTGATGGCCGTTGCGTTCCGCGTTTTGACCACCCCTGCTCTTGAGCGCGAATTCCGCAAACTCTGGCATGCCGATGCGAAACTGTCCCAAGCATTCGACGAACTGCTCGGGATCCTGCAGCAAGATCCCCACAATCGAACCGGACGGCACAACATCAAGAAGCTCACGGGAGTAAAACCCGGAGAAGGCCAATGGCGGATTCGTTGGCGTGACTACCGCTTGCGCTACGACATCTTCGGCCGGGACGTCGTCCTCCACACGTTTCGCCATCTCCGAGAGGCTTATTGAGGTTTTATCCCTCCGTGCTATCGGGCTTTGCGCCGGAAGCCGGCGTAGACAACCCGGCCGTCGGCGTCAAAGGTGACGTGGAATTGGAAGATCGGCGGTCCGCCCGGACGCAAGGAAAAACGAAGGTCATCAATCACAATCACATGATCGCTGCCCCGCGCGAAGGAACGAAAGACAGGAAAGCGCGCAAACCAGAGGTAGGTTTTTGCTTCGGGAAGCTGGCGCGCCGCTTCCATCCAGTGGTCCGGGGCGGAATCAGGGTGGAGGCGGAGATCGGGCGGCGGAGCGGCTCGCACGCCGTCCAGCAGTGGGAACTGCGCTTCGTAAACTCCCAGGGGCGTGCGAATCAAGCCATCCCAATAATTTGCGGACGGAGGCACTGGAAGCGCGCCCAACGCTTCCACCTGCAGGCCCCTCGCCGCGGCGAACTCCCTGACGCGCCGTTCGGCGACCGCATGTGCATCAGCACAGATCAGCAGATAGACAGCCAACGCACATACGCCGGCACGGCACCAACTCGACCTCTTGACGCGGTAACCGAAACCGCGCCACTGGGGCAGGAAGAAAACGGCGGCCAACACGATCGGCGCGAGCGCCACCATGACCGGTGAGTACGAGAAGTAGACCTTGGGCGCGACCCAGAGCACGAACTCAGCCAGCACCGTGAACACGAGCCACATTGCGAAATCCAGGCCCCAGCCATGCACCGCTTTTCCCTGTGGCGCACGGTAAATCCACACCAGGACCTGTGGCACCAGCACAATCCCTGTGAAAGTGAAATCGAGGATGAAGACGAGGTCCCAAGCGGGGCGTGCCGTGCTCCAAGGACTCCAGATCATCGTGCCGTAGGAGGTGATCAGATCGAAAAAGATGTGACTGGCAATCCCCACGCCGCAGATCGCGGTTAGCGCGAGGAAAGAAGGCGAGCGCCAGCCGCGCCAGCGTGCGAATGCGTAAACGGCCAGTGCGACGATGAACGCGAAAAGCGGCAGGCAAAGAAAGGAGTGGGTGACGTAGCGATGGAGCTGAATGAATTCAATCTCGCCGGGCCAAAACCGCGTGATGAAGTAGTCGATGTCCGGAAATACGGCGCCGAGCGTTGCGCCGAGGATCGCCGTGCGGCCGAGACTCGCGGTGCTTGTATCATCGGCAGGTTCGGGAGCGAAAAACGCCTTGCCGATCAGGGCGCCCGCAATCCCGTGGGTGAGGGTATCCATTCGGCGGGGTCAGTTCTGGCGTGCGAGATGGGCCCAGGGCATTCTAAGGGATCCTGATGAGCGGCGAGCGTTTGGCGACAACGCGCCCGATGGTGCGCGCGTCCACGCCGCGCTGCGCAAGTGCCGCCACGGCTGCCGCAGACGAATTCGCTGCGATAGCTACGAGAAGTCCACCGGAAGTTTGCGGATCGTAGAGCAAGTTGCGAAACTCTTCGGGCACCGCATCTGCGAATTCCACGCAGTGCGACACGAATTCCCGGTTATTCAGGAGCCCCCCTGGCAGATGCCCCTCCCGCGCGGCTTGGACTGCGCCGGGGAGATAAGCAACCTTGTGGAGATCCAGTTCGAACGATACTCCGCTGCCGGCGGCCATCTCCCGCGCGTGGCCAAGCAGACCGAAACCGGTAATGTCCGTCACGGCGTGAATCAAGCCCGCGCCGTCGGCCGCGCCTGCATCGAGCCCAAGCAACGCTTCAGCCGCATCGCGATTAAGCCGCAACATCGAAGCGGCCGAGGCCTCGAGCGATTCCTTGGTAGCGCGATCTTTCTTCAATGCGGTAGAGATGACGCCCGTACCAATGGGTTTCGTTAACAGAAGAATGTCTCCGGGCCGCGCTCCGACGTTCCGCCAGATTCGGCGCGGGTTTACCACGCCGGTGACGGCGTAGCCGAACTTCATCTCCTCGTCACGTATCGAGTGGCCGCCCACGATTGTGCAGCCGGCTTCGACCATTTTGCCCAGCCCGCCGCGCAGGATCTCCTCGAGAATCGAGGGATCGCCCTTCTCCGGATACGCTACGATCGAAAGAGCGGAAACCGGCCGGCCGCCCATCGCGTAAACGTCGCTCAGCGAATTCGCCGCGGCGATCTGGCCGTAGAGGAACGGATCGTCCACGATCGGCGTGAAAAAATCCACGGTTTGCACCAGGCCGATTTCGCCGGTGAGTTGATACACCCCGGCGTCGTCGCTGGTGTCGAACCCAACGAGGACGTTCGGGTCAGTTTGCCGCGGCAGGCGGCTCAAGATGGAGTCCAGCAGACTGGGACTCAGCTTGGCCGCTCAACCCGCGGCCTTGACCATGGCCGTGAGTTTCACGGTCTTCGTCAAGGCGAGTTTCCTCCTCCGTGCAAAATCGCTCGATTATAGCGTGTCACAAGGCGGGATGTTGTGGACAACACGCGGCAAGGGTTCTGTTCAGCCCTGATTCGCCGCGCGGATAGGAATGGTAAGAGGCTTGGTTGCTTCGGAGGAGGCGAGCATGTGGCACTGTCCGTCGAAGATACCGCCGGGCTCGATCACCAGGCACGGCGCGTGGATCTCGCCGGTCACTACCCCCTTGGCTTGAATTTCGACGCGGCCCTTGGCGAAAATCACGCCGTCGAACCGCCCGGCGATGGCCACATGATTCCCCTCGATCTGCCCTTCCACTTGCGCGTTTTCGCCGAGAATCAGGCTCTGTTCCGAGAGGATGTTCCCCTTCATCTTGCCGTCGAGTCGAAAAATGCCGGCAAGGTGGAGCGTTCCCTCTAGACGCACGCCCTGGTCCAAGAATCCGATCCAGTTGTCCGCTTCAGACGGCTTGTCGCCGCCGGGCCATTTCCAAGCCAAGTATCACCTCTCCGTGTTCAGAACCACTCTAGCCGACCGACTGGAGAAGTCAATGGAACGTCGTTTAATACTATGTATGTAGTGTTACGCCATCAAACGGTCGTAGATCCCTTGCAGCTGAGCGTCGTCATAATACTCGATAATCAGTTGGCCCGGCCGCTGCTTCGTTCCCGCTCGCAAATGAACCTTGGTGCCCAGGTGTCGCTGAAGCTCTTCGAGCGCGGCGCGCGTGTTGGGGTCGACGACCGGAGGTGTGGGGAGCGCCGAGGCACGGCTGCGACGTGCCGCGAGGCGTTCAATTTGCCGCACGGTCAGGCCTCGCCGGGCAGCTCGTTGAGCCAGTGCGAGTCGCAGCTTAACATCCGCAATCGCCAGGAGTGCGCGGCCGTGGCCTGCAGAGATCTTGGCGTCCTCGATGAGGTCCTGCAGAGGTTTTTCGAGGTTCAGGAGACGAACCACGTTCGCGATGGTCGCACGGTCTTTCCCAGTGCGCGTGGCGACTTCCTCCTGTGTTAGATGGAACTCGTTCATCAAGCGATCGAACGCGCGCGCCTGCTCCAATGGATTCAAGTCTTCACGCTGAATGTTCTCGATCAAAGTGATTTCAAGCGCCAGTTCCTCTGGTACCTCTCGCAGCACCGCTGGCACGCGCTGCAGACCCGCACGTTGCGCGGCTCGCCACCGACGCTCGCCAGCGATCAATTGGTAGCGTGAACCAAGCTGCCGGAGAATAAGAGGCTGGATGATGCCGCTCGTCTGGATCGAGCGAGCAAGCTCCTCGAGTGCTTCTTCGCGAAAACGCGTGCGAGGCTGATAGGGGCTTGGATCGATCAAATCAATGTCGATTTGGAGTGAACTCGAAGTTATAAATGGAGTCTGTTGGATAACCGCAGGTGCAGCCGCAGCTGCCGCGCCAGCTTCAGGCTCCCGAATTAGCGCTCCCAGCCCGCGCCCCAAGGCGTTTCTGGCCATTGGCGATAACCTCCTTTGCAAGTTGAAGATAGCTCTCGGCCCCTCTACTATGTATGTCGTAAAACATAACCGGCTTACCGTGGCTCGGGGCTTCCGCCAGCCGGACGTTTCGAGGAATGACGGTCTCGAAGACCTGAGTCCCGAAGAAGCTCCGAAGGTCCGCAGCAACTTGTCTGGAAAGCGTCGTCCGGTCATCGTACATGGTCAAGACGATTCCCTCGATCGCGAGGTCTGGATTTAGAGTTCTCCGGATCCGCATAAGGGTGTCGAGAAGCTCAGACACCCCTTCGAGTGCAAGGTACTCACATTGGATGGGGACGAGAACCGAATCGCTCGCTGCGAGGGCGTTTAGGGTTAGAAGGTCCAAGGCTGGGGGACAGTCGAGGATGACGTAACTGTACGCATCGCGGATCGTGGCGAGGATCTGGCGCAGTTTGAACTCGCGATCGGGCATGGAGACCAGCTCGACGGCCGCACCCACGAGATTCTTGTCCGCGGGAATCAAGTCCAGGCCTGACACCTGGGTCTTGACCACGATCTTGTCAAGCGGCTCGTTCAAAATAAGGGCCTGGTAGAGGGTCCTGCGGGCCGGATCCTTCGGAAATCCAAGCCCGGAGGTGGTATTTCCCTGAGAGTCGCAGTCCACTAGGAGCGTGGAATATTCGGCGACGGCGAGGCTGGCGGAAAGGTTTATCGCAGTTGTTGTCTTACCAACCCCGCCCTTCTGATTGGCAATGGCTATGATTCGGCCCAATGATCCCCCAGTCCGCCTGTTCTAATACTGGCGAGTTAGAATTGCAAGAAAAATGTTTCACGTGGAACAAAGTGAGCCTCGAAATTCGCAAATTGTTCCACGTGGAACATTTAGGATGGGCCAATCTACCGCGGTTTCCCAAACAGCAGGACCCGACGCGCGGAGCCGGGAATCAGGACAGGTTCTCTCCAGGACCAGTCACTCCGGCTAGCGATTCTGCCGGAGCATCTGGTCCCGACCCATAAGACGATCTGCCCACCGATGACGAGCGATTCACGCGCCCAATTAAGTAGCTGATCGAACTGTCCAAAGGCTCTGGAGGTAATGAAATCCATGGCCTGCGCAGACGGGGGTGCGGATTCGAGCCTTGAATTCAGAACGGAGCAGCGCGTAAGTCCTAATGCTCGAATCACTTCCTTCAAAAACGTGCATTTTCTAGAATTTGCTTCGATCAGCGTGATTTCGAGGTCCGGCCGTATGATTTTCAGGGCAAGACCGGGAAAACCGGCTCCGGAGCCAACGTCGGCCAGCCGACCTTTCGAAAAGTCGCCAAATTGAGCCGCAAACATGGATTCGAAGAAATGCCGGCTGATGATTTCGTCTGGATGGGTGACTGAAGTAAGCGCAAGTTTCTGATTCCAAAGGAGTAATATAGAAATATAGGTCCGAACCTGCTCGGCCTGTTCGGAGCTGATCTGGACTCCTAAAGCGGCCAGCCGGTTGCGGATATCGGGCGCCCGTGGGACACGTAATTCTCTGTTAGTTATCAAAGTAAACTTGTAAATAGCTATTAGATATTATGAATTAGCTCTTGATCGCACTAAAGGTTTGTTTTGACTTGTTCATCGGTCTCATCTTGCGCCCGAATCGCTGCCTTCATCATCCGTGGCGAAGCAAGGCCAGCCACGAG
>JBGQGH010000078.1:0-14207 GCA_041497315.1 Terriglobia bacterium | reverse complement strand
GGACTTCTCACCCTGCGATGTGGTCCCAAGCACGCGGAGGCGGCGGCAGAGACACCTGGGCGCAACCATCAGTAGAAGACTAAAGTGGGTATTGGATCCCCCGCCTGTGAGGTAACTCTGCGCCTCGCTGCCTTCGATGCGTCAGTCCTGCCTGGGCCGCACATCGTATTGGATGCACGCCGCCCATCAGCCGTTACCTGCAAAACCGAGTCAAGTTACACGTTTTCTATCGGTTTCGTCAACTTCTTTATTTCCATTGGTGTGCCACGGTTCAAAGGGCGCCAGGGGAGCAGGAGGCTTAGCGGGCGAGGCTTTCCAACCGGCGGCGAAGCTCCTGTTTGCGGGCGAGTAAACGGCGAAGCTCTTCCGAAGGGGCGGCGGGGGTCTGCGCCTGCTTTTCCGGCAGGCAAGCTTCGATCTGCTTTTGGACCGCAGCCAGTTCGGCCTCGGCTTGGCGGCGACGCAGGGCCTCCAGGCAGCTTTCGGCCTCTTCCCAGGTGGCCGCAGCCCCGGCTTCGAAGACGATATCGAAGAAGAGCCGGCGGTCGCGCTCTTCGAGCGCCTGTCCGAGCGCTGCGGGATCGGGCCGCGCGTCGTTCGAACAAGCATCGAGCAGCGCCGCGAAAATACGCTCGGTCTCCAAACCGTGGTGCAAGCCTGCTTCGCGCATCTCCTGTGCCAGTTTGCCACGGAAGCCTTCGGCTTCGACCAGCATCTGAATCAGGCGGCGCTCGGCCGGTTTCAGCGTCGCGGCGACGAGCTCCGGCTTGGTTTTCACTTCGCCGCGGCGTTCGGAGGCGGCTTTACGGAGCGCCTCGCGGAGGACGGGCTCTTCGACGCGCAACTGCTGCGAGATTTTCGTGGCCCACTCCGAGCGCAGGAGTTTGTTGGGAATGCGCTGCACGTGCGGCATCAGGTAGTTCACCGCGCGCAGCTTGCCTTCACCGGTGGAGAGGTCCATTTGGCGCGCGCGGCCGATCAAATAGTCCACATACGCGGGCGCGGAATCGAGCAGCTTGCGGTAAGCGTCCGCGCCTTGTTCGCGGATGAATTTGTCGGGGTCGGCGCCGCCCGGGAGCGCGAGGACGCGCACATCGAAGCCCTGCTCGAGCAAAACTGTGAGCGAGCGTTCGGTAGCGGCTTGGCCGGCAAGGTCGGGGTCGTAGTTCACCACCACGCGGCGCGTGAAGCGCGCCAGCAACTTCACCTGCGCCTCGGTAAGCGCGGTGCCGCAACTCGCCACGACGTTCGCGACGCCCGCGCGCGCAACACCAATCACGTCCATGTAGCCTTCGACAAGAACGGCGAAATCGCGCTGCCGCAGGGATTCTTTCGCGCGGTCCAAATGATAAAGCACGTTGCTTTTCGTATAGATCGGCGTCTCGGACGAATTCAAATATTTCGGCAGGTCGTCTCCGAGGGCGCGGCCGCCGAATGCTACAACTTTTCCGGATTCGTTTGCGATCGGGAACATGATCCGGCGGCGAAAGCGATCGTAGAGCCGCCCGCTTGGGTCGCGCGCGACGAGGCCGGAAGTTTCGATGAGCTTCTCGGGATATTTCAGCTTCAGATGACGGAGCAGCGCATCGCCCGCCGATGGCGCGTAGCCCAGCCCGAAGCGCACGAGCGCTTCGCGGTCGAGGCCCCGGTCTTCGAGATACGCGCGGGCGGCTTTGCCTTCGGGAGTCCCTTCAAGCTGCTTCACGAAAAACGCCGCGGCTTCGCGGTGCATCTCGACCAGCGCCCCGCGCTGCTGGTTTACCTGGCGCTCTTCCGGCGAGCGTTCGCGCGGCCGCGGTATCGGTATTCCGCACTTCTCGGCCACCACGCGGACGGCTTCGGGGAATTCGCATTTCTCGAGCGCCATCACGAAGCTGAAAACGTCGCCACCCACGCCGCAACCAAAGCAGTGGTAGATCTGTTTCACCGGATGGACGGCGAACGACGGCGTCTTCTCGGAATGGAAGGGACACAGGCCGGTGAAATTCTGGCCGGACTTCTTCAGGCGGACATACTCCCACACCACGCGGACAATGTCCGCCTGCTGCTTCACCCGATCCGCGAATGAACCGGCTTCAGCCATTGAAACGTGATTCTATCCGTTTAGTTCTGCAATAGTGACGGCGGTGCCGCCGCGCTCGGGCGCTTCATTGGTGATTCGTTCGACGAGCGGATGCGTGGAAAGGAATTCGGCCAGGCCACGGCGCAATGCTCCGGTGCCGTGGCCGTGGATGATACGGACGCTCGGTTTCGCGGCCAGTGCAGCAGCATCGATGAACTTGTCCACGCGGCGCGTGGCTTCTTCCACGGTGCAGCCGATGACGTTGATTTCGTCGGCGTCGGGTTCGTCCGCCGGCCGCGCGCTTACCGTTATGCCTCGTTGTACGGGCGCAGCTTGCTGCGCCCCTACAAACCCACGATGAGGTGCCCGGTCCGTAGCCGCATCGCCCTCGCTGAGAATCGCCACGATGTCACTGAGCGCGACTTTCATCCGCAACGGCCCGGCTTCGACTTCGGCGTTGCGCGAATCGAGCCGACGAATCACCACCGGCGCAGCGAACCCCCGCACGCGTACGCGCGCGCCCTCCACGAGCTGCTCCGGCGTGACGGGCCGAGCCTCCGGTGCGACGGAGACACCCAGATCGCGCTGCGACTCGGCCAGGTGTGCGACCACAGCGGCGTCGGCTTCTTCGCGGGCGCGTGTCCGCGCCTTGGCGGAGCCGCGCGCGGCCTGCTTATCGATTTGCGCGCGCAGTTCGCGTTCCTTGATCTGTTCCGCCAGACGCGCCAGCTCAGCTTCGTGTTCCTTGAGCGTCTCGCCGAATCTTTGTTCCAGCTCCGCCAGGCGCCGCCGCTGACGCTCGACCCACTCGGTCTGCAATTCCTTGCGTTCGGCATCGAGTTGCCGCAATTGATCGACGGCTTGCCGCTTCAGCGCTTCCAGCTCATCGCGGCTGCGGTGAAGGTAGGCGATGAGTCCCGCGGCTTCGCGCGCTTCGGGAGTGAGGCCGGCGCGCGCGCGTTCAATCACGCGCGGCGGGAGACCCAGGCGCCGCGCGATTTCGATCCCGCTGGAGGTGCCCGGCACGCCCACCATCAGGCGATAGGTGGGCTGCAGGCGCACCTCGTCGAATTCCACAGCGGCGTTCAGCACGCCCGGCGCCGTGGAAGCGTAAGACTTCAGCCGGTCGTGATGCGTGGTGGCCAATGTGAGGCAGCGCCGCGCGCGAAACTCTTCGAGCAAAGCTACGGCCAGCGCCGCGCCCTCTTCCGGCGCTGTGCCCGTACCCATTTCGTCCACGAGAATGAGCGAATGTTCCGTGGCCGCTTCCAGCATCGCGCGCAGGTTCAGCACGTGCGCAGAAAAAGTGGAAAGGTCCGCGGCGATGGATTGCTCGTCGCCGATATCCACCAGCACCTGGTCGAAGAGCGGCAATTCCGCGCGCTCCGCCACCACGGGGATGCCGGACTGCGCCGCGAGCGCGGCCATGCCCACGGTCTTGAGCGCAACCGTTTTGCCGCCTGTGTTCGGCCCGCTGATGACCAGCACGGTCTCCCCGCCGCCGAGTGTAAGTGTGGTGGGCACGATCGAGCGGCCCTGGCGCCGCAGCGTATCTTCGAGCACGGGATGGCGCGCCGATTCGAGCACGATTTGCGCGGCCTCGGTGAATTGCGGCAGCGCGCAATCGAATTCACGCGCGAATCGCGCCCGGGCGAACACGGAATCAAGGTCCGCGATCGTGCCGGCTGCGAATTCGAGCGGCCCGCGATCGGCGCGCAAACGGTCGGTGAGCTCCGCAAGAATACGCGCGATTTCCGCGGCTTCGTCTTCCGCGAGCTGGACGAGCTTATTGTTCATTTCGAGGGCCTCGAGCGGCTCGACAAAAACAGTTTGCCCCGTGGCGCTCGACCCGTGGACGACGCCCTGGACCTGCTTGCGGTCTGCCGCGCGCACGGGAATCACGAAGCGGTCATTCCGCAGCGTGACGTAGTCTTCGCCCTGCTCCTCGCCGCGCGCGCGCAGGATGGCGCGGAGCGTTTTCTGAATGGAATCGCGCGTTCGCACGAGGGTGCCGCGGATGCGGCGCAGCTCGGCGGACGCGTCATCACTGATCTCACCGTTGGGGAGAATCGCGCTGCGAATCGCCGCGGCCAGTGAGCGGAAATCGGCCAGTGCCGCAGCGCGCTCCGCGAGTAACGGAAACTTCGCGGCCTCGGCGCGAAAAGTTTTTCGCAGGTCTTCGGACGTATCCAGCAACGAAGCGGCATCGAGGAGTTCCGCCGCGGCCAGCGACGCGCCCGGCGCATCCATCCGCGCGAGCCACGGCGCGGGATCGGCCAGCGCGCCGAACCCGAGCTCACTGCCCGCGCGGAGCCAGGCCATGGCCTCCGCAATCAACGCAAACTGCGATTCGAGCGCGGCGCGATCCCGGCTAGGCGCAAGCTCATCGATCCGCCTGCGCCCGGGCGCACACGTCGTCGAGCGCCGCAAGATATCTCGCAGGCGGTCGAATTCGAGCAATTCTTGTGAAGGTCGGGACATCGTGTCAGGTGGCGTCGCTCGCGCTGCCGGGCTAAAGCCCCGCGCTACACATTCTCGCGCACGGAGCGGGTGCGCGCCAGTTTCTCCGTAAGATAACCGGCGGCCTCGGCTGGCGAAGTCGCAACGTAGATCAACCTGTTGTTGGCCTCGCCCCAATTTGATCGATGGCCGAGCTCAACTTCGCGGACGCGCTCGAGAATTGGCCGCCAGAATTCGCCCAGCGCGACGAAGGGCTTGTCGTCCATCACGCTCTTGTTGATCATCTCCCAAACCACGGCCAGTTCGACAAGCGTTCCCGTGCCACCCTTGCACGCCACGTAGCCCGAGCCGCGCCGGATCAGTTCGAAGAGGCGCTCCTGCCATGTGTCGACGCTTACTTCCTCATCCACCCATGCGTTCGCTCGCGCATGAAAAAACTTGGCGGTGATCGCCAGCGTCCTGCCGCCGGCTTCCTTAGCGCCGCGCGAGGCGGCTTCCATCACGCCTCCGTAGCCGCCGGTGCACACAAGGAATCCCTTCGCCGCGAGCGCGCGGCCCAGTACGCGAGCTTCTTCAAAGTCCGGCTCGCCCTGGTGCGGGCGGGAACTGCCGAAGACCGTGATCACGTAAGAATTGGTCGTCATTTCTTTTCGAGGCGCGGCTGTTTCTTTTTCTTCGCTGGCGGCTTCGCGCCAAGCTCTTCCACCATCGCGGTGCAGATGGCGTCAAACACGTCCGTCGCCGCATGCCCGCGCAAGTCGAGATTGTTGCCGAACATCGAAAAAATCAGCCTCTCGCCGTGCACGCTGGTCGCATAACCAGAGAGCGCATTTACATGCCCCAGCGATCCGGTCTTGGCCTGAATCCGATCCAGCAGCGGCGGAGTCTTCATGCGATCACTGAGCGTGCCATCTTCTCCACCCACTGGGAAAGTGGAACGATAAAGTTCGCCCCAGGGTTGCTGCGCCGTCCAGGCCAGCAGCCTGACCGCCGCTTCCGGAGTCACCAGGTTGCGCCGCGAGAGCCCCGAGCCGTCCCACAAAAGCACATCATTCTCCGCGATGCCGATATTCTTCAGGAAGTCCTGCACAAATTTGAGCGCCGCTTCCGTGGAGGTCGTGCCCAACGCCTGGCGCGCCGAGACGCGCAGGAGCAATTCCGCGTGCAGATTCTGGCTGGTTTTGTTGAGCAGGCGGACATCCTCGGAGAGGGGCAGTGAAACGTGCTCTGCCAGCACGGTTGGTGCACCTGGCGTCGCGTCCGGCGTGTGCCGCGCGCGCGCTTCGCCCGAAATGCGCACCCCGCGTTCCTCCAGCAGCCGCCGCAACAGAGCCGCGGCGTACTCGGCCGGCTCTTCGATGGCCAGCGTGCGCTTCACGGGATCAGAGTTGAGCGGCAGCGCGCCGCGCAGCACGATCACGCGCGAGCCAGGCTCCCGAGCAATCGCCAACTTGCTTTCCGCGCCCGCCGCGACGGTGCGGATTTCGTTCTGAATCTTGTAGAAGCCGTCCCAGGGCTCAGAGTCGATCGCCGCCGGCGCACCTTCGTTCTCGCCGGGCCGCAGCGCAAGCGTGATCGTGTTGTCGTTGATGCACAGCGCGGAAACCGCGGCACCGTAACTCCAGAGCAGGTCGTCAATCGCCCAGCCGGATGGAAAGCGCTCGTAGTCAAAGTACGAGTCATCGGCGATGACATCGCCTTCGATTTCCTTCACTCCGTGCGCGACGAGGGCATCGGCCAATTCGGCGATCACTTTGTCGGCCGGGCCGTCGCGTTCTTCTTTCCTATCGAACGGAAACTTGCGATTCGAGAGATTCGGATCACCGCGGCCGGTCAACACGAGATCACCATTCAGGCGTCCGGCGTTGTCCACGGTGCCGCGGGTCTCTAGCGTGGTGTGGAAGCGGAAGGCCGGTCCCAGCGTCGCCAGCGCCAGTGCGGTGGTGAACATCTTGGTGTTGGAAGCAGGCGTGAAGTATCGCTGCGCGTTCAGCGCGTATAAGACTTCGCCGCTCGCGGCGTCCGTCACCAGCACTCCCCAATAGCCCTTTTCAGCGCCGGTGGCGGCCAGCGCGGCATCCACGCGCTTACGGAACGCCGCGACGTCAGCCCGCTCCTTTTTTGGCGCGGAGGGCCGCTTCGTCGAGGGCTTTGGCGCGACCGTTCGCTGAGAGTCAGCGCGCTGAGGCAGCACGCCGCTCGTGGGCGACAATAATCCCACAATCAAAAGAAGGAAGAAGATTCGGCCCAGTCGAATGGACACTGTCACGCTCAAGTGCTTCCGCAGAATCGTTCCGCAATCCACAAAGAAGAAAACGTATGAAGCTATCGTTATTGCGGGGCGAACGTCAAACTCTATGAGACGGCCAAGAGCAATAGGCAACCGCGGGAGGCAGCCCAAGCTGCCTTCCGCGGTGAACATCCCGTTTCCCCGCAGGAATCCTGCGGCCCTTCGAGCGTTGATTGGTGCAACCCACACAGCTAAGATTCATCTAACAGAGCACATGATCCGCTTACCTCAAACCGCGTTCGTCATCGCCTTCTTGCTGGCAAGTCTCATTGGACCGGCTTGCGACACGGGTTGCGCGTTCGAGCAGAGTTCGCCACTCTCAACTGCAGATGCCGGCGTGACCGGTGGCTGCTGTGATCCTTCTTCTCCGGATTCCGGCGGGCATCCCATGAAGCATGATTCGCGCAACGACTGCAACGCAAAGAACAGCCCGAGTCTTACGGCTGTGCTGGCAAGAGGATTTGATCTCTCGCTGAACCCGGCAGCCGCGTTGCCAAACTCCCAAGCTGGAACCACCATCGCAATCAGACTCGAAGTGCTGGGAGTCTTTGCTGCATCAAGCATGGGTATGGTCTTGCCTGACTTAGAAAGAATTCCTCTGCCTCTGCGCGTCTAGACCTCCCCCTCAAAGATTCTTCCTCGATTGTTGAGCGATTCTGCGTTCTCGTGGGCTCGCTCCGCGCGGCAAATCGAGCGAACTAAGTGGGTTTTCATCCAAGAACCATGAAGAAGATGAGGTGAATTTATTGCGCGAGATTCTTGATAACTGTTTGGAGGCGGGAAAACGCCTGGCGTCCGCCCATCTTCTTGCGGTGCCAATTCTCGCCGCTCTCTGTGCTCCGCCGGCTTTCGCGCAGGATCAGATGAGCCAGACGATGGACATGAATGCCGGAAAAGAGAACTCCGCGGCGACTCTGCTGTCCGGGCAAGCCTCCGGCACGAGCGCGAATCCTGCTTCGGTTCGGCACGAAGCTTTCCACTGGCGCGCCGGCCAATGGAACTTGATGTTTCACGGCGCGGCATTCTTGAATGGCGTCTTCGAGACGGGCCCGCGCGGCGCCAATAAGTTTTTCTCCGGAAACTGGTTCATGGGCACGGCGGAACACTCCGCCGGAAAAAGCAGCGTGCAGATTCGCGCCATGCTCAGCCTGGACCCTGCCACAATCACGCGCCGCCATTACCCGGAGCTTTTCCAAACAGGTGAAACTGTTTTCGGCCGACCGCTCATGGACGGCCAGCACCCGCACGATCTTTTCATGGAGTTAAGCGTGCAATACGCGCGGCCACTCGGCGAAAAAGCTGTCTTCAATCTGTACTTTGCTCCCGTGGGCGATCCCGCGCTCGGGCCTGTGGCCTTTCCACATCGCATGTCGGCGAGTGAATTGCCGCAGGCGGCGCTCGGCCACCACCTGCAGGATTCATCGCACATCGCGAATGAAGTGGTCACCGCCAGCCTGCACTTCGCGAAATTTGGCATCGAGGCCAGCGAATTTCACGGCGCGGAACCAAACGAGCAGCGCTGGAACATTGATTACGGCGCGCTCAACTCCTGGGCCGCGCGCCTGGTGCTCACGCCGGCGCCGAACTGGAGCGCGCAGGTTTCCGCCGGTCGTTTGCGGAAGCCGGAAGCGCTCGAACCTGGCGATACGATTCGCTCTACCGCCTCGGTGAGTTACCACCGGCCGTTTGACGGCGGCTACTGGAGCACCAGTCTCATCTGGGGGCGCAATCACAAGACGATCGAGAAGAAGGATCTCAATTCGTACCTCCTCGAGTCGGTCGTCCGCTTCCGGACTCGCAACTACGTCACCGGCCGAATCGAGCTGGTGGACCGCGATGAATTGTTCGCCGGGCAGCCTTCCATTCCGCCGGCCATTGCGACGAGCGTCTTCCGCGTCGCTGCGTACACGCTCGGCTACACGCGCGACATCGGCCACATCCCGGGCCTCGAAACCGGACTCGGCGCCAACTTCACTCTCTATACCGTCCCCGCGGCGATCAAGCCTTACTACGGCGAGCGCCCCGCGAGTTTCTATCTCCTGCTGCGCATCCGTGTGAAGGGCAAGATGGACGCTGCCATGCATCAGCACGGAAACTGAATCTGTTTTCCGCTTCGCAGCGTCTCCAAGCCAAGGCAACTCGTCGTCGCGGTATCTTTTCTAGCGTGGTTGCACGCAGCTTTCAGAACCTCTAAGATAGAGTCCGGCTCCAGCCCCAGGAGGAAAGAATGAAACGAGTGTTGGCAGGTTTTCTGACGTTCGCGCTGGCGGGCATGCCCCTGGCGGTGAGTGCCGAGAGCAAAGAGGACTCGCGCTTGCGAGAGAGCGGCGAAGTCCTGAAAGAAATCCTCAACATCCCGGACGACATTCCGCAGGACCTGCTCGACAAAGCCGAATGCGTCATCGTGGTTCCTTCGGTGAAAAAGGCAGCGTTCATCGTCGGCGCGGAATACGGCCGCGGGGCGATGTCCTGCCGCACGGGAGATCATTGGACCGGACCCTGGGGCGCGCCCACCATGATGGCGCTGGAGGGCGGCAGCTTCGGTTTCCAGATTGGCGGCTCGGCCACCGATTTCGTGTTGCTGGTGATGAATCCACGCGGGGCAACTTCCATCCTCAGCAGCAAGGTAAAACTCGGCGTGGATGCGTCCGCCGCGGCCGGGCCCAAGGGCCGCACCGCGCAGGCGGATACCGACGTATACATGCGCGCGGAGATCCTGACCTACTCCCGCGCCCAGGGACTTTTCGCGGGCGTGTCACTGGCCGGTTCGACGCTGCGCCCCGACGGTGATGCCAACAAGAGGATTTACGGGAAAGAGGTTGATCCCAAGGACGTCGTGCGCGGCCACGGCCCGGGAATCCCCGCGGCTGGAAAACTCATGGCGGACGTGCTGAACAAACGCTCGCCGAAGAATCTCTCTGATCCCAAATCGCTCGAATAGCCATCACCGAGAAATCCTAAAGCACACCGACGGGCGCCCGTTCTGAGCGCCCCGAGGTGCCTTTGTTCGCGCGGCGCTAACGCATCTCTGCCCGGCTTGCACGTCCACCGGAGTTCCCGTAGTCTCAATAATTCGACGAATGTAATTCGAGGAGACTTGGTGAGCTGTCCGATCTGCAAGAAGCGGAAGCCGGAGCGGTTCTGTCCCGCTAAGGGCGAAAAAATCTGCGCGGTGTGCTGCGGCACCGAGCGAGAGGCGACCATTGATTGCCCGGTGGACTGCGCTTACCTGCTGGCCGCGCACCGCTACGAGGCGCGGACGCCGAAAACTTTCCTCCCCGAGGAGGTGCCCTTCTCTGACGTGGAATTTTCGCAAGACCTGGCCTACGAACGCCGCCCGGTGGTTTCCGGGCTGGCCTTCACGATCCTCAAATTCGCCGCCGAGAACCCTGCACTCACGGACCGCGACACCATTGCCGCGTTGCGAGCGCTTGCTGAAACGTATCGCACGCTCGGCTCCGGTATCCTCTACGAAAAACCGCCTGACGCGCCGCTGCCTCACGGACTCTATGCCGCGCTGGGAAAGTTCATCGCCGAAGCGAAGCAGCAGGACACGCAACAGGCCGGCTTCACGTCGCTGAAGGATTCGGAAATCTTTTTTCTGCTCGTTTTCCTGTTCCGCGTGGGGCTCAGCCGCACGAACGGCCGCCCGCGCTCACGCATTTATCTCGAGTTCCTCCGCTCGCAGTTCCCGCAAACAGTCGCGGCCCCCGAAGCTTCTCGCATCATCGTTCCTTAGGCAGCCCGGTGCGTTTAAGTTCGCACCTAACAATCCCCAATTATCAGGTTCGATTTCGTTTTCCCTAAACCTGCGGTGCCTTGCGAGGAAAAGAGTGGATTCTTAGCCCGAAAAATAGACGTCGTCATACGTCTTTGAGCCGAGGAGGACGTCGCTGCCGTTTCGCACGTCCGGCTTGTTGGTCATAATGACGAAGGTGACGGGGCAATCCACGGTGGGAGCGGCAAGTGTGGCATACGCGGCTCCTTTGCACTCTTTGTTGCCCTTGGAACACTGAGTATCGAGCGGCTTTCCCTCGACGGTCAGCACAAAACTCGTAATGACTTCGGTGTCGGACACGTCCACTTTGATGTCCCAGGAGGCGGTGACCTGCGCGTGGTCTTTGCTGACCTTGATCTCGTAATGAAGCGACATCACTCCTCCAACGCGGAGCCGGCGTACCGAGGTCTCCGCTATCCAAGAATCAGATCAGCCGCGGATTTGCCCTGGGTTCGATGGGGCTTCTGCCGCGAGCGGCTGGCAGGGCCGATCGCTTCACTACCTCTTTTTCCCTTGCTCGACTAAGCGCAGAAAATCGGGATCGTCGTGCAGGCAAACCAGGTCGGGATCACGCGGAGCCCATTCCAGCGTGTGATAGCCGTTCTCGACGGCCTTCCGGAGAGTTGCCAGCGCCTCGGCTTTCTTTTCGAGAAGCCCGTAAACGCACGCCGCGTTGTAAAGGATGCTCGGATCTTTGGGCCGCAAAGCGATGGCGACTTGCAATTCACGGATGGCATCCGCTTCGTGTTTCAAGAACGCGTGGCAGTTGGCCAACAGGATTCTCCCTCGAGCGTCTTCGGGAACCAGCTCCAGTTGGCGTTCCAGCGCGTGAAGAAACTGATGGCGGACGGCGAGCGCTTCCTCCATTTTTCCCAGCCGCTCCAGCGCATACATGAACGGAAAATAAACATTGTAGTCGTCGCCGCTCAATTGGATGGCTTTCTCGGCGACTGCGGCCGCTTCCTGCCAGCGATCGAGTGCATAGCAGGAAAATCCCAGGACCCAGTAAGCGCCTTCGCAATCGGCTTTGCGCTCGATGGCCTGGCGCGCATACTGGATAGCCTCTTCGTAGTTTTTCTCTGCCCGACAGATCTGTGCTCGGGCGGCAAGACCCTCGGCCAGGTTTGGCTCCAGCGCCAGAGCACGCTCGCAGGCAGCCAATCCCTTCTCGAGCCAGCGGGAATCCTGCTCGTGCCATTCATAGAAAAGTCCGCACGCATACGAAAGCCCCGCATAAGCCATGGCGAAATTCGGGTCCGTGGCGATGGCCTGCTCGTAGGTTCGAATCGCAAAGTCCAAGTCCGAACGGGTGAGCCGTCGAGCGTAGCTCCGCGCGCGCAGGAAGTGGTCGTATGCCTGGGCATTATCGGTGGGCTTCCGCGCGATGGCTTTTTCTTCCTGCGGCGACAGGGTGATGCGCAATGCCTGCGTGATGCTCCGGGCGATTTCGTCCTGCACCTCGAAGACGTCCTTCAACTCGCGGTCGTAGCGTTCGCCCCAGACGGTCTGGCCCGTGCGCGTCTCCACAAGTTGCGCGGTGATGCGGAGGCGCTGTCCAGCGCGGCGCAGGCTGCCGGTGAGCACATAGCCGGCTCCGAGTTCCTGGCCGACCTGGGGCGCCGGGACAGGCTGGTCGCGGAACCTCAGGACGGCGACGCGGGGAAAGGCACTGAGCCCGGTAATTTTCGAGAGTTCGGTGATTACGTCCTCGGTCATCCCATCCCGGAAGTACTCGTCTTCCTTCGCGCCGCTCAAGTTCTCAAAGTAGAGCACCGCCACCGATTTTTGCGTGGATGGAGCCGCGGCATGCGCGGCGCGTCCGGAGTCGATTTCACGTTTCATGCGTTGCAAATCCTCACGCACGCTCGCAGCCTTTTGGTAGCGCGCACCGGCGTCTTTCTGCAGAAGCTTGTTGATGATTTGCTCGAGCGGCGCCGGCACCTTGGGATTCAGCCGCGTCGGCGAAACCGGCGAGCGATTCAGAATTGCTTCGAAAACCACCGCCGAAGTGTTGCCCGCAAACGCCTGCTGACCCGTGACCATCTCGTAGAGCACCACGCCGAAGGAGAAAAGGTCCGTCCGTGCGTCCATTTCTTCGCCTCGCGCCTGCTCGGGAGACATGTAGGCCACCGTGCCGATCGCCGTGCCGGGGCTGGTCAGGAGGTCCGGAGCCGCGGCCGCCGTCATCTGAGCCGAAGCTCCCATGGTCTCGCCCATCAATCGACGTTTCAGGGCGATCTTCGCCAGCCCGAAATCCAGAATCTTGGCGCGCCCCGCGTGGGTGACGAAAATGTTCGCCGGCTTGATATCGCGGTGCACGATCCCTTTGGCGTGCGCGGCGGCCAGAGCATCGGCAATCTCGATGCCCAACTCGAGGACTTGCTCGGCCTCCAGAGCCTTGCCGCTGATCAGATGCTTCAGCGTTTGGCCTTCGAGCAGTTCCATCACGATGAACGGCTGTCCGTCGTGCTCGTCGATATCGTGAATCGTGCAGATGTTGGGATGATTCAGCGCGGAAGCGGCGCGCGCCTCGCGCTGGAAGCGTTCGAGGGCCTGCGGGTCGCGGTGAGAATCTTCGGGGAGGAACTTCAATGCCACGCTGCGGCCCAGGCGCGTGTCTTCCGCGCGGTAAACCACGCCCATGCCGCCGCCACCCATCTTTTCCTGGATGCGGTAGTGCGAAATGGTCTCCCCAATCATGCGCCTGGAATCTCCGAGCCTGCGCATCCTACGTCCGGCTCCTGGGCAAGTCAATGCGGGGTGACCAGACGCCCGAATAGAGAAAAAACTGCCGGGGAGAAGCCCGGCGTTACACGTTCAAAGCGAGAGGAAGTTGAGGCGATTGCCAGGCGAGGCCATCGGGGGAGTACGGCCGCGAGCCGAGGTGGTATTTCGCGCGGAGGCGGGCGATCAATTCGGAAATTTCGCGGCGATACGTTTCCGGAGCGTAGCCGGCGCGGCCGTACCAGGCGCGATAGCGGCGCGCGAGTTTGGGAAACTTCTCCTCGATGAACGGCAGAAATTGCTTCTGCGCCGACGGCATCAGGAAGAGTACGTTTCCGGCGAACCACTGCGCGCCCGCTTCCGCGGCGGCGCGGGCCACAGCGTCGAGTTCCTTTTCGCTGTCCGTGAGCCCGGGGAGCACCGGCATGGCAAAGACGCCCGCGGCGATTCCCGCTTCGCGCAGCGCGCGCACGGCCGCGAGGCGCAAGTCCGGCCGCGGGGCGCGCGGCTCCAGCAATCTCGCCAAGCGCGTGCGCAACGTGGTGATGGTGAGATTGACGTAGAGCGCCGAGCGCGCTGAAATCCGTTTCAGCACGTCAATGTCGCGCACCACCTGGTTTGATTTCGTGGTGATCGAGACGCTCAATCCCTCGCGCCGGGCCATCTCCTCGAGGATCGCGCGTGTAGCGCCGAATTCGCGCTCGGCGGGTTGGTAAGGATCGGTGGCCGTTCCGATAGCGATGTGTTCGCCCCAGATTTTTTCCGTGTTGAGGTCGCGCGCGGCCAGCGGCCCGGCGTTCTGCTTGGCGTAAATCTTGTTCTCGAAATCTCCGCCGTCCAGCTCCATGTATTCGTGCGTATAGCGCGCGTAGCAGTACCGGCAGCCGAATTCG
>JBGQGH010000077.1:0-14539 GCA_041497315.1 Terriglobia bacterium | reverse complement strand
GGACTCCAGCTTCCGCTTCCTTCAACACCCCCACAATCTGCTCTTCACTAAACCGGCTCTTCCTCATCGGCGCTTCTCCTCTCGCGTCTTATACCCGGAGAAGCTACGTTTTGGCTGGACTAGTTTTCGGGGGGCAGGTCACGCGTACTAAGGTTACGATGTTCTTCCCAGTTCTGAAAAATAACGGCGAAGAGTACGGACCCGATGTATGGGACTGGTGGCATGACCGGATGAGGAGCATTCTTGTAGGCTTTACTGACTTGGGACACGTGAAGGGCTTTTGGTTTGGATACTCAGACGAAAACCGGTGGATCGTTGCAGTCGTGAATAGCGAGCAAGTGGTGGAAGAACTTAGGGAGTTCTTGGAAATGGCCGCGACGAAGAAGTATTTCGACCAGGAGAAGATGTATTTGGAATATCACCCGACATGCTACGAGGAGATTTCTCGTGCATAACCTTAAACTATTGCGAGGACGATGCGATGGAATATCAAAACTTGGAATCGGACCTGAGAATCAATCTGGATAACCTGAATGACGAAGAAAAGCGATTCTATCAGCGGGCACTCAAGAAATTCCAGCAGAATGTGGGCTGGCTGGAGTTTGACGATTTTGTACTGGGTATGCGATCACCGCTGTATTCCGGAAAACGCTCCCATCATGATGTATTGAAACATCCCTTGCACCTAGCACTGAAGGACATGTCCCTTCAGTTGGGCATCAGACAAGGGATGATCGCGAAGAGCAAGAGGGAGCACGAAGCCCTTGCCTAAAGGTGGCAAGCGGAGGGGGGCCGGGCGCCCACTGAAAAGCGGAACGCACAGGATAAGCATCACCTGGCGATTGCCCATTCATCTGCTCACGCGGATCTATAAGAATGCTGAATTTGAGGGAATCACTGTTACGGCGTGGGTGGAGCGCGCGTTGGAACGAGACCTGCGCCGTCCGCCGGCGGCGGGGCATCTCAATAGCGACTTGTGAGCCGACTGATTGGTGGGTGGTGAAGGGTGTGCTACCCGCCCAATGATTTCAGATCAGGACCAACACCTGAAACCGAAAGAACGCGGCAAGAGCCCTGCGAAGTCTCAAGCATTCGTACGTCACAATTCGGCTTTAGGACTCTTGCACGTCAGACAAAAACTGCGCAGATAGAGCCCCGGCGGTTTCGCCATAAGTCCGAGCGACTCTCGGAAATACTCCGCGCCCTTTTTGATCTGTGCGCCACAGACGTCACAGCTTCTCGGCAATCGCGCCTTTGTCCGTTTGAGCGTTTTCGCAGATTCGTACTTGCTCATGAGGCGCTCGTGGGGTTTGTTAAGCCTCTTCAATTTCGCAAGATTCTGAGAGCTCTTCGAGAAACTCGGGCTTCAAGTAGCGAATTAGGGAGCCAGCCTCTTTGAGCCGAGCGCGTAGGTCTGAAAAAGAGATGAACCGGCATACCTCAAAAAGGGGTGGCGACAACCGCCGGAAAGTAGGGCGATTGACCTCATCGATTACCTTTTGTCGGCGTTCATCGGGCGCGACGAGATACAGCGGGATATTCAGATTTGGTTGCATGGCTATCAGGTCAGACATGCGGAGAAGCCCTGAATAAATTGAGGTCGTGCTCTCGATTTCAAATGCTGCAACTATTGCGTTCCCATTCAGCCATAATACGTCAATGAGTTCGATGGTTCGATTTGTCGCTTCGTCAAATTGTAGTGGGAGTTCAGCCTTCAGCTTAGGTAACTCGGCAAGTCGTTGACCTCGTAGCTGACGGCCTCGGTCGTTGCGGGCGACCCATATATCAAATCCCATGTCACTGCCTAGCTTGAGTAGCAGCCATTGAATGTCCTCGTGTTCGCTTGGCTCTCGGGTGACCTCCGGCCTGTCTGCGGAAGGTTCCTCACTCTCAGGAACAGTGACTGACCCAATCCTCGCCTTAAGGGCCTTGGGTCGCCTGGCTAGTTTTGCTGGATCCACGGGCCGGATTGTTGGGGTCTTCTTTGCTTCCAACAAGGCTTCTAGCACCACATCGCCATCTGAGGGCTTCCACTTTGCAGGAGAACCACGAAAATGGCCCGTCCACGCGATCGCGCTTTTCATATCGCGGAAGATAGTCAATTGGTTGCGTAACTCAGATACGGGGACTGCAGTTTCTGGCGTCAGCGATACAACTGACTTAACTTTCAGGCGGCAGGGGAAATCTTCATCCTCCCAAATCCGGCTTGAATCTCTGAATGGTGCAGAGGTAACTTCAAGTATTGCAATAAAGCGAGAAACGCCAGTGAGGTAGCAAAGCAAATAGTCGCCGGACTTGATCTTTTGAACTGCCGACCACCGACTCTCGCGAAAACCAGACACCTCCCCGCCCGCAGCCAGGAATTCTTTCCAGGTTACGCCCGTGAAGAGATCCAACCAGTAGTTTCGGTTACTCATCGTTATCGGAAAATGCTGACTCCCGCGCGTCGGATTATAGCAGGAGCTGTATTTTGCTGAGAGTTGTCTTGTAAATCCTTCCAATCCGGCGAGCCGGGTGCCAGTCTCAGAGCGGTGGTGGGTGGTCAAACTTTTCCACATCGCCGTCGAACTTAATAAACGACCTCCATGACTAAACCCCTTAAATCGGGCTCGCGCGACGAGAGGGACTTTGCTTTTCCTCGAAGGATGCGCTAGGCGGTGCACGCTGCGGCTGCCGCGTCGAAAAAATTGTCGGACGCGGCGCGCGTGGGAAAAAGGGGCGGGCTTGTGACCCGCCCCTATGCGACTTTGCCTCGCAGCCAGCCGCCCTGCTCTTGAACGACGCCTCCGGCTTGTGGTCGTTTCTCGTTCGCCTTCAGGTTGGCATTCGGGCGCTGCGCTTTATCAGACACTGAGCTGCCTCGGAGTACACCCGTAGCTGACGGTGTTGTGCACCGTATGACGGTTTGACTCCTCGACAGCCGGAACCTGAATACCTGGGCAACGCTTGGGCACCGCCTCGCTGGCCAGTTCGGGCGAGGATTGAACACTTCAGCAGTCGCCGCTGGGCTTTTGGGCGCTGTTCAAGCACTTACGAGGCGCGCTCCGAACAAATGGTGTATCAAGGGATACGCCACCTCCGGGACGCATCCTGATTATACCATCATCGGTACTATACCCGGCAGTAAGCGGCGCGTGACTTGAGCTGGGCATTGTAGGGTGCGCCGCAAGTCGGTCCCGATACTTCGGGACACGCGTGGGGATTCTTGATTCACTGTTCGGTCAGTTTCTCCGCAGACTCTGCGACAGGTGCTCGAGGTTGGAGGTTCGAGAGGATGGAGGTTCGAGCGGGGAGATGGGGAGGAGTAGGGATTTCGACAGAAGGGAGATGGGGTCAGGCAAAGAGGGCGGACACGAGGTCCGCCCCTACGAGACGAGGAACTACGTGCACAGACGAGAGTGGCTGTGCTACCGGGCCGGTCAGAGTTGGAAATGTTTCTTGCGCGGGCGTGCGCCGTTTCATGACCGGCGGCGGGCGAGGAAGGAGCGCAGCGAGAGGGCTGCCGCCGGGTTTCCCAGGGCGAAGGCGGCGAAACAGAGCGCCAGTACGGAATGATCGAGCGAGCCTCCGAAGTACTGCCAGAGCGCGACGTGCGGCCCGGGGTAGTTCGAGGCAAACAGCAGCGCGAGCATATAAATCAGCCCGCAAATGCTGGCCGGGCGCACCAGGATGCCCAACACGAGCGCGAGCCCGATGGCCAGTTCGCCGTAGGCGACGAGGAAAGCGATGGCCCGGGCGTGCGCGAGGACGAAATTCTGCAGCACGGGCACCATAAAGGGATAAGCGCCGCCGCGGTCGAGGAAGCGGTGGATCCAGAACTGGAAGCCGCCGCCGAGGGTGAACTGCGTGCCAAAGACTTTGTATTGGCCGAAAATCAGGAAGAGCACGCCGACAGCGATGCGCAGCCCGGCGAGAGCGAACGCATTGCGGTCCGGGCGCGCCGACGCGGGAGCGGCTGCGGCGCGGGATGGAATTGTCATCGTCACTCGCGCGAGTGTAGCGAGGGAGGACGGCGATGAGCAAGGGCGAGAATCTTCGATCGGGGCGGGAGGGTGTGGAGCTGGAAAGAGGGATTCCTCACCCCGGCAAGAATCGCCGGGGTTCGGAATGACGGCCGAAGGGCGTCAGAGCTCGAAATGTTTTTTGGCGCGGGCGTGGGTGGCTTCGTCTTCGTGGCCGGTATCAGGATTGGCGCCGCGTTCGAGGGCCAGGAAATAGCTGAGCAATTGGACGGGGACGATCTGGACCATGGGCGAGAGCCATTCGGGGACCGCGGGAGTTTCGAGGCGATGCGCGCCTGCCGCAGCGGCAATTTTTTGGGCCGAGCCGTGAGAGGCGATGGCCACGCGCAGGACGCCGAGTTCGCCGAGGGCGGCCCAGGCTTCGGCGGCGCGAGCGTCGGCTTTGCCTCCGGCGAAAATGAAGACGGCGGAGCAGTGCGGCCCGAGTTCGGCGAGCGGGCCGTGGAGGAGTTGTTCGGTTTCGACGCCTTCGGCGGCGCTGTAAGACGATTCCTTGACTTTGAGGGCGCCTTCGGTGGCGGTGGCCCAATTGGGTCCAGCGCCGATGAAGAAGAGGCGCGGGCGCGCGGCAATTTCGCGCGCAGCGGCGCGGGCTTTTTCTTCGAGGCCAAGCGCTTCTTCGATCCACTTGGGGACGCGGGCAAGAGCGGCGCGGGCGGAAGCGCCATCCGCTAGCCAGCCGCGTTTTTCGGCGATGCCGATGGCCAAAAGCGCGAGCGCGGCCATGGCGGTGGTGTAACTTTTCGTGTGTGCGAAGGAAATTTCCTGCTCGCAGGTGGGGATGACGAAATCAGCGGCGCGGATGCCGTCACCGCTATCCTGGCCGGTGATGGAAATGGTGAGCGCGCCGGCGGACTTGGCGCGACGCACGGCTTTGACGGAGAAGTTTTTCCAGCCGCGGTGGCTGACGACGATGAGCGCGTCGTCGGCGGAGAGAGCGGGCGGATAGTGGACGAATTCGAAGGACTGCTCGACCTGCGCGTGGGCGCGTCCGGCAGAGAGATGGCGGAGAAAATGTTCGCCGACGCAGGCGGCGTGAAAAGACGTGCCGATGCCGGCGAAGATCAAGCGTTTTTTCGCGGACGCGGCAGCCGTGGCGCGCTCGATCAGCTCGCGCTGCGTTTCGAGGACGCGCGCGACGCGGTCGGGCTGCTCGCGGATGGATTCGTACATGTAAAACGGATGCGAAGATCGTTTTTCAGTCATTCGACGCGGGGTCCTCGGCGGATTGCGGTGTTCAAGAGAAGTCAGACTATAGCAGATGGCGCCGAAGCGCTCCTGCCAAAATGGCAGTGTGCAGGCGGGGTGAGTCGCGGGGAGTCTCCCGTTGCGGAGGCGGGGCAATCTTGGTAGCGTGCAGAGTGATTCGCCCGAGTTGAAATTGAACGCAACCGCACAAATCGCGGAAGCAAAGGCCGGCGCATGATCGCTCCGGACGTGGTGCTGGGCCGGGACGTGGTGATCCGCCAGCCGGACCTGGTGAATTTGTACGGCTGCACGATCGGCGACGGCACGCGCATCGGCGCGTTCGTGGAGGTTCAAAAGGGCGTGGTGGTGGGGCGGAACTGCAAGATTTCGAGCCACTCGTTTTTGTGCACGGGTGTGACGATTGGCGACGCGGTGTTCATCGGGCACGGCGTGATGTTCGTGAACGACCACTATCCCCGCGCGGCGAATCCCGACGGCAGCTTGCAGGGCGAAGCGGACTGGAAGGTGCTGCCGACGCAGGTGAAGTCGCGCGCTTCGATTGGCAGCAATGCGACGATCCTAGGCAACGTGACGATTGGTGAAGGCGCGCTGGTGGGAGCGGGCGCGGTGGTGACGAAGGACGTGCCCGACTACGGCATCGTGGCCGGCGTGCCGGCGCGGTTGGTGGGCGACACGCGCAAGAAAAAAGGGGCGAAATGATTCCGCTGGTTGATTTGAAGGCGCAATACCTCAGCATCAAGGCGGAAATCGATGCCGCCATCGCGGGCGTGTTGGAGAGCAGCCAATTTGTGTTGGGGCCGGAAGTGGCCGCGTTCGAAGAAGAATTCGCGGCGTACTGCAACGCGAAGCACGGCATTGCGGTAAATTCGGGGACGAGCGCGCTGCACCTTGCGCTGCTCGCCGCAGGGATCGCGCCGGGCGATGAAGTGATTACCGTACCGTTCACGTTTGTGGCTTCGGTATCGGCGATTGTTTACGCGGGGGCGCGACCGGTGCTGGTGGATATCGAGGCGGAGTCGTTCAACATTGATGTGGCGCGGATCGAGCGCGCGATTACCCCGCGGACGAAAGCAATCTTGCCGGTGCATCTCTTCGGCCAGCCGGCGGAGATGGACGCGATTCTCGAGATCGCGCGGCGGCGGGGCTTAACCGTGATCGAGGATGCGGCGCAGGCGCACGGCGCGGAATACAAAGGCCGGCGAGTGGGAGCGCTGGGCGAACTGGGCTGCTTCAGTTTTTATCCCGGGAAAAACCTGGGCGCGTACGGCGAAGGCGGCCTCGTGGTGACGAACAACACCGAACACGCGCGCAAGATACGCATGCTGCGGAATTGGGGCGAGGAGCGGCGCTACGAGCACCTGATCAAAGGCTACAATTACCGCATGGAAGGCATTCAGGGAGCGATCCTGCGCGTGAAGCTGCGTCACCTGGAAGCGTGGACCGAAGCGCGGCGCGCGCACGCGGCGGTGTACGACCGGCTGCTCGCGGAGAGCGGCATCAAGACGCCGAAGACGATGCCGTATGCGCGGCACGTGTGTCACATTTACGCGATTCGAACGCAGGAACGCGACGCGCTGCAGCGCGCGCTGGCGGAACGCGAGATTCAGACCGGCATCCACTATCCCACGCCGGTACATCTGCTGCCGGCTTTCGCGGACCTCGGATACCACGGGGGAGATTTTCCCGTGGCGGAAGGGGCCAGCCGGGAGATTCTCTCGCTGCCGATGTATCCGGAGATGTCGCAAGGACAACTGGAGACGGTTGCGGGAGCGATCCGGCAGTTCCACACGGCGGCAAAGACTGCGTGAGCGCCTTGCAGAATCATCCGACCGCACCGCCGTTGACCAAATGAGCGCTCTTCGAGCGCGAGTTCTCCGCCACTTCCGCCAATCAGCTTAAAATTCCCTCAGGAAGCATTCGAATGTGGACCTACCTCCTTGGGCCGTTGCTGGCCTTTCTGCCGATGCGTTGGCGGGCGCGACTGGTGGTGGAGGCACCGATCGAGTGGCCGATTGCGGGCCTGCTCTCCGGACTCGTGGAGGGCCTCGGCGGCCTCTTCACGTTCTTTTGGTGGTACTTCCACATTCTGCAGCGCTACATCGGGACGATGGTCGGCTCCGCGTTGGAAGGAAAGACGCCGGTCCCGGTGAGCGACCAGCAGATCCAAGGTGCGGCGCTGATTCTTTTCGTGCTGCACCCGGTGACCTGGGCGCTTTGCTATTTTACTTTTGAAGGCGCGCTGCGCCTGTTGGCCGCGCTGGTAGCGGAGGAGTCGCCGGGCTCGCTGCCGCTGGTGCTGGTGGATCGCCTGTTGACGCGCGGTCAGCGGAAGAAAGAACTCGGCAAGATTCCGTTGGTGCGCGACGAGGTCTCGCGCGGCGAAGGCCAGCAAGAGTGGGATTTGAAAGTGGCGTCGTGCCGGGCGAAACCGTTCTGGAAATTTCCGCTGGCCGTGCGCTACGAGGGTGAGTTCTTTACGGTGACCGGAGAATCGCACGCGGCGGCAAGTTCTGCGAGGCCGCATGTGTATTCGTTGCGCCGGGCGCACCCGGGCGAGGCGCTGCGCGGGCTGGAGAATTACCATTCTGAGGACGTCCTGCGCGGGGACGACGGGCCGGGATTTTTCGGCATCGTGTACCGCGAGCTGCGGAGGCGCTGGCAGGTGCGGCGCGCGCCGCTTGTTCCCGATGAAGTCCGCCAGACGCTGAGCCATGACGCTGCGGGGCTGGAAGTGCGCTCATGCCGGCCCAAACCCAAGTGGACCGAAGGACGGCTGGTGCGCTACGAAGACGCTTACTATCGCGTGGAATCCAGCCGCGTAGATTCGGCGCCGCGGCCGTTTATTTTCACTTTGCGAAAGCTACCCACCGGCAGGCCCACGCGGTCGGTTCTTGCTTACACTCCTGATGAGCCGTTTCACGTCAAGGGGTAGAGTGAACAATCAACCCGCATTCTCGCAGGCACGTTGAACACCTTTCTCCGGCGAATCACCTACGGGAACCACGCATGATAAGGTGACCACATGGACTTTGCGCAGATCCGACGGTTTGCGATCACAGCGATGTTTTCCGACGATCTGCTCTTTCAGAAGTTGGTCCTGAAGGGCGGGAATGCCCTCAATCTTGTTCACGGCTTAGGCAATCGGACATCCCTAGATGTGGATTTTTCGATCCCAGACGACTTCGAGGATCTGGAACTCATCAGAGTGAGAGTTTTCCGAGCTCTCAAGGATAGGTTCGACTCGGCCGGGTTTATCTTGTTCGACGAAAAACTCAACCCTCGCCCACCGCAGCCCTCACCGAGTGACAAGGATGACCACTGGGGAGGCTATGAGATTGAATTCAAATTGCTCGAGAAGACCAAGAAAAGCATGTTGGCTGCGGATTTGGACAAGGCTCGAACTAACAGCACTACTATTGGCCCAGATCAGCAGAGAGTTTTCAGGATTCAAATCAGCAAGTACGAATTCTGCGGGCCAAAAGCAGAAGCTCGGATGGATGACTACGCGATTTATGTCTACCCGCCCAGCATGATCGCCATCGAGAAACTGAGAGCGATCTGCCAGCAAATGGCGGAGTATGGCCTTCGCGGACACCCAACTCCGCGTGGCCGAGATTTCTATGACATTCACGCCATTGTTACCGAGGCACGGGTTGATCTAGCGTCGCCTGAAAACCGGGAGCTTGCGAGGCTAATTTTTGACGCAAAGGCCGTTCCCTGCCTTCTCATTCCACGAATTAACGAATATCGAGAATTCCACAGACCTGACTGGCCATCTGTTGAGGCGTCGGTGTCGGGGGAATTGAAAGATTTTGATTTCTATTTTGATTTTGTCGTCGAGCAGGCAGAACGGCTAAAATCCCTTTGGGGCGAATAGACGCCACTTCGCGTTGTATTCGGACTCCCTGATGTCGTGGGCGAGGTAGAAGTCGTATTTCAAGCCGACCTTCAGGAGTCGTTCGTACCGCTGTTCCTCATACCCTGCCTTTTCCATATAGAACCCGATCACCTGATGGTACGGATACAGGTAATCCAGTTTCTTCAGAGTCGCCAAGACCACGCTCACTGACATTCTGCCCTTCGCAGTGCGGTAAGCATTCAAGACCTGGTAGACACCGCCAGCGTATGCAGGCCGGACGGCGATGTCGATTAGTGTTCTCTCGAGTTTGGTCGCGTCCAGGGTTTCCATCGAGGGCCCTGTCAAGGTCCCAACTTCGAGTCGGCCTGTGTTCTTCCCGCTGATAATCGCGAAACTCCAGCCTTCATACTTGTAAATGTAGTTTGTCCTGCGTACTGTCCGAGCGAAAGCAGAATTAATACCCTCTTGCGTAAGTGAAGTCGAGGATGGTTTCGGGCTCTGTTCGGCGTTTACATAGATCGTGCGGGGGAGTTGGTCAGTTAAGCCATGTAAGAAAACGGCTGTCGCGTGAGAGAGATATGCGCCACGCTTAACTGACAGAGCAACTTGATATGGCGAAACTTCTCCCCACAGGTAACGAGTTAGCGAACCATAGTTAACAGACGTAAGTTTGATCTCTCTGAGCTTTGTTTTTTGAACCAAAAATTCTATGAATTTCTTTTGCGTGAGTGATTGCGCTAACCTCCACTCTGTCCGATTCCTCGCCAGAACAGATGAGATGTCACTGGGCCAGTAAAGGTGGGCAGTTGAGTTTTCGAATAAATCGACGATGTCTGGTTTTGCAAGTTGCAGTCGGGGGGGCATTTTATTGGTGTTCTCGTCTGAGTAGCTGGCAAGACACTCTTTGGAAGTATCGTGCATGGTATATATACCATGCACGATTCTTCTGTCAAGTGGCCTTATAAGCTTTAATATCTTTAGCTTGGTGTGCCCGCTTCGCTGTTTGTTTGCCTGTTGGCGTAGGTATATATACCTACGCCAACCGCTGAGCGGTCCTCACGGATCGGAACGGGAGACAGCGGGCCCGCTGCCGGAGGAAAGTTCGCGGCGGATAGTGACCAGGGCTTCCTTGGGCGGGCCGATACGGCGATAGCGGCTCGCGGTCGTAGTCTCGTGAATGTCGAAGCTGAACAGGAATTTGCGCCCGTCGAAATCGAACTGATAGAGCATGGGCAACCAGATGCCCGGAGCGACTTCCGCTTGCTCCAGCACGAGGCGCCCGCCGCGATAGACCTTGCCGATAATCCCGCCGCCGATGGAGATGTCCTTGAAAATTTCGGCTTCGAAGCGAACGATCTGCGAAGAGGCTTCATCCACCCAGGCGATGGCGCGAGCGTTGGCGAAGAAGCTGGTGTTGCGTGAAGCAGGTTTGTAATTGGGGCTGGGCTCGGCGGAAAACTTCATGAGCGTGCGGCCGTTGCGCTCCTCACGGCCGAGAAACGTGAAAATAAAGGCGTCCTTCGCGGCGTCCACCAAACTGGCGCGCTCGCGCTTGCGGCGGGCGAACTTTTCTTCGTCCTGCTTCTGCCGGGGCAGGGTGGAATTTGCGGAGGTATCGAGGGCCTGCGCGGCGTCCTGCAACTGCTTGCGGTAGAGCGCGGGGTCCACCGGCTTGCCCGCGTCCTCGATGATCACTCGGACGATTCCGGTGCCCGAAGGGATGACGCGCCAGGTTTTGTCTTCGCCGGGAGGCTTCTCTTTCGAGCCCTGACGGATGACGCGGCGCTCGATGCGCTCGTATTGCTCCAGAGCGTCGTCGTCGCGATGCTGGTTGGCGGCGACGTGTTCGACGAGAGCTCGCAGTTCGGCGGGGGAGAGCCCGCCAGACTGAGGCTGCGCGCACAGCTGCGCATAGGAGCCAACGATCAGCGCCACAAGTGCTGCCAGAGAAAGCCGAGTTACCCGCCAGTGTTTCATTGTGCTCGCGCGGGTCGAGATTCACCCCGCCATCAGTCTGATTCCTTTCGGCTTACACCGGTTGTACCATCATCCGCCCCGCCGGCACAGCCCCCTTGTGCCGATGGTCACCCATCGTCTTGGAGGAGAAACCTTTAAGACTGGGGATTCGTATTACACTAGGGAAGCTCGCGAGACCGATAGAGAGGTGTGTGTGCTGTCGAAGGCCAAAGCGGCAAGCGTGGCGCTGGGCGAGACCATTCGCATGGCGTTCGATACGCTGAGCAGCCACAAACTGCGCACGTTCCTGACGCTGCTGGGGGTGATCCTGGCGGTTACCACGCTGGTGGCGGTGATGTCCGTGATCACGGGGCTGAACTCCTACGTGGCGGACAAGATCGCCAACCTGGGAGCCAACGCCTTCGTCATCGACCGCTTCGGGATCATCACCAACTTTGACGAATTCATCAAAGCGCAGAAGCGGCCGCTGTTGACGGCGGAAGACCTGCAACTCCTGCGCGAAGAGATGAAGCTGGCGCAGCACGTCGCGGCCATCGAAGCCACCCTCAAGGATATTCGCTACGGCAACCAGTTGTCGGAGGACGTAAGGGTATTCGGTGTGACGCCGGACTACGCGGAAGTGCGCGCCATCAGCACGGCCATCGGGCGGCCGATCAACGAAACCGACGATACTCACCGCTCGCCGGTTTGCGTGCTGGGCGCGGACGTGGCGCAGAAGTTTTTCCCCAACACGGATCCCATCGGCAAGACGATCCGGGCGGGCTCCGAAAGCTACGACGTCGTCGGCGTGGCCACGGCGCAAGGAAGCGTGCTGGGACAATCGCAGGACAATTTCATCCTGATCCCCTTCGGCACATTTCAAAAGACCTGGCACTTCGCGCAGAGCTCGATCACCCTTTTCGTGCAGGCGCGATCCGCCGATATGACGGACGCGGCACAGGATGAAGCGCGGCAATTGCTGCGCGCGAGGCGCCACGTTCCCTACCGAGACCCGGACAATTTCGGGATCATCGCACCGTCTTCGATCACCGGGCTGTGGGAGGATCTGACGGCCAAAATATTCGAGATGGCGGTAGGAATCGTCTCTGTCTTTCTGGTGGTGGGCGGCATCGTGGTGATGAACATCATGCTGGCGTCGGTGGTGGAACGCACGCGCGAGATCGGGATCCGGAAAGCGCTGGGAGCGCGGCGGCGGCACATCATCACTCAGTTCCTGGCAGAGGCTGCCTTTATCACGGCTCTGGGCGGGACGGTGGGCATCATCCTGGCGTATGGAATCGGAGCGCTGGTGACGGCGACGACATCATTCCCGATCAAGACGCCAATCAGCGCGGTGGTGATCGCATTGACGCTCTCGACCAGCGTGGGTTTGTTCTTCGGGATTTATCCGGCGGTACGAGCTTCGCGGCTGGATCCGATCGAGGCTTTGCGGCAGGAAGTGTAAGCGTACAAGAAAGGGAGCGATCCCATGGCGCAAGATTATCGCGAAAATGTGAGGCTGGCGTTCGACATGCTCCGGACGCACAAGATGCGCAGCTTCCTGACCGTGCTGGGCGTGGTGATCGGCGTGGGTGTGCTGATGGCGGTGGCGGCGCTGGTGGAGGGTTTCGATAAGGGCATTCAGGACGCGATTACGGGCTTCGGCGCGGACACCGCGTTCATCTCGCGATTTGACCAGGGGCCAAACTTCGGCCGGCGCCCGAGGGAAGAGCGGGAGCGCAAGCCCCTCACCCTGGAGGACGGCGAGGCCATCAAGGAACTTTGCCCCGCGGTGAAGGACATCGCTATTTCGCTCTTCCACTGGGAGGAGGCACACAACGTTCGCTACAAGGATAACCGTGTGAGTGGCGGCGGCACCGACTTCCGAGGCACCTTTCCGGCGTATCTGAACGTGTACGGGAACGCGGAAATGAAAGCCGGGCGCTTCTTCACCGAATCAGAAAATCTGCACAGGGAAAAGGTCGTGGTATTGGGCGAGAACGCCGCGACGGCCCTGTTCGACAACAGCGATCCGCTCGGCCGGGAAATCCTGGTGGATGGCAAGGCATTTTTGGTCGTGGGGGTTTTCAAGAAGCCGAAGGGGAACTTCGGACCCAACGACGAAGACCGCCGCGTCATCACGCCTTACTACACGTTCAAGAAGATGTATCCAGCGGCGTACGAGCACGGCTTCCGGATGCTGGCTCAGCACGGACAACTCGACACATCGGTGGAAGAAGCGCGTGAAGTCCTGCGCCGCCGTCGCAACGTGCATCACAACCAGCCGGACAGCTTCTCGATCCAGACGCAGTTGCAACAAGTGGAACAGTTCCACGCCATCATCGGCGCGGTCGCGCTGGTGGTCGTGGTGCTGAGCTCGATCGGCCTGCTGATCGGCGGCGTAGGCGTGATGAACATCATGCTGGTGAGCGTCACCGAGCGGACGCGCGAGATTGGCGTGCGCAAAGCCATCGGCGCGCGGCGCCGGGACGTCAGCTGGCAATTCCTCTTCGAAGCGATGACGCTCACCGCCATCGGCGGCCTACTCGCCATCATCATTGTGGTGGGCGGATTCGTGCCGCTGATCAACGCCACGACCACGATGCACGCCGTCGTTCCGGCGTGGGCCATCGTGGTGGGCGAGTCGCTCGCGGTTTCGATCGGCCTGGTCTTCGGCGTATGGCCGGCGATGAAAGCGTCGCGGCTGGATCCGGTGGACGCCCTGCGCTACGAATAGACGCAAGCCAAAACAAATTCCGGTAGCGAGGCAATTTCCGGCTAGCGCGTTCTACAGACAAGTGCATTACTTCCGAGTGTGCCGTGATCCAGGCAAAACCAGGAAAGTGACAAGGCGGGCCAAATCTCTAGTTGGCCACTTTCCGGAGACGTGGCCATTGGAGAGAGGAATCTTTCGGATTTGTGCGAGTTATGCCAAAGCTGCAGGCTACGCCGACTTGGAGTCTGCGGACGGTCCGTAGATGGAGGGTACGGTACTCCCCATCGGCCGCAAATACGCTGAAAGCTGGCCTCTGTGATGGATGGCGTCAAAGAGGATAAACCACAGAAACTGTCCCACCGGCTGTTCGGACACGACCTTGCCGTTGTAATAAAACTTTGCCATCCCGTTCCACGATGCTTCGTCCATCTTCGAAACCAGATCGGTCAACTCGTTCGACCACCGCTCAAACAACTCCAGCATCTCTTTTAGCGAAGGGGGTGGCTGCGCTTTCCACTCGGCCTTGTTTTGAGTCACGGCATCCAAGCAAGCCCTTAGCTCGCTGGTGAGTGTCCACACCAGTTGTTCCGCGGATGGAGAGCGATCGTGTGGCTTGTAGCCCAGGTGATTGGGTGGAATCGCCTTCAAGACTCTCAGGAAGATGGGAATCTCCGCCCGCCGACGCTCAAGAAAAAAATCACGCAGTGTCATGTTGAACTCCTCCTTTTCCGAGCATCCGCAAAAGTGCCTGAAACCTTGCTCCGAGGCGACGGTTGT
>JBGQGH010000076.1:0-15173 GCA_041497315.1 Terriglobia bacterium | reverse complement strand
GGCCACGCCGGTTTCATGATTGACGCGCAAACCCTGGCCGCGATTCTCTACGACTTCGCCACGCACGCCGAGCTGCGCGAGGCCGTCAAAACGGAGTTCACTCGCATCCAGGCGCTTTTCGGCGATTACCAGGCTGCCTTGCAGAAAGCGTATCCCAAGCCCCAGGTCGTCGAGCCGAAGTAGCCGGCGGAAGGCCTCACTTCACAGGGGAGCGCGCTCGAGCGAAACGATGAACTGGATGCCTTCCACTTGTTTCCCGTGAAGCCGCAAATCGTTGGTAATGAACAAATCGACCCGGGCTCCGGCCGCGCACGCCAATTGGATCGCATCGGGCGCCCGAAGGGAGCGATCACCGCGCAGCAGGGCGTAAATCCGCGCGGCCATCGCATCGAGTGGAATCAAGAGCGAAGTCGCCAGGATGGCCTCTTCATATTTCCTTGCGAGTTCCAGATCTCCTCGCTCAAGCGGTTTGACGAGAACCTCGCCCAGGGTCAGCGCAGACGTGATCAACTGATCGCCTCGGGACAACATCGACTGCCGAAGCGCCGTCACTCGCTTGGCAAGGGAGCCTTGGCCTTCAAGTAGGTAGATGAAAAGGTTGGTGTCCCAGAAAACCCGGCTCACTCCCAAGCCTCCCGCAGCCTGCGCACATACTCATCGGCATGCTCGTCGGCCCACAGGTTCCTTCCGGAGCCAGCAAGTGCTAGCAGCGGATCCGTCCCCGGAGCGGAGCTGAATGCCGCTGCGCACCAATCTTGATACCAGGTCAGCAGGCCTTCATAACCGTGCGGCATCTCCTGTGCATTTGGTGTGATCTTGGCGCCTTCGCGCGCGGGGTGGTAGGCGTCCCCTCTTCGAAAGAGACGCCGCCGGCCAGGACTCGTCTCAAATAACATCCGATAGCGCCCCGGATTGGGCGCTCGATTGGCCACGCAGTGCTGCACCACATGGACGTATACGCCCGGCCTAGCGGGACCTGCGATTGCTTCGCGCGCGGCCCGCTCAACGATTTCCTCGATGCCGAAAACCGGTTGTCCCGGCTGCTCGCGGTGGAGAAGAGCGGTAGCAATCCAGACTTCGTCGGCTACCTTGACCGGAGATTTCGAGGCGACAACCATCGGGGAAGCTCCTTTCAGGCGGCGACCTTGACGCTCGAATGTATCTAAACATAGTAATAATGTTGCGTCAATCGCTTTATGTATACGCGCTCCTGGCTCTGAGTTGACCCTTCTCGACGCGTGGCCTAAAATGCAAGATTGCGCTGCACGCGATGCGGCGCACCATGCACATCCATGTTTGACGCCATCACAGAAAAACTGCAGCGCGCGTTCAAGAACCTGCGCGGACAGGGCAAGCTCACCGAGGAGCACCTGGACGCGGCGCTGGGGCAAATCCGCGAGGCGCTGCTTGATGGCGACGTAAACGTCGAGGTCGCGGACGGCTTGCTCGCCAAGATCCGCGCGAAAGCCAGCGGCTCCGAAGTCATGTTGCAGCTTTCGCCCGACCAGCAGGTCGTCAAGATCGTCCGCGACGAACTGGCCGACCTGCTTGGCAAGCACGCCAAGCCGCTTTTCGCTTCGCGGCCGCCTTCCGTATGGCTGATTGTGGGCCTGCAAGGTTCCGGCAAAACCACCACCACAGGCAAGCTCGCCAAGTGGCTGGCAGGCCGCGGGCACCGCCCGATCGTGGTTTCGACGGACGTCTATCGCCCCGCGGCGCGCGAGCAATTGGCCCAGGTAGCGAAAGCCATCAGCGTGCCCTGCTGGCCGGGCGCGGGTTCGAACAAGCCGCTCGAAATCGCCAAGGGCGCGATTCGCGAGAGCAAACTCTCCGCCTACGACGTGATCCTGGTGGACACGGCGGGCCGCCTGCACATTGACGATGACTTGATGAAGGAATTGAGCGAGCTGAAACGCGAATTACAGCCAGCGGAGATCCTCTTCATCGCCGATTCGATGCTCGGGCAGGACGCCGTGCGCTCGGCGGGCGAATTCCACCGTCGGCTAGGATTGACCGGCGTGATCCTGACCAAGCTCGACGGCGACGCGCGCGGCGGCGCGGCGCTCTCCATCGGAAAAGTGACCGGCGCGCCGGTGAAATTCGTTGGCCTGGGCGAAAAATACGACGCGCTCGAAGCGTTCTATCCCGAACGCATCGTTTCGCGTGTGCTGGGCATGGGCGACGTGCTCTCGCTGATCGAAAAGGCCGAGCAGACAGTGGACGTGAAGAAGGCCGCCGAGCTCGAGCGCAAGATGCGGCGCAACGAGTTTACGCTCGAAGACTTCCGCGACCAGTTGCGCCAGATCCGCAAAATGGGCCCGCTCGAGCAGGTGATGGGCATGCTGCCGAAAATCGGCCCGCTGGCGAATATTCCGCGCGACGCTCAGGTGGATGAGGGGCGTCTGACGCACGTCGAGGCCATCATCAACTCCATGACCTGGGGGGAACGTAACGACCACAACCTGATTGACGGCAAGCGGCGGAAACGCATCGCGCGCGGCAGCGGAACTTCCGTCCAGGAAGTGAACCAGGTCCTGAAGCAATACATGCAGATGCGGCAGATGATGAAGCAATATGGCGCCATGGCCGCTCGCGGAAAGCTCAAGGGGTTGGGCAAGATCGGCGGCCTGGAATAGGCGGCCGGCCAGCCCTTAGAATCCCTCATTCCTTAATTTAAGTTGACAGGCTATAATCGGGTAAGGGAGGTATCACTTCGTGTTGGCAATCCGCCTGGCTAGGATCGGAAAGAAAAAGAGACCGTTTTACCGGGTCGTGGTGATGGACAAACGCAAACCACGGAACGGAAGGACCGTGGAAGTCGTTGGCACGTACGACCCGCTGAAAAAGCCGGCGGAGATTAAGCTGGATGCCGAACGAGTGAAGTTCTGGCTGGGATGCGGTGCGCAGCCCAGCGACACAGTCCGCAGCTTCCTGCGCAATCAAAAGATCGCGTAGAGCTTCTTGCTCCCGCGGCGCACGCCCGATGGGATCCTCAGCCGGACCTCGGGAGACGCACATACGACACTTCATGCTGACACCGGTGAGATGTGGAGGAGGCTATGAAGGAGTTGGTAGAGGCCATCGCGAGGGCGCTCGTGGATAATCCCGATCAAGTTGAGGTGCGCGCAATTGAAGGGGAACAAGTGACCGTTCTCGAACTCCGCGTTCACCCCAGCGACCTCGGGAAAGTCATCGGCCGCCAGGGGCGCACGGCGAAATCCATGCGCACAATCCTTGGCGCTGCGGGCATGAAACTTAGAAAACGGCTGACGCTCGAGATCCTGGAATAGTGACCGAGGCGTCCTCGCCTTTTCGGTCCCCAGCGCCAACCCAACGCTTGACCCTTGCACGGGTAGTTCGCCCGCGCGGGATTCGTGGTGAAGTAGCCGCCGAGATCCTCACCGATTTCCCCGAACGATTGAAAGCCCTGCGCGAAGTGTTTCTCTGGGACGGCCGCGGCGAGCCGCGCCGCGCGCAGGTGCTTGAGTGTTGGCTGCACAACCGGCAGGCCATCTTCCATTTCGAGGGCTGCGATTCGATGAACGACGCCGAGCGTCTGCGCGGGCTCGACGTGCAGGTGCCGCTCGCCGATCGCGTGCCGCTCGGGCCGGGCCGCTTCTACATCACTGACCTCGTGGACTGCGAGGTCTGGGAAGGCGCGACGCAGCTTGGCATCGTGAGGGAGGTGCAAGTTCCGGGGGCAGCGACGCCCGGCACGCCGGTCCTCGCCGTCAAGACGCCGCGCGGCGAATTGCTGGTGCCGCTGGCCGAAGAAATCTGCACGAAGATTGACGTCGCGGCGCGCCGCATCGAAGTCGTGCTCCCCGAAGGCCTGCGCGATCTCAATCCCTGAAAACCGGGATTGGTGTAGAGTTCCGGCGATGGCCGCCATCCTCAAGACGATCATCTTCACGCTGGTGCTGCCCTGCACCGTCGTCGTCTGGGCTCCCTGGCGGTGGATTCTGCCGCGCGGAACGCGGCTGGACATCGGCGGCGCTCACGCACTAAGCGTGTTCCCATTCGCGGCCGGCGCGGCAATCTACCTCTGGTGCGCGTTCTGGGCGTTCGCGCGCGTGGGCGGCGGCACACCGGCGCCCATTGATCCGCCGCGGCGGCTGGTGGTGCACGGACTCTATCGTTATGTGCGGAATCCGATGTATTGGGGCGTGCTGCTGATGCTGGCGGGCGAAACGATTGCGTTCGAGAGCGGCACCCTCCTGCAATATTCTGTGGCCGTGTGCGTGGGGTTCATGCTCTTCGTGCTGCTTTATGAGGAGCCCACGCTGCGCAGGATGTTCGGCGCGGAGTACGAGGAATACTGCCGCAATGTGCCGCGCTGGATCCCGCGTCCGCCGGGCAAAGACTAAATCCATGCGCTTCGACATCGTCACCATTTTCCCGGAGTTCTTCGCAGGGCCGCTCGAACACGGTATCGTGCGCCGCGCGCGCGAAGCGGGTCTGGTGGATGTGCGCGTAGAGGATTTGCGCAAATACACCCACGACCGCCACCGTACCGTGGACGACCGCCCGTTTGGCGGCGGCGAAGGCATGGTGCTGAAGCCGGAACCGCTGTTCGAAGCCGTCGAGTCACTCGTCCCCCGGTGGGCTCACCGCAATGCCGAGGACAATCCACCGGGCGGAATGGGCGAATTCTCGTCAACGGCCGTCGTGCTGTTGTCGGCCTCCGGAAAACTCCTCCGGCAAGAGACCGCGCGCCGCTTCGCAGGCCTTAAGCATCTGGTTCTCTTGTGCGGGCGTTACGAAGGCGTGGACGAACGCGTGGCCGAACATCTGGCCACCGACGAAATCTCCATCGGCGATTACGTGCTGTCTGGCGGCGAACTTCCCGCCGCGATTGTCGTGGACGCGGTCACCCGCCTCATGCCCGGCGCGCTGGGCAACGAGGATTCCGCCGTCAACGAATCCTTCAGTGAAGCCTTGTCGCCGAATTCAGCTTCTTCGTCTTTCACTCGTCCCTCATCACTCCCGAGGCCTCGGGGCACGAATCACGTCCTCCTCGACTGCCCCCACTACACTCGCCCCGTGGAATTCCGCGGCTGGCGCGTGCCCGACGTGCTCATCGGCGGCAATCACGAAGAGATCCGCCGCTGGCGCCGCCAAGCCGCCCTCGACAAGACGCGCCGCAATCGACCTGACCTGCTGGAAGAAAAGTAGTTGGCCAATTTCCGGAAAGCGCGTTATACAGACAAGTGGATTACTTCTGAGTGCGCTTTGATCCGGGCACACTCCGGAGAATCGCCGCTAGTCTCGAAGATAGGTTTCTTACACCTTTGAGACACCTATCACTAACTGCTGTTTGTTAGAGTCTCGTGCGGATCTGTGCCACAGCCTCCGCGATGGCGTCGATCAAGTCGCGTCGCAGGTATGATTGTCAAACAGATTGACTCACGTTGCGAACGGAGGTCCAATCGACAAGGGCAATTCCGCACTCTTGGTATATCAAATGAGACGTTTTAATTTCAGAATTACCTTTGCCAGACTCTTTCCGACGTGCCTCGTTCTTGTGATTCTACCTAGCCTCACGAGTGGCCAACAAGCCGCGCCTCCGGCCGAATTGGTTGAACAATTCAAGACCACCCACGACGTATTCTGGAAGCAGTTTGAGGTGGCCAAGAAACTGGTAACGCTTCACGAAAGCAGTTTTCTCCAGGAACTCGAACCCTACCTCAAAGACGACGACAGGCATGTGCGGGGTAACGCGGCGTTTGTTTTTGCAGGTCTCGGCAATGACCGTGGGTTCGAGGTCATCAAGGCAATACTCGAGGATCGCTCCGACCGACCACGCGGCGTCATTGCAGCAGGAAACTGGTCTCTCGCCGCACAAATCCGTAGCGACCGTTATTACGCCGCCCATCTCTTTGGAGATCTGAAGGAGGCGCGAGCCGTTCCCATTCTTATTCCCCTATTGAAAGACCCAGAAGTCAACTACATTGTTCCTTGGTCATTGGGACAGATTGGCGATAAGTCCGCGATTCGTCCATTGATTGAGACACTGGGTGACAAGAGCCCGGATATGCGCGTCCTAGCTATCTACGCCTTAGAGAACCTAATGGCTAAGGAAGCATTGCCACAGCTTCATGGCTTGCTCGGCGATAATGAGAAGATCCACTTTGACGGCCTGGGTTCAGTCGCTGAGGCAGCTAGGGCGGCGATAGAAAAATTGAGCGCGATGCCTTGAGAGATCAGCTTACCCTACATGGGGTTTCAGTTTCCGGTTTGGGCGTTTCTCGGGCGATATGAAGTCTTAATTGGTAAACTCTCCGCGCCCTCGTTTTTGCCGGTCCACCGCCTCGATTCTTGTTTAATCAGTTCTGGTGCTAGCCCAACCGTACTATCGCTTTTACCCTGGCTCGCTGACAGACTCGCACGATGTGCTTGTATCCTTGCGTAAATGGCCGGTGATTGTGAGATACGTCGACGAAAACGCTAGCCTTGCTGCTGGCAGGATCGCCATATCTGATTCACCCGATTCAAGATCCTCGGAGACCCCTCTGTCCGGCCCCGAAAGACGGCGCAGTGCTCGTATTCCAATGCGCAAGCCGGTCGTACTGTCATGGCAAGAGGGAGAAACCGAACGTGTGGAAGCTGTATTCACGTCCTCGATTAGTCGGTTTGGATGCGCCCTCCATACCCGGATGTTTTTTCAGCCCGGTACCCGCGTGAGACTCGACTTTGCCGAGAAGACCATCAAAGGCCGAGTGGTCCACAGCCTAAAAGACCATTCCACCAATTTGGTAACGATAGGAGTGGCTTTCGACCAAAATGGCAGTGAGTTCTGGCAAGTGGGCTTTGACTTTTAGCCTCGACCTCCCAGATTCAAGAACGTTCTCCTCTGACATTGGCGGTCACTTGGCTGGATAGTCGGCAAATCGGAAACCAGCCCACTACCAGAAGAAAGAGTCGCTTGACACGGAACGGAGCCGCCCTCTATGCTGTAGACTCATTCTAAAGTGCAAACGCACGTGAACAACTGTCACCCAATCCGCTCCGCCAACTGCTGCAGACCGTCGTGCTCCTGCGCGTGTTGCTGCATTGCCATGTGTATGTGTCCCTCCATGAGCGGACGGGGAGGAGCTGCAGCCTAGCCAGACCTTAAAACGCAGATTTCCCCAGGCCGCTCGAACCGAGCGGCCTTTTTGTTTTTAGGCACGATTCGCCAAAGAAACGGAGATGAACATGAGTCAGAAGCGGCGCCGCATCACCGACGTAGAGCAGAGCGCCGCGGGCTACGAAAACTATCAGCAGTGGCTCGCGGGAACGCAGCTCGAGCAGCGTGTTTCGCTCGAGGATTATTCCGTCTCGAATCGTGGATTACGTTCGGGCCTGGTGGGCACGCCGGAACAAGTGGCCGAGCGCGTGGCGGAATTCGAGGCCGCGGGCGTGGACCTGCTGCTTTTGCAATTCAGCCCGCAGGTCGAAGAGATGGAGCACTTTTCCGAAGCCATCATCCGCCGCTATGCGAGGGGTTATTCGTTCCGCAGCGCGATCATGGGGTCTACCCTGGTGGCGCGCCGCGCAGGCACATAGCAGGCCAAGAGGGCCACCGCCATCAAGAGAATGGGGACCACGGCAAACGTGGGCGGATCGGTGGTGCTCACCTGGAAGAGCAGCGAAGCGATGAGGCGTGCCAGTCCGAACGCGGCCGCCAACCCCAGCACCACGCCGACTCCGGCCACGATCGCGCCATGACCCAGGATCATCCGCAGGATGTGACGCGGCTGCGCCCCCAGCGCCATGCGGATGCCGATTTCCTGCGTGCGCTGGGAGACCGAGTACGACATCACGCCATAGATACCCACCGCCGCCAGCAGAAGCGCGAGGGCGGCAAAGATGGCCAGCAGGACAGCAGACATGCGCCGCTCGGCGGTGTTGTCGGCGACAATTTCCGCGAGCGTTTGCACTTCGGAGATGGGGACGTCACGGTCCACGGCAATCACCGCCTGCCGCACCCCAGGGATCAAACTGGTGGGTGAGCCCGCCGTGCGAATTACCAGCGTGAAAAATCCGATGGGCCTCTGCATGTAGGGGTAATACGTTTCCACCCGGGAACTCTGGTCCACACCGTAATTCTTGACGTGGGCGACCACTCCCACGACTTCCATCCACTTTGCCTCTTTGTCGTCCGCCCGGCCGAATTTTATTTTCTTGCCGAGGGGATCCTCGTTGGGCCAGAACGTCCGCGCGAAAGTTTCGTCGATGATGCACACCGGCGGCGCATCCGCATTGTCGCGTTCCGTAAACTCACGGCCTTTCAACAGCCGCACGCCCATGGCGCGGAAATAGTCCGTGCTCACGCGCGAAATATCTGACGAAGGCTTTTGGCCCGGCGGCGGCTCCGGCCTGCCCTCCACGATGAAGGAACTCTGCCAGCCGCCCAGCAGTGGAAGAGTGGACCCGGCCGCCTGCACGCCGGGCATGGCCTTCACGTTCTGCAGCACCTGATCAATGAAATTGCGAACCTGGACCGGCTCTTTGTACTTCGTCTGCGGCAGTGAAACGACGGCCGTCAAGACTCCCTCAGCGTTGAATCCCGGGTCCGCATGCATCACGCGGAAGAAACTCCGCAGCATCAAGCCTGCTCCGACCAGCAGAACCAGGGCGAGTGAGATTTCCGTCACCGCGAGGACGCTGCGCACGCGGTGGTGGCCCGCGCCGGGCGTCCCGCGGCCCCCCTCCTTCAACGTGTCGTGTAGATTTGTCCGCGTCACTTTCCACGCCGGGATGATTCCGAAGAGCAAACCGATCAGGATCGAAATCGCGCCGGTGAACGCCAGAACCCCCGCGTCCATCCGGATTTCCTCTACCCGCGGCACGCTAGTGGGGAGCGAGGCCACCAGCCACTTCACGGAGGCGTAGGCCAGCAACAGCCCCAGCGATCCGCCGATGACGGAGAGCAGGACGCTCTCGGTCAGCAATTGGCGCATCAGGCGTCCGCGCCCCGCGCCCATGGCCATGCGCACGCCAATTTCTTTTTGGCGTACCGCGGCACGCCCCAGGAGCAGGTTCGCCACGTTCACACAAGCGATCAGGAGGACAAACGCGACCGCGGCCAGCAATACGACGAGCGCGCGTTGCACGTCTCCAACGATGGCGTGATGCAGCGACTGCACCGTCATGCTCTGCCGGGCGTTCGAGGCGGGGTACTGCTCACTCAGCCGCCTGGCGATGCCGAGAATTTCCGTGCGCCCCTGCTCTTCGGTGGCTCCGGGCTTCAGGCGCGCGATGACGTAGATCCCCGGGTGGTTTCCCCGGTTTTTCTCGCCTCCAAGATCATCTTCCAGGCGGCCGAGAGAAGTGAACACGTCCGTGCGCCGCCACGATCCGTGCATTCTTCCCGGCAAGACGCCGATTACGCTGTAGCTCTCTCCGTTCAGCGCAAGTTTCCGGCCAAGAATATTGGGGTCTCGCGCGAATCGCCGCGTCCAGTAGCCTTCCGCGAGCAAAACGACGCGCTCTCCGCCGGGCTTGTCCTCCTCCGGCGTGAATCCCCGGCCAAGGATCGGCTGGATGCCCAGCGTCGGAAGCAGCCCGATCGTGGCGCGGCGCCCGCGCAAGCGCTCGGGATCTCCCTCGCCGGTCAGGACGTAGTCCTGCCCGTTGTACGCCACCATGCTTTCGAACCTAGTGTTCTGGTCGCGCACGTCTTTGAAGTTGGCCACGGAGAAGCTCATCTCCGGCACTTGCTCGGACCACTCCGTAAAAAACATCAGTCTTTCCGGCTGGGCGTAGGGCAGCGGGCGCAGGAGGATGCCGTTAATCACGCTGAAGATGGCCGTGTTGGCTCCCGCGCCGAGTGCGAGGGTGAGCACGGCGACGAGTGTGAACAGGGGCGCGCTGGTGAGCATCCGTATCCCATATTTCAGGTCCTGCCACAAGGTTTCCACGGCGATCTCCTTAAGCGAGCGCGAATGGACTTGATATTCCCGAATACGTTCGATTCCGCGAATGGTTACCCAGCGCAGACTCCCAGTTTCCCGGCTCCAATTAGACGAAGAATGAGTGGGTTAGGACAGCTTCTCGCGCGGGCCGCCCGGCAGGGCGTTTGTCTGGGGGATTCGGGGCGCCGATTGCATACGTGCCCCCTAGTCAGAACCTTGGGAATTCGCTATACTTTGCGATTGTCCTACAAGCGTCGGCCCCGCCTGACTGGGTCCGCAAGGAATACGAGCCATGAACCGAGTGGTTGATAAAGTCCAAGAGGCATACGCGCGCAAGGGCATCCCCGAGTTCCGCTCGGGCGATACGGTGCGCGTGCACGTCCGTTTGCGCGAAGGCGAAAGCGAAAAAGAGCGCATCCAGCCGTTCGAAGGCGTGGTGATCAAGCGCCGCGGCCGCCTGGCCGGGGCCAGCTTCACGGTGCGCCGCGTCAGCTTTGGCGTCGGCATCGAGCGCATCTTCCCGGTGAACTCGCCGTCCATCAGTTTGATCGAGCTGGTGCGCCAGGGCAGCGTGCGCCGTTCGAAGCTCTACTACCTGCGCGGTCGCAAGGGCAAAGCAGCGCGCATCAAGCAGGGCGATCGCGCCGAGCAGAAAGCCGCTCCGGCCACGGCCGGCGAATAGCCGCGTCACCGGAGTCCGGGATTTCAGAATGCCTCCCCTTACGGTTCGGGAGGCATTTTTGTTTGCACTCGAACCGGTTTCTCTCCCACCTCACCTCCGCTATACTGGCGGCTCGCCGGAATCCTCCGAGAGGCACCCATGAAGACATTCAGCCGTCGCCTCGTTCTTGCGCTTTTGGTTTTCGCCGCAGCGGCGGCTTCCCCGCTTTCCGCGCAGCAAAAACGCAAGGTGATCATCGACCAGGACTGCGCCGGACCCGGCGGCACCGACATGCAGGCGATTCTCGCGCTGATCAATTCGCCGGATACGCAGGTTTTGGGCATCACCGTGGTCACCGGCGACGCCTGGCGCGACGAGGAAGTGGCGCACACGCTGCGCCTGCTTGAAATCATCGGCCGCACGGATATCCCCGTGGTTCCCGGCGCGGTGTTTCCGCTGGTGAACAGCAAGGAAGAGATTGCACTCCGGGAAAAACGCTTCGGAAAAATCATCTATCAGGGTGCTTGGAATTACGGCAAGCCGGTCCACGGGCCGTGGGAGATTCCTCCAATGAAGGAGGGTGCTCCGGCCATCAAAGCTGCAAACGAAGACGCGGCGCATTTTCTGGTGCGCATGGTGCGACAGTATCCGCACGAAGTGACGATCTACGAAGGCGGCCCGCTAACCAACCTCGCGCTCGCTCAGGCCATCGATCACGAATTTGCTTCGCTCGCAAAAGAATTGATTCTGATGGGCGGCAGTATTCATCCGGTGACCACCGATCCGGAATTCGTCAAGACGCCGCACCGCGAATTCAATCTCTGGATGGACCCGGAAGCTTCGCGGCGCGTGCTGCGCTCGCCCTGGGCGCGCATCGTGGTAACCACGGTGGACATCTCCGTGAAGACTCGGATGGACAAGGTATTGATCGCGGAAGTCGCCAAGGGCACGACGCCCGCGGCGCAATATGCCGCGAAGTACGCGCAGGAAAGCTACCTGTGGGATGAACTCGCCGCGGTCGCCTGGCTCGATCCCAGCATCATCACGCGCTGGAAGAAGTTGTACATGGACGTCTCCATCGATCACGGCGCAACGTACGGCGATACGCTCGTCTGGGAGCCCGGGAAGCAGCCCGCCCTCCATGGGACGCTGGTCGAAGTGCAGGAAGACCTCGATAAGGAAAAGTTCTACAAGAAGTTTGTGGAGCTGCTGACGCGGCCCACTCACGGCTCGAACTAGTAGAAGGCCGTTTCCTTAAACACAACCCGCTTTCGGAAACACAATCCTCCACTCACTGCCGTGCTAGAATCCGCGGCGATGGGCCGGCTCTGCTCTTCCCGTTACGAACGCGCCGCGCGCCAATGCGGCTGGCTGCGCATCGCCGGACTCGATGAAGCCGGGCGTGGCTCGCTCTTCGGCCCGGTCGTAGCCGCCGCCGTCATTCTGAATCCCAAGCGTCGCATCGTGGGCCTGGACGATTCGAAAAAGCTCCCCGCCGCCCGCCGCACCGTCCTGGCCGAGCGCATTCAGGAGCACGCCCTGGCTTGGGCCGTCGCCGAAGTGGACGCCCAGCGCATCGACGCCTGGAACATTTACGAAGCCAGCCGCCAGGCCATGACTGAAGCGCTGGGGCAGCTCTCGATATCTCCCGACTACCTGCTGATTGACGCCATGCGGCTCCATCTGCCCGTCGAGCAGAAGCCTCTGATCAAGGGCGACGCACGGTCGGTCTCAATCGCTGCGGCTTCTATCCTCGCCAAGGTGCACCGTGATCGCCTGATGAAGGAATTCGACGCTTCCTATCCCCAGTATGGGTTTGCCCACAACAAGGGCTATGGCACTCCCGACCACCTCGAGGCTCTGCGACGTTTCGGGCCGACGCCGCTACACCGGTTCTCTTTTGCACCTGTCCGGGAAGCTTCCTGCTGGGCCGCCGGAGCCACCCAGGAAGCGCTCCCTCTATCCCCAAGCTCCAACGCTCACCATCCCGGCGACCGTGCCGCGGGCGCTGGCTAGGATGTCGCAATCTTGCCTGATTACTGGCAGTCCGCATGCCTTTGAGGCCGCGTTGACGGCCAATATCACGCGTGCTAGCGTAATTGTGTATCCGCTTGGCCCGTCATTTGCTGGCCTTCGCAGGAGTGCGGCCGCGCCGCGCTCCGGCGCAGAGGTTCCTTGGGGCATGACCGGGCAAACCCGCTGCGGCGGGCAAGCCTTCGCACCTAGAGCGCCCCGTCCGATTCATGGCGGGAAGGCTGCCCAGCCGGGAAAACAGGTAGAGCGTCACCGATGGGTTTCAACAAGATCAAATCTACCGCCACGGCGCAGAAATACCTGAACCAGGGGAAAATCCCTCAGGCCATCGCCGAATACCAGGAAATCCTGCGCCACGATGCGCGGGACCAGGTCACCTTGATGACCATCGGCGATCTCTATGTCCGCCAGGGTGAAACCTTCAAAGCCCTCGAGTACTTTGAGAAGCTCGCTCAGCTTTTCGCTAAGGACGGATTCCTCACCAAAGCCATCGCCATTTACAAGAAAGTCGCCAAGCTCGCACCGGAGGAGACGCGCCCGCTCGAGCGCTTGGCCGAGCTTTACGTCCAGCAGGGCGTGATGAGCGAGGCCCGGCCGCTCTATCTTCAGTTGGCGGAAGGCCACGTCCGCGCCAACCGCAACGCGCAAGCCGTGGCCCTGCTGCGCAAGCTGCTGGAAGCGGAACCCGACAATCTGCGCGTGCACATGCGCCTGGCGGACCTTTACATCGCGCTGGGCCAGAAGAAGGAAGCTGCGGCCACTTTCCTGGATTGCGCCGAGCGTCAGTTCGACCGCGGCGATATGGAAGAGGCACAGAAGCTCGCCGAGCGCGCGCTCGCAAGCGATCCCACACTTTCCGCCGCGGGCATCGTGAAGGCGCGCGCTCTCAGCGCCGGCGGACGCCATGCCGATGCCGCCGCCATCCTCGAGAAACTCCCCGGCCTCGATTCCGGCGGCGACGCGACCGAACTGCTGATCGAGGAGCACTTGCACGCGGGGAACGCCGCGGGCGCTGCCGTATTTGCGCGGGCCGTCCTCGCCAAGGACCCGAAAAAATTCGCACTGGCCACCCGCGTGGCGGTTACGCTTGTGGAATCCGGCGACATGGAAGCCGCGCTCGAACTCCTGAATCAGGTCCGCGATGCAATGGCCGGGGGCGGCGAGCACGAAGAGCTGGCCCGGCTGCTGCAGAGCGCGGCGACGCGCATGCCGGGGCGCTTCGAAGCGCGCGAGTGGCTGGTTGAGCTCTACGCGCGCCTGAACGATTCTTTCCGTCTGCCTGCGGCGTTGCAGCAACTCGGCGAAGCGGCCGCTGAGGCCGGCGATTTCGAACGCGCCCGGCAGGCCTATGAACAGATCCATGAGCGCGCCCCGGAGAACGAGAAGATCTCGCGGCGCCTGGACGAAATTCGCGCGAAGCTGGGCCTCGAGCCCCTGAGCGTCGTGGCGGAGAGGCAGGCCGAAGCCGCGCCGGAGCCGGCGCCCAAGAAGTTTGTGGAGCCGCCGCTGGATGAAGAAACGCAGCGCTTCGTGTCGCAGTCGCTGACCGACGTGGATCTGTTCGCCAGTTACGGCCTCTCCCACAAGGCCATCCATATTCTTGAGGCCATCCTGCAGCGCGCGCCGCGGCACACCGTTTCGCTCGAAAAACTATTGGATCTTTACTTGGGCGCCGGAGACGAGCGCCGCACCGCCGAGTTGGCCTCGCGCCTCGAACAGATTTACGAGGAGCGCGGTGATTTGAACAACGCCGAGCGTTTTTCGCAACTCCGCCGCCGCTTCCAGCGCGCCGCCGGGATTTCCGATGAGGATCTGGCGGCGGCGTCCTCGCCCTCGACACCCATCGAATTCCCCGTGCCCCCTGCGGATTTGCCCGCTCCCGCGACGGTGGAAACGCATTCGAGCGCTGAGATGGGTTCCGCTCCCTCTGCTGAGGCCGCGGTGCACGAAGTGGATATTTCCGACGAGTGGGCCGCTCTCTCCGAACAGGTCCAGTCCGCGCTCCAGACGCCGGCCGCAGCCCCGCCCAAACCAACGCGGCCCCAACGCACCCGGTGGCTCCCGCTCCGCCGCCAACCGCCGGGGCTCCGCCCGCTGTAGTGTCGCTCGAATCCGAAGAGTTTCTTGCCGAGCTGACGGGCGACTTCAAAGGCCTCGGTGATCTCTCCGGTGCAGCCGCGCCTTCCGCTGCCCCCGGAGCTCCCCCTTCAGACTCCGCGGCAGGGTGGAATCATGGCCGCGCCGCTGAGCCCGCGGGCCCGCTCGGCGAAGTCTTCAATGAATTCCGCGCCGAACTCGGCGAGATGGGCAAGGACGACGAGGACCTGGAAACTCACTACAATCTCGGCACCGCATATCGTGAAATGGGCCTGCTCGAGGAAGCCATCGGCGAATTCCAGAAGGTGGCCCAGGCCAGCGAGAACGGCCGTCCATTCCGTTATGCCATGCAATGCTGTACCCTGCTGGGGCTGGTGTTTATGGAGAAAGGCCAGCCGCAGATCGCCGCGATCTGGTACGAGCGCGCCTTGCGAACGCCCGGCCTGGACCGCGAAGCAGTCCTGGCATTGCGATATGATCTG
>JBGQGH010000075.1:0-15188 GCA_041497315.1 Terriglobia bacterium | reverse complement strand
GCTGGTTTTCCGGCCCAGCATCGTGCTCGGCGATAGCCGCCGCGCCGAAACCACACAGTTCGACATGGTGAAGGCTTTCGTCTTCCTGGCCGGGCTTCCGGTGCTGCCGTTCCGGCCGGACGACAAGGTGGACATCGTGAACGTGGACTTCGTCGCCGACGCCATAGTGGCGCTGCATCAGAAAGCGCAGCCGGCGCACGAGATCTATCATCTCTCGTCCGGAACCGGCTCGCAGACGTTTCGCGAGCTGACCGATGCTCTTTCCGCCGCGCAAGGAAAAACGAAACCCGTCTATACGCCGAGCCTAGTGCGGACGTTCGGGGGTATGGTGAGTTTCCTCGCCAATCGCGGCGGCGGTATGGGATACGGCGCGTCGCGGATGAAAGTTTTTCTGCCCTACTTGGTGTGGAACACGGTCTTCGACAATACGCGCGTGGTGGCGGAAATGGGCCGCGCGCCCGCGCCATTCTCCCAGTATTGCTATCCACTATTGAAATTCAGCAAAGAACACCATTTCGCCTACCCGTATCAGGAATGGCCGAGCCAAGCCTCGGGAGCGGCTCGATGACCGATCTGATCCTCGGCGCGTGGATGGGCGCGCTCATCCAATTGACCAGGCTGCAATGGATGCTGGGCGGCGGCCGGCCGTGGAAACCGGGTGAGCGGCTGAAGCTGCTCTTTGCCGGCTACAACGGAACCCGAAACACCGGCTCGGATGTGCGCGTCGAAGAGATGCTGCGCCAGGTGCGCCAGGTGCTGGGAGCGGAACGCATCCGGCTGACTGTGATGACGTTCAACTTCGACCGCACGCGCGGCTATTTCGGCGATGCGGCGCAGGTCCGGCTGCCGGATATCTTTCCGCCGTTTCTCTACCGCGAGGTGCGCAAACACGACGGCGTGATCGCGTGCGAAGGCTCGATGTTCAAGAGCAAGTTTGCCAACGCATTGACGACGATGATGATCGGCTCGCTCGGCATTGCCGCAGCGGAGAACAAGATTTCGGTGGGCTATGGTGCGGAAGCCGGAGAGATGGACCCATTTCTGGCGAAGATGTGCGCGCGCTACTGCAACCAGTCGCTGATCATTACCAGGAATGCGGAGTCCCAAGAATTGCTGAGCGATTTAGGCGTGCGCACCGAGCTCGGCACCGACACGGCGTGGACGTTTGAGCCGCTCGGGCCGGAGTATGGACGCAAGGCGCTGAGCGATGCGGGCTGGGACGGCACGACGCCGGTCCTAGTCCTTTGCCCCATCAACGCGTTTTTCTGGCCCGTGAAAGCTTCGGTGCTGAAACTGCTCGCGCTGAAAACGGCTGGCGCCTACAAAGGAAGCCATTACCGCGGGCCGTATTTCCACAATTCTGGCCTGGGGGTGGACGCGAAATACGAACGGTACCTCAATGCCTTCGCCAATTCAGTGAAGGCGTACCGTCAGAAGAACAGCGTATTCCCGGTGCTGGTGGCCACGGAACGCTTGGACACGCATGCCTGCCGCACCATCGCCGAGCGGATCGGCGGCGCGCCTATCTTCACGTCCGACGACTACGACATGTACCAGCTCGTGAGCATTCTGCGCTGCGCGCAGATGATGGTCTCCTCGCGCTACCATGGGATTGTGACCTCTATGCCGGGCCTGGTGCCGTCGGCGGGCGTGACCATGGACGAACGAATCCGCAACCTGATGCGCGAGCGCGGTCACGAGCATCTTCTCCTGACCGTGGATGATCCGGATCTCGAAGTTAAACTCGTCGCGGTAATGGATACCCTACGACGCGAGGCCGAAACCATCCGCGAGGGCATTGGCCGCACCGTGGTGAGGAATCTGAAGATGATGTCGCGGATGGGCGTTTATCTGGAGCAAAATGTCAGCGCGCGCTATCCGGAATTTCCCGTGCGCACGGGCGTGCACCACTGGGAAGAGTATTTGCCGCCTCTCGGGTTGAACTTGCGAGGGCTGGTGGAACGATACGAAGCGGACCCGGTGGAGGCACAGCGGCGGGCCGGGGCCTGAGCGATTCCTCCGCCGGGCAGACTTTCCCAATGACACCACACACGCCATCGGCCAAGAAAACCGGAAGTGGGCTAAGGATTTATTATTCTTTTTCGAGCGCACGCAGAAGGAAGCTCGTGCCCGCTGCGGCCTTGGGGTAATCGAAGCTCATGAATTTTCTCGACGATATCTTCACGCGGCTTGAAAGCACCCGGGAACAGGTGGTGCTGCAGGAAGCGCACGCCACGGGGCCGGTGATGGCCACCGGAGGCGGGCTGCTCGGGATGGTGGCCGGAGCGCGGGCGTTCCTGCGCGGCGCGGGGCTGCAAAAAGGCGACCGCTGCGTCCTGCTGGCGAACAACAGCATTCGCTGGGTCGCGCTGGATCTCGCGCTGATGGCCGAAGGTATCATCGTGGTGCCGCTCTACGCTCGCCAGGCCCCGGGCGAGTTGGTGGAGATAATGAAGGATTGCCAGCCAGCGCGGGTGTGTTGCGGGGACGCTTCTCTGAGCGATGCGATCAAACAGGACTGGCCGGAAGCGCCGCGCTGCGTGCTCTTTGACGAGATTTTCGGGCAGGGTTCTTCGATGAACCCACAGGAACCGCCGAAACCGCGCTCCCCGTCGGATGCGGTCACCATCATCTACACGTCCGGGACCTCGGGCGAAGCCAAGGGAGTCATTCTCAACCACAGCAATCTGAGCCACATGCTGCGCTGCACAACCGGACGCCTCGATGGGCTGATGGGGCCGCAGAACCAACCCGACCGGATCTTTCACTATCTCCCGCTGTGCTTTGCGGGGTCGTGGATCATGCTGCTCACAGGCCTGACTCGTTCGAGCCTGATCACTCTTTCGACCGACCTGAACCGGCTTGCCGAGGAAATACCCGCCGCCGCGCCGCATTACTTCTTGAACGTCCCCACGCTGCTCGAAAGGGTGCGCGCGGGAATTGAAACCAAGCTCAAAGAACGCGGCGGTATGGCGCTGGCGGTTTTCCGGAACGCGCGAGAGGCTTGGGCGCACAAGCAGGCGGGGCGGGTGGATTGGGCGGACCGCGTCTGGCTCCGTCTGGCCAACTCGATAGTTTTTCCCGTAATCCGGAAGCGCCTGGGGTCCAATCTGAAGGCGCTGATCTGCGGCTCCGCGCCTCTTTCGGTCGAGACACAGGAGTTTTTTCTGTTCCTCGGCGTTCCGGTGCTGCAAGTCTACGGTTTGACGGAGACGACGGCGATTTGCACGATGGATCTTCCGCAGCATATCGAACCGGGCTGGGTGGGGTATCCGGTCGAAGGCCTGGAGATGCAGCTCGCCGAGAACAACGAGATCCTGGTGCGCGGGCCGAATCTATTTCCCGGCTACTGGAACCGGCCGGAGGAAACCGCGCGAGTGATGGGGAACGGATGGTTCCACACCGGCGACCAGGGGGAATTCAACATCGACGGGAACTGGCGGATTATCGGCCGAATCAAAAATCTGATCGTCTTGAACAGCGGCCACAACATCGCGCCGGAGCCCATTGAAGAAGCGCTGTTGCAAAAGATCTCCGGAGCGCGACAAGCGGTGCTGATTGGCAACGGCAGGAGTTTCCTCACCGCGATCATCGTCGGGGAAGTTTCAAGAATGGACGTGCAGGATGCTCTCGACGCCATGAACATCGAGCAGCCTCATTACAAACAGATTCGCGGTTTCCATCTCAGCCGTGAAGCCTTCACGATCGAGAATGGGTTGCTCACGGTCAATGGCAAACTCAGGCGCGACGCCATCTACAAGCGTTACCAGAACGAGATCGAAGCCCTATATGCCGTGGGCCGGGCGGCAGCACGATGATGCTCCCTCTTGTCGGCGCGGAGATCCGCAAGTGACCGCGCAGAAACAATACAAGGGAAAGACGCTCTCGTGGGAAGCCGCGGGAGGAGTCGTCGAACTCACCTTGCACCGCGAACCGGCCAACGAGATCGGCTCCGGCAGCCTGGAGGAGCTTGAAAAATTCGCTGCAGCGCTGGGCGGGCTAAGCGACGAAGCGGCTGCGCTTATTATTCACAGCAGTGTGAACGCAGGATTCAGCGCCGGCGCGGATTTGCGGGAACTTTACGAGCGCGCACAGGGACTGAGCGCGAAAGCCCGCGTCGCCGGGGTGCGCAAATTCCTGGGGCGCATTCACCGCGTGATGACCGCGATCGATACGGCGCCGCTCGTGACCATCGCCGCGGTCCACGGCGTCTGTTTCGGCGGCGGATTCGAGTTGGCTTTGGCCTGCGACCTGATCGTCGCCGACAAGATGGCGCGCTTCTGTTTTCCCGAGTTGCGCCTGGGGCTGATCCCGGGATTTGGCGGGATTCCGCGGTTGAAACGCGATCTGGGCAACGCCTTGGTGCGCGACCTCCTGCTCACCGGGCGCAGCATGAATGCCGCCAAGGCACAGAGCGCCGGTCTGGTCAGCCAGGTGGCCGCCGAGGGAGAAACTCTGCGCGTGGCGCGCGCGGCGGCTCAGCAGATCACCAAATTCGATAGGGAGACGCGCAGCGCGGCGAAGAAATTCATCAAGCCGATTCCGAAGGCGGAGTTCCGGCGCGAGATCGATATTTTCTGTAAACTATTCGGCAAGCCCGCGGCGATGCAAGGTCTTAAGAAATTCGTCGAGGGCACGGACGCGATGAGCTACCTGCCGTAACTCTTTGCTATTGAGCGCAACGGGATTGAAGTGGGTTTGGCAAGCACTTATGGATGCCTTTGAGAGACTCGTCGGCGGCCTTCTTGAGCGTAACGGCTACTGGGTGAAGTACAGCTTCAAAGTAGAGTTGTCACGAACAGAAAAAAGGCGAATTGGACGGCCTTCATGTCCGCGATGGGAGATCGATGTTCTTGCATACAAACCCGCGTCGAATGAGCTGCTTGCTGTCGAGTGTAAATCATATCTCGATTCTCCGGGTGTGAGGTACGCTGCCATCGCTAGCTCCGATCATCGTCGATCAGATCGTTACAAACTTTTCAATGACGCCCTGCTTCGCCGAACAGTGCTTAGGAGACTCACGAAACAGCTAGAAAGGGTGAGGTCTTGCAGGAAATCACCGAAAGTGAGGTTATGTTTGGCTGCAGGGCGAGTAGTCTCAGAAAAAGATAGAGAACGCCTGAAAAGTTATTTCGACTCGCGGGGTTGGCTGTTTTTCGACAAAGAATGGATTCGCGCCGGCTTGGAAGCCTATGCCGGAGGGGGCTTTGAGAATGATGTCGTTGCCGTAGTTGCAAAATTGCTTCTCCGCGGAACATCGTCTCCGGCTACAAGATTGAAGGACGAGGACGCGGAATAATATTCTTGATGAGGTACGACTCACGAGGCATCGGGGGGACCCTTCGGAGTAATAACAAATGCACACACTGGAACAGACAACTGAAGAAATCCTGGTGATGGCGGCGAAACAATTCAAAGTGCCGCGCGCCGAGCTGAAGGCCGACGACGACTTCTTCAAGAAACTCGGTATTGACAGCCTGCAAGCACTCGAACTCCTCACCCGGCTCGAAAACCACTTCGGCATCGAGCTGCCTGATTACGAGATGCAGGGCGTTTCGGATTTCCGTGCTCTCGCGACCCGGATCCAGGCCCGCCTGTGATCGACGGCGGCCATCCTACCACCGGAAATGCGTCGGAATCGTGGCTTGAGGTTTTCGTCTAAGTGTTTTAGTATGTGTAAATTAACGGCCACTCTGCGCCTCTATCGGACCGAATTGAATGCTTGATCTGCGCCAGTACGAATCGCTGGGCGCGGCGCTGCGTGATGCGCTCGATCGTTGGCCCAATGAAATCTGCCTGATCGAAGCCGACCGTGACCGCGAGAAGGCTCGGTACACCTACCGGCAATTCAGGGAAGCCGCGCTGCCGCTGGCGAGCGCCCTTGAGCAGGCCGATTCTGGCTCTGGCGACCGTGCCGCCATCATCATGACCAATCAGTCGAAATGGCTGATCTCCGCGTACTCGATCTTCCATCGCGGTGGCGTGCTGGTGCCGCTGGACTACAAGCTCACACCGGTCGAGCACGTGCAGCTTCTGGTGCACAGCAAGGCAAACGTCCTGATCACGGAGCATCACTTGTGGCGCGCAATTGCTGCCGCCCCGAATTTTGGCGACCTCCGCACGAAGACGGTGTTGGTGACCGAAGCACCCGCGGGCGCGGACCTGCACGGCGCGCTTCGATGGGAAGAATTCCGCCGCAGCGGCGTGCCTTCGTTCGTGGCGCGCGCGCGGAAAGACTGGGCCTGCATCGTCTATTCCTCGGGAACTGGCGGACGGCCCAAGGGCTGCGTGTTGACGCATGAGAATTATCTCGAGCAGTGCTTGGCCCTCACCACGCTTTATCCGTTCTGGCCCGGCGTTCGCTATTTGAGCATCTTGCCCACGAACCACGCGGTGGATTTCATGGTCGGCTTCATCGGGCCGTTTACGTGCGGCGCGGCGGTGGTCCATCTGCGGACGCTGCGGCCGGAATTCGTGCGCGATGCGTTTACGCGATACAAGATTACATACATGAGCCTCGTGCCCCTGGTGCTGAAAAACCTGCAAAAGGGGCTGGAAGCGCGGTTCGCCGATCTCCCGCCGGTCAAAAAAGCTGTCTTCCGTTTTCTGGTCAAAGTGAACCGCGCGTTCACGCGGCGGCGGCCGAATCTGCGCCTCAGCCGCGCGCTGCTCGGGCAGGTGCATCAGGCATTCGGCGGCGAGTTGCGTGCCTTGTTTGTCGGCGGCGCGTTCACGGAACCCCAGACCTTGCAGTTTTTCTACGACCTGGGGATTCCCGTAGCCAACGGTTACGGTCTGACGGAAGCCGGCACGGTGATCACGCTGAATGATTTCAAGCCATTCCGCGCGGATACGGTGGGGAAGCCGCTGCCGGGGATCGAGGCCCGAATCGTCACGCCGGATGCCGAGGGAATCGGCAAAGTGGCGGTGCGCAGCAAGACGGTGATGTCACACTACCTGGACGATCCCGAATTGACTGCGGAAACGATTGTGGACGGCTGGCTGATGACCGGCGACATTGGTCAGATCGATGCGACCGGCCACCTGCGGCTCTTCGGCCGCAAAAAAAACATGATCGTCACCGAAGAAGGCAAGAACATCTACCCCGAAGACATCGAAACCGTCTTCGAGGGGCTGCCAGTGAAGGAGTTTTGCGTCTTCGCGGCGAACTACCTCTGGCCGCAGCGTACGATGACGGGAGAACAGCTCCTGATCGTGCTGCGCCTCGAGCCAAACCAGCAAATGACGAACGCACTGCTCGCGGAAATCGCTGAGCGGAATCGCCGCCTGCTGAATTACAAGCGCATCAGCGGCTACGTGCTCTGGGAGGAAGATTTTCCGCGCACGGCATCTCTCAAGATCAAACGAAACGTTTTGGCCGAGCAAGTCCGCAAGAAACTTGCCCGTGCGAGCGCCGTGGTGCCGCTGTGAGAGAAAGTTTCTTCGCTGTGGTGAACCCGGCGGCCGGAGGCGGAAAGTGTGGAAAGCTTGCTGGCAAAGCCCTGGATGAACTCCGCGCGGCGGGCGTGGAATTGGAAGTCATCGAAAGTCGTCAACCCGGAGACGGCACCCGGCTGACGCGTGGGGCGTATCGCGAAGGATTTCGCAAATTCCTGGCCGTCGGCGGCGACGGGACCTCATACGAGATCGTCAACGGGCTTTTCCCCGAAGCGGCGACGGGTGAACGGCCCGCGCTGGGATTTCTTCCGCTCGGGACTGGCAATTCATTCCTCCGGGACTTTGCCGATCAAACCGTCGCGCACGCCCGCGAAGCAATCGTCGCCGGTCGGCGCAAGCCGTGCGACGTACTACGACTTGTTCACGGGAGCGGCGAACTTTACTTCATCAACTTGCTGAGTATGGGCTTTGCCGCGGACGTGGCTTTTCTGCGGCAGCGGACGTTTCGAGCCCTCGGCGAACTTGGATACTTGCTGGCTGTTCTTGTGGGTCTGGCGCGACTCAATCGGCGCGCATTTCCCCTGCGTGTGGATGGCGAAGCGCAGTCCGATCAGGGGAGGTGTCTGTTTCTCAGTTTCAACAACAGCAAGTTCACCGGCGGCAAGATGATGATTGCGCCTCTGGCTGACCCCGCGGACGGATTGGTGGAGTATGTCCGCTGGGGGCCGATCGGGCGTCTGGGCCTGATCCGCAATCTCCCCACGCTGTACGATGGCTCGCACATCCGCCACCCACTGGCCTCACGCCGTGGCGCGCGGAACATCGAATTCGAATTCGATGGCCCGGTGGACGTCATGATTGACGGCGAAGTGCTCACTCTCGATTGCAAACGGCTGGACGTGCTGCCTTCTGCGCTCGACGTCTTCGTATGAGGAAGCTCTACCTCATATTGCGGAGCGCATTCCTCTGGGCCGTCTGCGGCCTGGCTTTCTTCCCTGTTTGCAGTTTTCTGATCCTGCTCGCGGTCTTCATCGATCCGCGGAAAAACGACCGGCCGCAGCGCTTCCTCTCACGGATGATCCTGCGTCTGGCCGGAGTGGGTTTCGAAGTGCGGCGCTCGCCGGGGTTCGATCCGCAGCGCACGTGCTTTTTTATCGCCAACCACGTCAATCTGTTCGACCCCTTCGTGGTTTACTCCGCGATCCCGCAATTCGTGCGCGGCCTGGAGCTCGAATCGCATTTCAAGATTCCCGTCTACGGCTGGATGATGAAGCGCTTCGGCAACGTACCCGTGCCTGATGCGAAGTCGGCCGCGGAATTGAAACGCATGTGGAAAATGACCCGCGCGGCGCTGGATGCCGGAGTGAGTTTAATTGTGTTCCCCGAGGGAGGGCGCACGGTCACCGGCCGCGTGGGTGAGTTCAAGGACGGCGTCTTCCGGATGGCCCAGCAGTTCGGCTACGCCATCGTGCCGCTGAGCATCGTGGGCTCGTTCGAATTCAACAACAAGCTGAGTTGGATGCTGCGGCCTTCGAAAATCGTGGTGTATCTACAGGACACGATCGAAACCTCGGGCCTGCAAAAGCAGGACATCCCCGCACTGCGCGACCGCGTGCGCGCAATCGTCGCCCGGCCGGTCGATGAAGCGATAGATGCGGGGGAGAAACTTAGACGCTGAGCCTTACGCCCGGAAGAACGCGCCCCGCGCGGATTTCCTGCCACGTAAACGTGATGCGGTGGATCACCGTGATCGTCGAGACCACGGCGATCACCCACAGCACCGGAGCCATGCGGTCGAACGCGCCCCCGATGATCAGCAGCACCATGCGCTCGGGCCGCTCCATGAACCCCACCTTGCACAGCGGGATCAGCGATTCGGCGCGCGCGCGCGCGTAGCTGACCATCACGCTGCCCGCCGTAGCCACCGCGGCCAGAATCACGTAGGACGACCGGCCGATCACCGCGTAGTAGACCAGCAAGCCCATGTACAGAGCCATGTCGGAGTAGCGGTCGAGCGTGGAATCGAAGAAGGCGCCGAAGGCGGTGACACGCCCTTCGCGGCGCGCCACTTGGCCATCCAGCATGTCCAGGAAGCCAGCGAAAAAGATCACCGACGCCGCGGTTCGAAAGCGCCCAGTCGCAAAAAGCACCGCGGCCCAGAAATTGACCACCAGCCCCAAAAAGGTGAGGGCGTTGGGATTGATGCCGGTGGCGGCAATTGCCGCGACGATTTTGTCGAGCAGCCAGCGGCTGCCTTCACCGATCCAGCGTGTGATCATCTCTCAAAGGCTTTCGGGCGGGATTCTAGGGCCGGGCGGAATCATACGCCAGCCCGGCTCGCAAGCTCAAGAAAAGACAGCTCGCTCATGCGAGCCGCCGGAAAAGCCATCGAGTCATTGAACTGAGGAATAAGTCTGTCGATCTACTTAGGTGGCTGTTTCGTGGTTTCCTTTTTTGTGTCGCCTCCTTTGGGATCCGGCGCCGCGGTGTCCTCTTCGATCATTTCCTTCGCGAATTTCCGATCCTCTTCTACCGGTTTCTGAAGCTTGTATTCCGCGCTGCCTTGTTCGGCCAGGATCATCGTCAATTTGCCGTGGCCTTTCCAGAATCCCGTCTCTTCATCCACGCGGACGTAATATTCCTGTCCGGCCTTGGCGTCTATGGAAATCGCGGAAGACTTGTCGTCGGATCGGATGGTATGGGAACCGGGGCTGAGTCTGATGCTGCAGCGGCGGCCATTTCCGATGCGGGCGACCTGCTTGTCGTCCACAAAGATGGAGGGCGCGAGCGCGGAGCCTGAGTATCGGCGTTGCCGATACACCCGCAAATGGGCAATCTCGGGCATACCCGCCGTCTGTTTGCTCTGTTCGGCTACGACCGGCGGCTTCGATGCGGACGAAGCCTCTACCATCGCCAAGATCACATTGTCGGGGACGCCCGCGGTTTTGAGCTCCTTTAGCGCAGTGGCGGAAGTATCAAAGTTGCACGGGCCTCCCTTGATTTTCGCAAGGATCACTTCTGCGGAGAGTCCGGCTTTCACCATTTCCACAACATCCTGATTCGTGAGTCCGGTTTTCGCCGGGTCTGGAGCCTGGCCGTTCAGTGGCGAATACGCGAGAGTTGCGAGACCTAGGAGGAAAATCAAAACCAGAACGGGGCGGGTTAGGGACATGGTTACCTCCGATTCTTGGGCAAGGTATGCCGCAACGCGGACATTGTCAATTCAAGATTAGTGAGCTTGAAAGTAGATCTGATGGAAAGAGTGGCCGGGGGAAACTTCACACGATCTGAGAAAGAAACGGGATGACAGTGAGCTGATGGGCCTGGGTAGACTCGAACTACCGACCTCGCCCTTATCAGGGGCGCGCTCTAGCCACCTGAGCTACAGGCCCACAGAAGGAACTACTGCCTCGAACAAGGTAAGAACATCATAGCGGCCCCGCGTTAGCTCGGTCAAGGGAAGCTGCCGCTTGGCGTCTTTCCGAGTTACGCCAGCGCAATCAGCTCGATTTCGATGCTTGCGCCTTTCGGCAGGGCGCTGACTTCGACCGTAGCGCGCGCCGGGGGATGCGCGCTGAAGTAGCGCCCGTAGACCTCGTTCATTGCGGCGAAATCGTTCAAGTCTTTCAGAAACACGGTGGTCTTCACCACGTGCGGAAGCGAAGAACCAGCCGCCTCGAGTATGCCTTTCAGATTCTCGAGGACGCGTTCGGTCTGCTGGGCGATGTTGCCTTCCACCATCTGCTGCGTTTTCGGATCGAGCGGAATTTGTCCGGAGATGAAGATGAAGCCATTGGCACGGATGGCCTGGGAATATGGACCGATCGCTTTCGGCCCGCGGTCGGTGGCGATGACGTCTCTCACGTTTGGGTTTCTCCTCTTGAGTGATTAGTTGCCGGAACTCGTCTTACTGCCATACCGAGCGCGAAAATCGGCCGGAATACCGGTGTGGTCCAACCAGATGCGGAAGACATCGGCCATTTCCTTGTGCGTTTCCTGTTCGAACGCAGCGCGCAGCGTAGCCAGTCCGAAATCCCTGCCGCGAAGCGCGCGAACAAGGTGGGCGAGTCCGCGGCGCAGCGGCTCAGCTCCGTAAGCGTCTTCGAGGGCCAGCAGAAACATCGTCCCTTTCACGACGGCCATCTCCTGCTGATCCGGAGAGTCGCGGAATTCCGCCTGGAGCAGCGGCTTGTCCGCTACGCGTTTCCGCCGCTCATCAAATTGCCGCAGGAGTTGGGCCGCGCGCAGCCGCCGCTCCGCGTCTCCGTTGCTCGCCTGCGCCGCGGCGATCGCCGCATAGCGCGCCAGAGACTGCCCGATATTGCGGTCGGGTGGCAGATTCCGGCTGGGGACAATCAGCCAGCCGAACCAGGTGCGGGCGAGTTGTTCGGCAGCCAGTGCCTGAAACACCGGACTGTTGACGCCTTCGGCGAACGCGGCCTGATTGAGCAGCGCCGTGCTGGGAAACGACGTCGCGGCTGGCCCCTGTGGGCCGCCGGGCCCCGGTAGCGGTGAGGTCTCGACGATCCAGACGGGAAGACGCTTGCGGTCACGCCGCCCGAAGTAGTTCTCGTACGTTTGCACCGTCGCCGCAATGCGTTCCGCGGCGGCTCGCACGTTGGGATCAGTCAGCGGCTCGAGCGTCCAGAAAACCACCGTGCCGCTCGGCGTGCGGATTTCCTTCTCCTGATAGTGTCCGATGACGACGAAAGGTTCATAGTCCGCATCGCGCAGCCGGAAACGGTATTCGCTCTCGCCTTGATGTGTCTTGATGCCCAGGTTCTGCCCGCTGGCCAGAGCGTTGAAACCCTGCGGCACCTGAATGGTGACGCTGACTTCCCTGGCGCGGCTTAGCCCCTTCGAAAAGGAGCCTCGAGGCTTACGAAGCTCTGGGAACCATTCCGCCGCCTGCTCATAGCGAATGGGGTGGGCCGCGGTCTGTGAAGACTCATCCAGGGCCAAATCGTATTCCATCTCCAGATCGCGGAAGCCCTTCTGCGGCCACGCGGGTTCGAAGGGCACGGAGATGAGGACGGACCCGCGCCGCAGCGCATCCGACGTCTCCGGCGTGATGGCTCGCCCGTCCACTCGAATCTGAAGATCGAGGGGAGCGGGCAGGACCGCCTGGAGCACGCGCAAGTCCTGATTTCCCAGATTCTGGAGGCGGTAGGTTACGCGGATATGCGCCCGCTCCGATTTCACCGGCACGTAGCTGAGAGCCAGCGCCTGCCGCTGGACCGCGAATCCCGGAGTGAGCGGCACGGTACACGAAGAGCAGACCATTAGCGCAGCGCAAAATAAGACCGCAGCAGCCAATCGGGGAATAAGGTCGCGGGACACGGCGGGATGATTCTATCGAGTGACGCACCACGCGTCAAAACCCATCGGAGAGGCGGAAGCAGGTCAATTTGGATTGACGGGTATGCGGGGCGTCTAGCGTCGGCGCCGGCGGGGGTAGTGAACGAATCCTTGAGGAGCAGCGGCGCGCTGTCGAGCGGCGACAATCTCATCCGCCTGCGCATCAGTGGTGCCGCGGTTGACGAGCTCCAGAAGCTGTGCATCGGTGAGACCCGTGCTCTTCAGGCGAGAAAGAGCCGCGCCCGAAGGGACCGGCTGCCCGGCGACGCGACGCTGCGCAACGGCGAGCAGCAGGCCGTCCGGCATGCCCGCCAAGCGCATGGCCAGCGCCTCACCGGACCACCCGGACAATTGATTGATCCGGGAAAGTTCCAGGATCGTCGGTTCGCTGACGCCGGCGCGCCGCAGGCTGGCGGCCGCTTCTCCCTCCGCGAAGGGTTGCTGCCGTCCGCGCGCGATCTTCAACAGCTCGATGCAGCCTGCGTCGGAGATACCGGCCTCACGCGCACGCGCCAGTTGGCCGATCTCCGCCTGGGTGACCTCCATGCCGCGAAGCTGCTGGATGCTCTCGAACCACATTCCGGCCTGATCCAGCGGACGCGTATCCAGCGCCACAAGCTTCTTACAGCCGGCGGCGGGAAGCAGCAAGAGCAGCAGCATGGTCAGAGGGAGGCGGGAACGCATGATTCAATCTTACCGGGTCGGGGCGCGCCGCGACACACGGTGTGCCGCGATGATTACTCCGGACTGTGCGGCGGGACACCTCAAACGTGGAAAACGCGCTCAATGCCGAATACGCCGGAGATCTTTTTGATGTTGGTGAGAATGCCCTCGAGTTGCTTTCGGTCCGCGATGTCCAGGCTGGCTTCGACGCGCGCGTGGAGTTTTTCCGGCCGGCTTTCCAGCGTACGGATGTTGGACCCGGCTTCACTGATCACCGCGGTGATGTCCGCCAACATGCCAGGCCGGTCTTCGGTGCGGATGCGCAGGTTGACGGGATACTTGTTTTCCGAAGATCCTGTCCATTCCACGTCAATGCGCCGCTCCGATTGGTACAGCAGGTTCTGCACGTTCGGGCACGCAGTGCTGTGCACCGCGACGCCGCGGCCGCGGGTGATGTAACCCACAATGTCGTCACCCGGGATCGGATTGCAGCACTTGGCGCGAAAGACCATCAGATCGTCCTGGCCGCGGACGAGGATCGCGCCGTCGCGGATGCCCAGGATACGCTTGACGGTGGAAACAATGGTCGGCGGCTTCTCTTCCGGCTTCTCGCCGAGCGGTTCACCGAGCGCCTTGCTCAAAACCTGTCGCGCCGAGTACTTGCCATATCCCAGATCCGCGTAGAGGTCTTCGATCTTGCCGCATCCATATTCCGCGGCGACGCGCAAAAGCGCCTCGTCGGGGATTTTTTTCAGGCTGCGCCCGAACTGCCGCGCTTCGCGTTCGATCAGCCGCCGGCCGACTTCGGTGGCCTGGCCGCGCTCGTTCAGATTGATCCAGTGGCGGATCTTGCTGCGCGCGCGGGAGGTGCGCACGAAGTTCAGCCAGTCGCGACTGGGCGCGTGGCCTTTTTGGGTGATGACCTCGACAACGTCGCCGTTCGAAAGGTGATGCCGTAGCGGCACCATCTGGTTATTCACTTTGGCGCCGGTGCACTGATGGCCGACTTCGGTGTGAATGGCGTAGGCAAAGTCCACCGGAGTCGCGCCGCGCGGCAGCACGAGTACGCGCCCTTTCGGCGTGAAGATGTAAACCTCTTCGGGATAGAGGTCCACTTTCAGCGTGGAGAGGAACTCACTCGGTTCCTGCATCTCTCGCACCCACTCAATCAATTGCCGCATCCACACGATGCGCTGGTCGTCGGCATCGGAGAATTCCTTGCCGTCTTTGTACTTCCAGTGGGCGGCTACGCCCTGTTCAGAGATGCGGTGCATCTCCTGCGTGCGGATTTGCACTTCGAAGGGCTGTCCGCCGTGAATCAGCGTGGTGTGCAACGACTGATAGAGGTTGGCACGCGGCATGGCGATGTAGTCTTTAATCCGGCCGGGAACCGGACGCCAGATCTGGTGGATCACCCCGAGCGCGGCGTAGCAATTCTTCACCGTGTCGCTGACCACGCGGACGGCCAGCAAATCGTAAATCTGGTCCAGCGAACGCTGCTGGCGCTCGATTTTCTGGTGAATGGAGTACAGCCGCTTGATGCGCCCTTCGACTTCCGCGGGGAGTCCGTTCTCCACCAGTTTCTTGCGGATGGTGTCTTGGACCTCGTGGAGGAATTTCTCGTACACCTTGCTCTTGGAGGCCACCAGCTTCTGCAACTCGATGTAGGCGATGGACTCGAGGTAGCTGAAGGCCAGGTCTTCGAGTTCTCCGCGGATCAAGCCCATGCCGAGCCGGTGAGCGATGGGAGCGTAAAGCTCCATCGTTTC
>JBGQGH010000074.1:0-15242 GCA_041497315.1 Terriglobia bacterium | reverse complement strand
CGGACCGTCGCTTCGGCCGAAACACCGGTTCGAGAATCGCCCACTGGGCGTCGGTCAGATCCATGCACTGGTTTTGACTCTCTTGAAGCTGACCTTCAACCCTCCAATGGGTTGAAGGTGTTTATGAGACAACTTCTAGCTATTTGTTCTTCAAGTCACACCATATTCCTAGAACATTGGCCGCGTGGGGGAACGACGATGATATAGGCGTCCTGGCGTCCCTCTCGGATGAGGCAGGGCATGTTAACGGCATGGGGCGGCGAACCGATGTCTTTTTCGGTGGAGTACAGGGCGGGGCCCCAGACTGTGCGGTACCCCGTCACCATGCGGTGCAGGGCGTAGCAGGCCTGTGCGACGAAGTAGGGGCGGGGGGCCCCATCCGTCGCGGTCAGAGGATTTCTGCGGCGAGGAGTTCGACGAACTCAACCGGGGGAATGATCCGCACGCCACGAAACCGCAGGGGAAAGTGACGCACATTTCCGGTGACCAGCCAGGCCGCACGTGCTTCCACGGCGCAGTCCAGGACCTTGTTGTCTTCCGGGTCGCGAGTGATCCTGAATTTCTTCCTCGGTTTGACGACGACCGCCGCCTCGCGAATGGCTTTCATGGACCGGCGGACCAGCCGGGGATCGAAGCCGAAACGCGGCCGCAGCAGGACCTCTTCGTATTCCGCGAGCAAGTCTTCCGAGACGCAGAGTTGAAACCGACGGGCAAGCCCGAGTTCGAGGATAAGCGCCTGCCGCCCATCCGCTCTCAGATGGGCGGAGACCACCACGTTGGTATCGAGGACGACCCTATGCCGCGCCACGGCGGCGCTCCCGGCGGGCGCGCTTGATTTCCAGGTTTACTTCGCGCAAGGAAAGCAGGTCCAAGTGCTTGGACTGCGCCGCGCGCTGGATTTCGGCCAGGGCTCCCGGCCGCTTTGCAAAATTCCGTAGGTATTCCTCTACGCTCATGATCACGGCCTGCGGCTCGCCGCGTTTATCCACCACGAAACGCTCTTTGTTCTGCCGGACGCGCCTCAGGATCTGGCCGAACTGGGTGCGGGCCGTCAGGGCGGGAATAATTCGAGTGATGTTTTTGGCGGTTTTCATTGGCGCACGCTCCTCGAACAGCTACACCGAACTAACTAATTAGTTCAAGCCAATTGTGCGCCGTTGAGGATGCGGAGTCAAGGATAAGGAAAGGCCGCGCACTGAAAGGTGGCCGATACAGGCAGCAAAGTGGGCACACCCCCGATGGATCGGGGCAGCGCCCGAGCGAAGAGAGATTCTTCGCTTCGCTCAGAATGACAAGCGTTGGGCGCGGCAAGCGGCGCCCCTACGAGGAAATAGCCGATGAGCGCAGTCCCGAAGCTTCGGGACGCCCCTACGATGGGGGAGGGATGCGTCAGGATTTCTTTTCGATTGGCACGGGCATGAAGAGGCCGGCTTCTTTCGGCAAACCCGCGCGCTCGAGTTGCACGGTGGAATGCGTGATGTGGAAGCGATCGCGGAGCGCGCGTTGAATCGCGGCGAGGATGCGTTCGCTCTCTTCCATGTGCATATCGGGAATGCGGACGTGGCAGGAAAGCGCGTGGTGGTCGGTGCCCAGCGTCCAGATGTGGATGTCGTGGACTTCCTGGACTCCGGGAACGCCGAGGATGGCGCGGGCGACTTCTTCGAGGCGCATGCCCTGCGGCTTGCCTTCGAGCAGGATGTGCGCGGATTCGGCAAGGACTCCGTAGCCGGACCACAGCACCAGCGCGCCGATGGCGAAGGCCAGCGCGGGATCGATCCATTGCGCTCCCATTGCGCGCACGGCGAGGCCACCGGCGAGGATGCCGACGTTCGACAGCGCGTCGCCGAAATTGTGGATGAGGATGCTGCGGAGATTGAGGTCGCGGCGGTTGCGGACGAGCGCGAGCGTGATGCCGCCATTGACGGCCAGCGCGGCGAGCGAGATCCAGATCATGGCTCCGGCGTGCACGGCGACGGGATGGAGCACGCGCTGATAGGCTTCGTAAAAGAGGAAGAGCGCCACCATCATCAGGATCATGGCGTTGGCGAATGCGGCCAGGATGCCGGCGCGGCGATATCCGTAGGTTTTTTCGGCGTCGGCGGGGCGCTCCATCCAGCGCAGCGCGAACCAGGAGATGGCGAGCGTGGGCACGTCGGAGAGGTTATGCACCGCGTCGGTGACCAGCGAGATGGAATGGCCGAGCAAGCCGCCGAGCAGTTCGGCGACGACGAGGCCGAGCGTGGCGGCCATGGCCCAGCTCAAGACTCCGGTCATGCTTGCGGCGTGCGAGTGGACATGCTCCTGCCCGGGCGCATGCTGATGCCCGTCGCTCTTGGATTGCAGGTGCATTCGGCCCATTCTACCCACACGGCGCGGCGCGCACACGGGAATCCTGCGGCGGCTGATGCTGGATATGGAATTCTGCGCGGGAACGTAATTGACTTGCCCTGAGGGGCTCCCTACCATTGTTTAGCTTCTTCTTTCCGGGTGAATTTTGCCTGGGAGCTTGAAATGCGCCCGCGCGCGCGGCGAGCGTTTGTCCATGCCCAAGAACACTCCCAAACACACCGCTAAACTCAGTTTCTGGGGCGTGCGCGGGTCCATCCCCACCGTGGACCGCGAAACCTGGCGCTACGGCGGCAACACGCCGTGCCTGGAATTCATCGCGCCGGACGGCACGCGGTTCATCCTGGATTGCGGCACCGGACTGCGCTCGCTGGGAAATTGCTGGCAAAGCTCGCACGGCGGGAAACCTCTCGAAGCGCATATTTTCGTGACGCATTACCACTGGGACCACATCCAGGGCATCCCGTTTTTTGCGCCGCTCTATTCCGCTGAGAACCGCTTCCACTTCTATAGTTTTCGCTCGAAATTCCTGGGGCCGGACAGTTTGAAGCAGGTGTTTGAAACGCAGATGGCGCATCCGTATTTCCCCGTGGACATGAGCGCGATGTCCGCGGCTCGCGTCTTCACCGAAGTGGCCGGCGGCGACGAGTTCGAGATCAACGGCACGCGCGTCTCCGCGAGTTGGCTGAATCATCCGCAGGGCTGCCTGGGATTCCGACTGGAGACGCCCGCCGGGATCATCGTCTATGCCACGGATAACGAACCGGGCGTGCCGGAGATGGACCGCAGCCTGCGCGAACTGGCGAAGGGCGCGGACATCTACATTGCCGACGCGCAGTACACGCCGGAGCGGCTCGCGGGCGAGCGCAAAGGCTGGGGCCACTCGTCGTGGCTCGAAGGCGTGCGCGTGGCGAAGGACATGGGCGTGAAGAACCTGGTGCTCTTCCACCACGATCCGGATTCGTCGGACAAGGCGATGGACGGATTGCTGCGCGAGGCGCGAGGGAATTTCGACTCGGTGTGGGCAGCGGCGGAAGGAATGGTGATGACGCTGGGCGAAGAGCGCGTGGAGATGATGATGCCGCCGTCGCGCAGCGGGCTGCGTCCGGGAGCGCAATTCCGCGCGCGCGTGATGGGGCAGACGGAAGATGGGCGCGCGTTCGAGGAAGAGACCGTGCTGCGAGACCTGACGCTGCACGGCGCGCTCATCCACCTGGAACACGCTCCGCGCCTGCAATCCGAGCTGCAAGTGATGATGGAAACGCCGGGGGACGCCACCGGCGCCGCAAACCACATGCACTACCGCGGCTACGTGGTGAAACTGGAGCCCGGGCAGGAAAATGATCGCACCGCTGTTGGAATCGTCTTCACCGAGTAGCGCGTCTCCACACCGAATCCCGCAAGAGTTCCGGCGAGAATGCGCCTGAACACTCTCGAATTCTAAGGTTAGGGTTTGAGCGCTTCGATTTCGCGCATGCGGGCGAAGGCGCGTCGGACGTGCGGGATAACGATCGAGCCGCCGACGATTAGGGCGACGTTGAGCGCGTCAATGACTTCGTTGCGCTTCCAGCCTTCCTCGGCGCAGCGCACAAGATGGTAGGTGATGCAATCGTCGCAACGGAGCACGGCCGAAGCCACGAGGCCGAGCATCTCTTTCGTCTTGGTCGGGAGCGCGCCGGGCTCGTAGGCCTGGTGATCGAGCGCGAAGAAACGTTTCATTCCCAGGTGGCCGCAACCCAGGATCTCTTCGTTCAAGTCCGCGCGGAATTTCTGGAAGTCCTCCAACCGTTCTGCCATGGCCCCCTCCGTTGGCTGCCGCAATCTTCAGCGAAGCCGCTATTATGCGCGAAACCTGTCCAGGCGGGCCAGAGAACTGCAGCGCGCAGGCCGACTGCGGTTCCTTGACGTCACACAACCCCTTCCATAGTGTGGCTGCGAGATGCTTCTGCCGACAATTCACGTGACGCGGCGAACGGCTCCCATGGCCGCATGGATGTGCCTCTTCGCGTGGACGCTCGCGGCGGCAGGGATCACACTGGGATTTGCCGGAGCATTCGCGACGACGCGTTTGCCCGGCAGTCTGTTATTTGGTGTGAAGGTGATTGATCCTGCAACGCTGTTGCTGGTGAGTGCGCTGATGGCTTGCATAGCGATCCTTGCCTGCGTGATCCCCGCATTCCGCGCGATGCAGGTGAACCCGGTGATTGCACTGCGCTACGAGTAGCAGGTCAGTCCGGCCCCAAAAAGAGGAAGGCGCGCTCAGCGGTTTGAATTCCGCTAAGCACGCCTGTTAAAACCGCGAGTCTTAGATCGTTCGGCCGGAAGAAACCGCCTATGCGCGGAGCTTCCGGCGCAGCACGCCACCCAAGCCAATCAATCCCGAACCAAACAGGAGCAGAGTGCCAGGCTCCGGAGTGGCCGTAGGGCCAGGATCATTTGTCGGCGAATCCGGCTGAAACGTGACCGGGCCAATCGCGAAGTCATTGTGATCGCCACTGACGATGATCGAGGTGATTCCGCCTCCAATATCTTGCGCTCCGATGAAGATGAGGACGTTCCCGTTCTGATCGGTGGAAACAATCGTGCCGGTGTAGGTGCCCAGCAGGGTTGAGCCGTTATACAGCGCGAAAGAATTTACGGCCGACGAGGGCTTATTGTCATTGTTGTTCTGGAAAAGGAAGCCGAACTCCGAGACGGGAGTGGAAAAGGTGATCGTCACCGGACCCGATCCCACACTGAAGAAGTTTCCCGAGTAAAGGACATGGGTGCCATTGGGGTAGTCCAGCCACCAGCTCGTTCCCATCACGCCGCCACCTTGCACCAGGATGCGGGAAGATCCGGACTGAGTAAACGTGAGGGTGAAGCCGCCCGCAGAGGTTGTGTAGATAGGTCCAACGTCGGTGCCACCCGGCTCGGGATACGTGGCGACAAGGTCGCCCGCTCCCAGACCAGCGGGCGAACCGAGGAGCACGATGGTGTCCGCCTTTGCCCCTGTGGCGCAAATGGTGAGCGCTACCAGCGCGCTCAGTACAATAAACCCTAGTTTCCTGGACAACATGCACGCCTCCTCAACTCGAAAACCTGCGCGAACACCGCGGGTTCCGTGTCGACGGGACGTGCCGCCACCGAGCACCGCTAGACCGGATGTCAGGACAGCTCCTTGGGGAGAAGCTGCCGCTGGTATTTCACAATTGGAGGAAGCAATCGTCGTTCCACAGTGAAACAGTTGAAAACAAAGAACCTCTGGAAGGCGTCAGAATAGGGCGGGAAACAGATTTCCACAGGTGGGAAAGTGAAAGCCATCGCCGTTCGCTTGCAACTCACGTTGATTCGGGGGATTAGTGACGGGTGTAAACTTCTTGTAACAGGTGAGTGAGAGCGTCGCTCAGAAGTTTACAGCTCAACTAAAACGCCAAGAATTCAAGTTATTCGCGAAAGAATTGCCTCTGTTCCGGAATTCCGCTAGAGTCGAACTTAGCCTGACCGCGAACATCCCGGGGGCCCGTAGCTCAGCGGTTAGAGCAGCGGACTCATAATCCGTTGGTCCCAGGTTCAAATCCTGGCGGGCCCACCAAGCTTCCGTTCGTCTCGATCCCAGGTTCCCCTCAACTGCGCTCGGGACATGCTCATCCTGTCGGGCCCACCAGGCATTCAGCGAGGTGCAACCTAGCTGCTAAACCACTTCGTGAGTTGTTCCAGTACAATCCGAAGGGAGTAGCATTCGCTCAGGCGACGATGAGGATTGTAATCACAGGATCGACGGGATTATTCGGCTATGGGATCGCGCGGGTGTTTGGCCAACGGCACACCGTTATTGCACTCACGCGGGCCGACGCGGACATCACCAACGCAGCCGAGGTGCGCGCGGCGATCACGAGAGCGGAGCCGGAGATCGTGATTCATCCCGCGGGAATTCCCGACCTGGATATCTGCGAAGCCGATCCGGCGTTGGCACACGCGGTGAATGTCGAAGGCGCGCGCCATGTGGCGGACGCGGCGCGCGAGGTCGGCGCAGCGGTCGCGTATATCTCCACCGATGCGGTGTTCGATGGGCTGAAGCGGACACCCTACATCAAATCCGACCCCACGAATCCGCCGACTGTTTATGGGCGTACGAAATTGCTCGGTGAAGAAATTGCGCGCGGCCTCCCGAACCACTGGATTTTCCGCGTGTCGCTTCTATTCGGTCCGGGAAAAACCAACTTCGTCGAGAAATGCCTCAACGCGATCGCTGCGGGGAAAGAGTATGTCGCGACGGAAGATCAGCTTGGCTCAGCCACCTACACCCTGGACGCGGCGAGCAAGATCATGGAAGTGGTGGAAGCGCGCCGCTACGGGCTCTTTCATCTTTCGAATGCCGGAGCGTGCAGCCGGGTGGAAATTGCCCGGCGCGCGGCTTCGTTGGCCGGGCTTGACGCCGGCAAAGTGATCGGCAAGCCGATGGACGAGATGGGACGGCGCGCGAAGCGGTTGAAATACGCGGTGATGGAAATGGACGCGCTGAAGCAAGCCGGTTTCGCGCCGCCGAGGCCGTGGCAGGAAGCTCTCGCTGAATACGTCCGCACCTTGCAATCAAATTTGTAACTCGCTCGACCAGCCTCCCAGTTATGCGGCCAGACCTCATGGAACTCCGCGAGTGAACCGTGCGTACTGAGAAGTGACGGTGGGCGGGGATGCCCGCGCACGTGGCTGGCGCGCCCAAGCCGGGCTGCACGGATCGCTTGAACCGCAGGGGGAATGTAATGGAAACATTTTGGCAGGACCTCCGTTACGGCGTGCGAATGCTGGCGCGTACCCCAGTCCTCACCGTCATTATTGCCATCACTCTGGGCCTCGGCATCGGCGCGAACACAGCCATCTTCAGCGTCGTGAACGCGTTGGTTCTGCGGCCCATGGCCGTGCCCAACCCCGAAGAATTGACGGTGCTCGCGATTTCGCATCCGGGGAATGAAGAACCGCACGGAATCTCCTACCCTGATTTTCAGGACTATCGCAAGGAATCCTCGGCGTTCTCAGAGTTTGCCGCGTTTGACCTCGGCTTCGTCGGCGTGACGCACGGAGAGCGTTCCGAACGCATGATGGTCAGCTATGTGACCGGCGATTACTTCAAGATGCTGGGAGTGAAGCCGCTGCTAGGTCGGCTCATCCTGCCCACCGAAGGATTATCCGCGGGCGCAGATCCCGTCATGGTGTTGGGCTACGACTGCTGGAAGCGCAAATTCAATGGCGACCCCGGGGTGATCAGCCAATCCATGCGCGTGATGGGGCACGCGGTCACGATCGTTGGCGTGGTTTCCGCCTCTTTCACCGGAGCGTATTCCGTCGTGTTGATGGACGGCTATTTGCCGATGGGGATGAACACGTACACGCCCGACAATGCGGAAGTCTTTACCAAACGCGACAATCATTCCCTGCACGTGCTGGCGCGGTTGAAGCCCGGCGCAACACTCAAGCAGGCGCAGGCTTCGCTCGCGGTCATCGCGGATCATCTGGCGGCGCAATATCCCGACACCGACAAAGGGAACAAGATTTACGTCTTCCCGGAACATTTGGCTCGACCGGAGCCGAGTTCGGCGCAACAGAACCCGCTTGTCGCCGGCATCTTTCTTATCCTCGTCGGCCTGGTCTTGTTGGTGGCCTGCGTGAACGTCACGAACATTTTGCTAGCGCGGGCGGCCGCACGGGAAAAGGAACTCGCCATCCGCGCGGCGATGGGCGCCGGCCGTGCGCGCCTCGTACGGCAATTGCTGACGGAGGGTGGGATGCTCGCGCTGCTCGGCGGCTTGACCGGCTTGCTTTTCGGTTGGTGGGCGAGTCTGGGTCTGCAGCGAATCCAGATTCCGGGTGGGATTCCCTTTCGAATCGAGTTGTCGTTCGACTGGCGCAGCTTTGGCTATGTCGCGGCGGTAGCGCTGGCCTCCGGAATCCTGGTGGGACTGGTGCCGGCGCTTCGTGCTTCGCGCTCGGACCTGAACCAGACGCTGCGCGAGGGAGGGCGCGGGATGGGCGGCGGAATCGAGCGGCACCGTCTGCGCAACATTCTGGTGATTTCGCAAGTGGCGGGCTCGATGATTCTGCTGATTGCCGGCGGCCTTTTCATTCGCAGCCTGGGTTCGGCGCAGACGGCGAACCTGGGTTTTCGCACGGACCACTTGATCTCGCTTTCCGTGGACCCGTCGCAAATAAATTTCGATCGTCCACAGACGGATCAGTTCTATCGTGAACTCGAGGGGCGCGTGCGCGCGCTGCCCGGCGTGATGTCCGCGAGCTTCGCGTTCTCCACGCCGATGGGCTACTACAACCTGGGCGGCCGCGTCATCGCGGAAGGGCAGACGCTTGCTCCCGGCGAGAAGGGCATCATCACGGGATGGAATTTTGTGGGCACCGAATACCTGCGCACGATGGGCGTTCGGCTCCTGCGCGGGCGGGAATTCACGGAGAGCGACACGGAAAAATCGCAGCCGGTGGCGGTCATCAATGAACAGTTGGCGCGGAAGCTCTGGCCTGGACAGGACGCCATGGGCAAGCGGTTCAGCATGAATGGAGCGAAGGGGCCCTATCTCGAAGTGGTCGGGATCACCCCAACTGGAAAGTACGGCTACATGTTCGAAGAGCCGATGCCGTACTTTTTCGCCCCTTTGACGCAGAACTATCAGTCGCTACATGTGATGCAGGTGCGCACGTCCGGGCCACCGACGAGCCTGGCTTCGGCGTTCCAGACAACCGTCCACGAAATGCAGCCCAGCCTGCCCGTCTACGACGTGATGACGATGGAGGAACGGCTCCAGGGGGGCAACGGCTTTTTCCTTCTCCAGATGGGCGCGTTGTTTGCCGGGGCGCTCGGTGGATTGGGATTGGTGCTGGCGGTGGTCGGCGTTTACGGCGTGGTTTCCTACTCCGCCACCCAGCGCACGCATGAAATCGGCGTGCGAATGGCGCTGGGCGCGCAGCGCGGTGACATCCTGCAAATGGTGCTGCGGCAGGGCCTGATTCTGGTGGCCGTGGGGATCGGGATCGGCGCGGCGGCGGCGTTGGGGTTGGGGCGGTTCATGACCAATTTGCTTTTCGGGATCAAGCCGCACGATCCGCTGACGTACAGCCTGGTATCGCTATTGCTGGTAACCGTGGCGGTGGTAGCGTGCCTGATTCCCGCGCGACGCGCGACGCGGGTGGATCCGATGATCGCGCTGCGGTATGAGTGATTCTGGAGGATAACGCCGCCCTCGAATTTGGTTTTTCGCCGGAGGATCGGCGCTATGCGATCGAACTGATGTCGCGACCCACTTCGTGTGGAAGCTGATGTTCCGCAGGCGTATGATTACTCCTCGATAGACCTGCCTGGCATCGGTCATGTTTGAACGCTTTACAGAAAAAGCACGGCGCGTAGTCTTCTTCGCACGGTTTGAGGCCAGCCAGTACGGCAGCCCCTCCATCGAAACGGAACACTTGTTGCTCGGCCTGTTCCGCGAAGACAAGCAACTGCCCGATCGATTCCTAAAACAGCATGGCTCCATCGAGTCCATCCGCAAGGAAATCGAATCGCGAATCACCATCCGTAAACGCATTTCCACCTCCGTCGAAGTCCCGCTCAGCCAGGAGTGCAAGCGTATCCTCAATTTGGCGTTGGAGGAGGCCGATCAGCTCGGTCATCGCCACGTTGGAACAGAACATCTCCTGCTTGCCATTCTCCGCGAAGAGGAGTGTCTCGCGGCACAATTGTTGCTTCAGCGTGGACTCAGACTCGATGCTCTCCGGGACGAAATCCAACGATTTCGCGGGGGTCAGGAGGCCCAGAGCCACGAAATCCAGCTAGAAACCAGGGGACAACAGAGGGATCAAGTTGCAGACTTGGTGCTACTGGCGTTCCGGTTGGCTCAAGCGTGGGCCAAACGCGATGCAAGACTTATTGCTGCAGAGTTCCATGAGGAGGGCCAGTTTGTGGATCCTCGCGGAGATATGCGGATGGGCCGTGAGGATATAGAAAAGGGAGTAGGTGCTTTTTTCGCCTCACTACCTTTGGAGGAACAAACTGCGGCCACCGTCGAAAACTTTCAGCTGGTGGAGCGGAGGTCCGCAATCGCCGAAGTCTTCGTGAGATACCGGACCAGCGGCGCCAACGCAGGTGAGCAGCGAATTCACTTGAAGATCTTGCTCGGCCTTCTGGCCGACCACTGGGCCCTCTATGGAATTCATTGCTCGGTAGCCAAGTCGCCAGGAGAAGCCTAGCGGCCCTGCTCAGCGAACTGCCTTCTCCAGTTCCGCTGAGGCCGCATCGATCGCGGCCGCTTCGTTCAGGAGCACGCGGCTGACGCGCGCGATCATCTCATCGGCCTGCTTCCACTGTTTCTGCTCGATGGACTCGCGCACGGCCGGTATCGTCTTCACTCCGTAGCCGGTATAAAAACCGGGCGCGTAGATCTGGTGCTTGAACCACGGCCGTCCGGGCAAACCTGCCGGATCACTAAGAGCGCGTTCGCTGCCGATGAGTTTTTCGTCCAGTGTGCTGGAGCGAAGTTTCGCGAGCGCTTCGCCGCCATTCTGCTGCGCGCGCGTCATAGCTTTCTGATAGCGTTCGGCGCTGCGTGAGAGGGTATCGAGCGCATTGCGCATGGGCGTGAAGTTCAGGAACGGCGGGACTTCTTCCCTCGCCGGGGGAGCCATCGGCTCCTTGGGATCGTTGATGGCGTCGAAGACGCCTTCGTCGAGCTGGCGGTTGCGTTCGCGGATTTCTTCGCGCATGTCGGTGGCCAGGTGCTCGAGTTCGTCTTCGTAGCGTCTCACCGTGGCCAGCAAGTTGCCGAAATCGAACGGCAGGACATCCGCATCGGCCATGCGCATCACCGTCGAGCCCGCCGTCTCTGCGAGCGCGCGGCCATACGCGAAATCCGTGTCGTCAAAGTGCGTGTACCAGTAGAAGTCGTCGTAGATGGAATGGTAGATGCCGCCGCCGGATTCGCCGCCGTAGCCCAGGTTCATCGAAGCCACGCCGAGGTGATCGAGAAACGCGGTGTAGTCCGACCCGGAGCCGAGCGCGCTGATGCGCCATTCGTTGGTGCGCGTTTCCTGCGTGCCGCTTCCGCCCCCACCGCGGCGCCGGCCGGCACTCTGCGCCAATTGCGCTCGCTTCCAGACGGACATCTGCTTCTCGGGATCCGTTACATCATGCGCGACTTCGTTGATCATTTTTTCAAGCGTGTGCGAGCCGGAAACGCCGAGATAGCCGCGGCTGTTGGTATCGGAATTGATGTAAACCACCGCGCGCTGGCGCAATTCTTCGGCGTGCTGTTCGGCCCATTCCGTCGAGCCGAGCAAGCCCGGCTCCTCGCCGTCCCAGGCGCAATAGATGATCGTGCGCTTCGGCTTCCAGCCGGATTTGAGCAATTCGGCGAACGCGCGCGCTTCTTCCATGACCGTGACGAGGCCGGAAATGGGGTCCTGCGCGCCATTCACCCAGCCGTCGTGATGGTTTCCGCGGATTACCCACTGGTCGGGATAGACCGCGCCGGGGATCTTTACGATTACGTCGTAGATGGGCTTGATGTCCCAGTTCGCTCTCACCTTCAGGTGAACTTTCGCCGGGCCGGGGCCGATGTGATAAGTGAGCGGCAACGCGCCGCGCCACGCCGCTGGAGCCACGGGGCCCTTCAGCGCCGCGAGCAGCGGCTGCGCGTCACTGTAAGAAATTGGCAGGACGGGAATCTTCGTAAGCGTGGGAGCGTCTTTGATTTCGAGGCGCTTGGCGCCGGGCGTCGCACCCACGCCGGGCGTCAGCGGGTCGCCGGGATAGAGCGGCATGTCCGCGACGCTGCCGCGCTGCACGCCGTCCTTGTTGCGGTACGCACCCTGCGGGAAGACATCGCCGGCGAAATAGCCGTCGTCGCGCGGGTCGCTGTAGATCAGGCAGCCGATGGCGCCGTGTTCCGCGGCCACTTTGGGCTTGATGCCGCGCCACGAGCCGCCGTAGCGCGCGATGACGATCGCGCCCTTCACCGAAATCCCCAGTCGCGCGAACTGCTCGTAATCCTCGGGGATGCCGTAATTGACGTAGACGAGCGGCGCGGTGACGTCGCCGTCAATCGAATACGCGTTGTAAGTGGGAAGTTGCTCGCCCTGCTGGTTCGAGGTCGGATCCACACTTTCGGCAGGCTCCTGCAGCTTCGCGGTGAACTTTGTGGGCTCGATTAGTTCGACGGCACGCTCTTTGGGTGTGGGAAATAGAACGTTGAACGTTTCGATGTGCGCGTCAAGGCCCCACTCCTTGAACTTAGCCAAGATCCATTCGGCATTGTTCTTGTCGTAGGGCGAGCCGACGTGGTGCGGGCGCGCGGAGAGCCGCTGCATGTAGTCACGCATGTTTTGCGGCGAGGGGATGGCGCGGAACTTCTGCTCCCAATCGCGCTCCGCGGCCGCGGAAGCCTTGGAGTAGCCGAAAAACGAAGGCGATTCGTCCGCCGGTCCGGCCTGTAGGGCCAATCCAAAAAAACAAAAGGACAAAAGAAGAGCGAAGCGCCGCATGGAGCCCCCCATTGAGTGAATTGATTTCGTCAAAGCCGATCCTCGCTCTCGTTTCACGGATGGCGGAATCGAGCGAAAATCCCCAACATCACGAAGCAGCGGCGGATTATAACCCCAACCCGCGCAGTAAGCATCGACGGGTTTCTCTGGACGACCGGGCTCAGGAGCCGAGCACAGCCAAGAGTGGCTGTGCTACCTGATTCTGGATATGATGCGGATTCCACGGGAGTCAGCGGAAGCCTGCGGACAGGAGCGGCGGGATGCCGGTATCGGCGGCCAATTCGAAAGTGATCTACGACGCGCTGAAGTCGTGCGGCGTCCGGCTCATGTCCGCTCTGCCGGAAACGTGGCTCGTCCACCTGATCCGCATGGCGGATGACGACCCGGAAGTGACGTTGGTGCGCCTGGCCAAGGAAGAAGAAGGCGTGGGGATTTCGGCGGGCGCGCATTTCGCAGGCGTGAAATCCGCGATGCTGATGCAAAACCATGGATTCCTGGCCGCGATCAACGGCATCGTATCGTTCGCGCACCTTTACAAAATCCCGCTGCTGATGCTGATCAGCTATCGCGGAACATTCGGTGAGGGCGATCCCTGGCAGACCCAGGGCGGCAACGCGACCGAGCCGGTGCTGCGTGCGCTGGGGATTCCGTACTTGATGCTGGACGATCCCACGAGCGTCGCGCGGCGCATTCGCCAGGCGCAGGCTCTCGCGGAAAGCAGCTTGCAGCCGGTAGCGCTGCTGCTGATGCGCGACTTGATGTGGGAGGAATGATGCAGCGCCTGGAATGCATCCGCGCGATTTATGCGGACCTGGAAAAGTGTGTGGTCGTGACCATCATGGGCGCGGTCGCGGCGGAATTGCAGTCGGTGGGCCACCGACCGAATTTTTTCTATCTGCAACACGCCATGGGCCTGGCGTCTTCGACCGGATTGGGACTGGCGCTCTGCCTGCCGGAGCAGAAAGTCGTGGTGCTGGATGGCGACGGCTCGCTGCTGATGAACCTGGGCGCGCTGAGCACGATGGCGCGTTACGCCCCGCGGAATCTGGTGCATTTAGTGTTCGACAACCAGAGCCTGCTTTCCGTCGGCGGCTTCCCCACTGCCACCGCGACGGGCACCGACCTCGAAGGCATTGCGCGGTCGTCAGGGATTCCGAGGTGTTCGACGGTGCGCAGCTTGGAGGAATTCCGCGCGGCATTCGCGGGTGCAGTGGCCGGCAACATACTCACGACCATCGTCGCCAAAGTCGAAGCGACCGGGCCATCGCAATACGTCACCGGACTCACGTTGCTCGAAAACCGGTTTCAGTTCCAATGGCACATCCAGGGACTGAAGAATGGCGCGGGGAGCTGAGCCGGATCGCACCGAGGTAGGAATGTCACGGATTCTGACCGATCTGCTAACCGAACTGGCCGCGGGGCGACTGCGCGTCGTTGACCTCACGCAGCCGCTGAGCCCAGACACCCCGCTAATCCCCCTTCCGCCGCAGTGGGTGAACGCGCCGCCATTCAAAATCTGGGAACTATCGCACTACGACGAGCGCGGCCCGGCGTGGTATTGGAACGCCTTCGAAACCGGCGAGCACACCGGCACGCATTTTGACGCACCCGTACACTGGATCAGCGGAAAAGATTTGCCGGACAACACCGTGGACCGAATCGCGCCGCGACAATTCATCGGGCCGGCCTGTGTAATCGACGTCACCGCCGAGGTCGCCCGAGATCCGGATTTCCTCCTGACATCGAAACGCGTCCAGCAATGGGAGTCGCAGCACGGGCGCATCCCCGCGGGCGCGTGGGTACTGCTTCACACTGGGTGGTCGCGCCGGCGCGATGCGAAGGCGTTCATCAACGCGAGAGAGGACGGACCACACACGCCGGGATGGGCCAAAGAGTGCTCGACGTTCTTGGCCGACGCGCGAGACGTGCTTGGCGTGGGCGTGGAGACGTTCGGCACCGATGCAGGACAAGCAGCGAAATTCGATCCGCCGTTTTCGAACCACTACGTCATGCACGGCAGCGGGCGCTTCGGCCTCGCGAGCCTGTGCAACCTGGACCAGCTTCCTCCGACCGGCGCCATTGTGATCGCCGCGCCGCTCAAGATTGTGGGCGGCTCGGGGAGTCCCGTGCGCGCGATTGCCATCACGCCGTAACATTGCTTGCCGATGAAAACGCTCATCACGTTCCGCCGGGCGCTCGCGGTGCTCGAGAAACACTACGGCCGGCCGAAGCCGCCGCATTGCGGCGATTGCCCGCTGGCGAAAGATTGCGCATACTCTCAGTCCCAGCGAAGATAGAAGGTCGCACGCTGTGGAAAGCCCGGGCGGATGCCGGACATTCGGAGGAAATGATGAAAATTCGGACCATGTGTTCCTGGATGG